>NZ_DASVTO010000098.1:0-11772 GCF_036387535.1 Sphingomonas sp.
CGTTCCAGTCGACCGAAGCCTTCTGCCCCAGCTGGACACGGCCCAGGTAGAATTCGTCGACGCCGGCCATCAGCTTGTTGCGGCCCGGGCTGTCGATCTGGCCGATGCGCTGCCCGCGGGACAGTGATTCACCGACCTGGAGATTGAACCCGGAGAGCTGCCCCGCGACCGGCGCGCGCAGCTTCAGCGCATCGAGATTGGCGCGCGCGATGGCGAGGCCGGATTGCATCGACGCCATCGAGGCGCGCTGCTGCGTCAGCTGGCTGGATTGCAGCCGTTCATCATTGGCCTGGCTGCGGCGGAGCGCGTCGAGCCGTTCCTGTTCATAGGCGAGCTGGGCGGTGGTATCATCAAACTGTTTCCCCGCGACGAAACCGCGCCCCGCCAACGGTGCCTCCCGCCGATATTGCAGGCTGGCCTTCCGGAGGGCGAGCCCGGCCTCCAGGATCGCGCGCGCGTTGGACAGTCGGGTCTGCGACAGCGCCAGTTCCTGCGAGCGCATATTGTTGATCTGCTGCTCCACTTCCGTCTGGCGGGCGAGGGTGGAAAGCTGGAGTTCGGCGTTGGACAGCTCGATGATGGGCTGGCCCTTGGCGAGCATGGCGCCGTCCTCGACCAGGATCCGTTCGACCCGGCCGCCCTCGATCGCGTCGAGATAGACGGTGAGGAGCGGGGTGACGCGCGCGCGCAGCGGGATGAAATCCTCGAACGTGCCATTGCGCACGGTGGAGATCGTCAGCCGATCGGTCGCGACCGTCTGCGCCCCCCCGCGCGGCGCATAGCTCCAGAAAAGCGCCAGGACCGCGAGCAGTCCGACGCCGGCGATCACCCAAGGCGCCCAGCGTGGCCACCGCCGCGCCGTCACGACCCGGTCCATGCCGCTGCCGCTGACGGCGCCGTCGGGGGTGCCCGCGTCGGTGTGCAGGAGCTTCACCGTCATTGCGGCAACACCAGCCGGGTTGCGACCTGTCCGATTTCGAACAGCAGTGTCCGGTTCCGGACGGGCAGGACGGCGGTGCCGACCGAGATCCGGACCCGCGCTACCTGAAGGCTCAGATGCCAGCCGGACGATGGCAGCGGCGCGTGCCACCGCGAAAACGCCCAGCAGGCGAGTGCTGTGAGCACCAGCAGCAGGATAGTGCTCCGGGGGGTGTGCTCCACGTCGGTCCTCATGGCATCGGATTGCATGGCCACGCCGTTGCACCGAGCGTGCCAGATGATGCCCGACAATTTCCGGATAGGGCCCCGGTGCTGGCACGATAATTGATTGTCCGGTTCCGCACACAGGTTGTACGGATTCGATCGGATGCAGACGGTGGCAGAGTATGACCTGGCGGTCGTCGTGGATGACGACGACGATATCCTGGTGGCCGCGCGGCTGTTGCTGCGCGGACTGTTCCGGGAGGTCGTGACGCTGTCGCGTCCCGAGGAGGCGGTCGCGCTGGCGGCCAGCCGCAGCCCGGACGTCATGCTGCTGGATGCCAATTTCGCGCGGGGCGCGACGGATGCGTCAGAGGGCCTGGCGCTGTTGCAGCAGGTGTTGGCGGCGGACCCGCAGCTGATCGTGGTGATGATCACCGCGCATGCCGGCGTGATGGTGGCGGTCGAGGCGATGAAGCGGGGCGCGACCGATTTCGTGTCGAAGCCGTGGAAGAACGACCGGCTGCTGAGCACCGTCCGCACCGCAGCCGCGCTCAGCCGGTCGCGGCGGCAGGCGGCGGCCACGCATCCCGCGCCGGCGGGCGGCACCGGCATCGCGGCGGGCGAGACGCCGCTGATCGGGAACGCCCCGGCGATGGCACGGGTTCATTCGCTGATCGCGCGGGCGGCGCCGACCGACGCGAACGTCCTGGTGCTGGGCGAGAACGGGACCGGCAAGGAGCTGGTTGCGCGCGACCTGCACCGCCAGTCGCTGCGCGCCGACAGGCCGATGATCACGGTCGACCTGGGCGCGATCGCGACCGAGCTGATCGATTCCGAGCTGTTCGGGCATGTGAAAGGCGCATTTACCGATGCGCGGACGGATCGCATCGGGCGTATCCAGGCGGCGGACGGCGGGACGCTGTTCCTGGACGAAATCGGCAACCTGCCGCTGGCGCTGCAGCCAAAATTGCTGACCGCGCTGGAGCAGCGGGTGGTGACCCCGGTCGGCGCCAATCGTCCGGTGCCGGTCGATATCCGCGTGATTGCGGCGACCAACATGACGCCTGACATGCTGCGCGATCCACGGTATTTCCGGCAGGACCTGCTGTTCCGGCTGAATACGGTGGAGATCGAGCTTCCCGCGCTGCGCGAGCGGCGGGAGGATATCCCGGCGCTGATCGAGCATTATCTGGCGCTGTATGCCCGCCGCTACGCGTGCGCGGCGCCGGTGGTGACGCCCGCGGCGCTGGCGGCGCTGGTCGCGCATGACTGGGCCGGCAATGTCCGCGCGCTGCGCCACGCGATCGAGCGGGCGGTGATCCTGGCGGGGGGTGCGCCGTTGGTGCCGGAGGATTTTCCGCTGGGACCGGTGACCCGCCACATCGCGCCGGAGGCGGTCGTCACGCGCGGGGCGGAGGACCTGAACCTGGACCGGGTGGAGCGCCGGCTGGTCGAGGAGGCGCTGCGCAAGCATGGCTACAACATTTCCGCCGCGGCGGGAGAATTGGGACTGTCCCGCGCCGCGCTGTACCGCCGGATGGAGAAGCATGGGCTCTGACCGGCGCTTTATCTGGGGGCTGGCCGGATGGGTGGTGGCGCTTGCCGTGGCGCTGGTCGCACTGACGCTGGCGATCGGTGTCGGCCGCATGGGTGCGGTGACGCTGCTGACCGGGCTGGGCGTGATCGGCGCGCTGATCGGGCTGGTCCGGCATGTCGAGCGGACCAACGTCATGTTGGCGCGTTTTGTGGAGGCGCTGCGGCACGGCGATTTCGCGATGCGGTTCGACGCGCGTGGCGGCAGCGGATTCGCGGCGTTGGGGGACGCGCTGAGCGCCGCGATGCGCGATCTGCAGAGCGAGCGGGTCCGGATCACGGAGGAGGTCCGCTTCTGGGAGGCGATGATCGACGACCTGCCGGTTCCGCTGCTGACCATCGATGCGCGAAGCCGGGTGGAGCGCGTCAACAAGGCGGCACGCCAGCTGTTCGACCGGCATGACGGCGCGGATGTCGCGGCATTCGGCGTCTATGGCGACGCGCTGCGCGCCTGTCTGTCGCGGCCGGCTGCGTCCGCGCCGGAGATCGTGCCGCTGCACCTGGCCGGGGGGACCCAGCGTGCGATCGTGCGGATCGGCGTGGTCGCGCGGTTGGGCCATCCGGTGCGGGTGCTGGCGATCCAGCCGGTTCAGGGCGCGCTGGATGCGGCGGAGGTGGGGACGCAGACCGATCTGGTCCGGGTGCTGACCCACGAGATCCTCAATTCGCTGACGCCGGTGACGTCGCTTGCGGGGACGACGGCGATGCTGCTGGCGGAGGCGACGCCCGATATCGCCGAAGCGCGGCTGGCGGTGATGACGCTGGCGCGGCGGGCGGAGGGGATGCGACGGTTCATCGACAGCTACCGCATGGTGGCGCGGTTGCCGGAGCCGCGGCAGCGGAGCTTCGCCGCGGCGCCGTTCGCAGCCGAACTGGAACGGCTGTTCCGCGTCGAGTGGACCGGGCACCGGCTGGATGTGGCGGTCGATCCGTCGCTGGTGATCGTGGCCGATCCCGATCTGCTGGCGCAGATGATGATCAACCTGTTGCGCAACGCGGCCCAGGCGACGCAGGCGCTGTCCGAGCCGCAGGTCCGCCTGCGGATGCGCGACGATCCCGTCGATGGCCCGATGATCGCGGTGGAGGATAATGGCCCGGGCGTACCCGCCGCGGCACGGCGTGACGTGTTCCTGCCGTTCTTCACCACGCGCGCGAGCGGGACGGGGATCGGGCTCAACATCGCGCGGCAGATCGCGGTGGCGCATGGCTGGCGGATCGAGATCGGCGACAGCGATCTGGGCGGCGCGGCGATGCGCCTGTTCCTGACGCGATCGTTCGCGGTGCGCACGGGATAGCCCGGCCGGGGTTACCGGCTTTCCGTGGCTGACCGGCCCGTCACCGCTTGCGCCAGGCGAGGGATCGCCGGTTCAGTGCCGCCAGGTCGACGTCACCCGCCAGCGCCGCCTGCGCCAGCGCGATCGCGCGGTCGAGCAGCGGGCGATCGGCATGGGCATAAGCCGGGCGCCCGGCGACATGATCGTACCAGACGCCACCGCAGGCATTGTCGAGCAGGATCCGCTGGAAGCAGTGATCCGCCCGGACCGGCCAGCCGCGCGCGGCGGCGACCATCGGCAACCGGATCCGCGTGAGATCCAGCCAGCGCGCCTCCGCCGCCCGTCGGTCGTCGCCATCATCGCTATCCATGCCAGGCAGAGGATCGGGCGGCGTCATGATCCCCTGTGCGGCAAAGCGCGGATTCGGCGCAAGCGAACGCGTTGTCTAATCCGCCATATCGGGTAAAGGAGCCGGGCAGGAGTATCCCGTGACGATATCAGCAGCGCACCCCGGTTCCGGCACGGTCGCCAAGACTCATTCGGTTCCGTTGGACCACAAGGTTCATCCCGCCGCGGCTATCGGCTTCCTGGCGGTATTGCTGTCCGGCCTCTGCTATGCCGGGTTCAGCATCATCCTGGATACGCAGCGGGTGGGCGAGCCGTTGGCGATCGGCGCCTTTCTGTTCCTGGCGCTCGCGCTGGTGATCGCGCTGGGGTTCGAGTTCGTGAACGGATTTCACGACACGGCCAATGCGGTCGCGACGGTGATCTATACCCATTCGCTGAAACCCGTGTTCGCGGTGCTGTGGTCGGGCGTGTGGAACTTCATCGGCGTGCTCGTGTCGACCGGTGCGGTCGCCTACAGCATCATCACGCTGTTGCCGGTCGACCTGATCCTGAACGTGGGCAGTGCCGGCGGCTATGCCATGATCTTCGCATTGCTGATCGCCGCGGTGGCATGGAATCTGGGCACCTGGTTCCTGGGGCTGCCCAATTCATCGAGCCACGCGCTGATCGGATCGGTGCTGGGGGTCGGAGTCGCCAACCAGTGGCTCAGCGTCGGGCAGGGCGCGAGTTCCGGCGTGGAATGGAGCCAGGCCGAAAATGTGCTGCTGGCGCTGCTGGTCAGCCCGGTGATGGGCTTTGTCGGGGCCATGCTGCTGCTGTGGGCGATGAAGCGCGTGTTGCCGGACCGCCGGCTGTATGAAGAGCCGCAGGGGATGCAGCCGCCGCCGTTCCACATCCGCGCCCTGCTGGTCTTCACCTGCACCGCGGTGTCGTTCGCGCATGGCAGCAATGACGGGCAGAAGGGCATGGGGCTGATCATGCTGATCCTGATCGGCGTCGCGCCGACCGCCTATGCGCTGAACCGCACGATGCCCGACAGTTCGACGCCGGCGTTCATCCAGACGGCATCGAGCGCGCAGGCGGTGTTCCACGACAAGGCCGCGGGCCGGAGCGTGGACCCGCGGCAGGCCCATATCGTGTTGCAGCAGGCGCTGCGGACGCACCGGCCCGACCGGCCCGAAGTCTATGCCGCGCTGGATACGGTGTCCGGCCAGATCGTCGGCGATCTCCGCAGCTTCGGATCGCTGCGCCAGGTGCCGGCGGCGCAGACCAAGAATGTGCGCAACGACATGTATCTGGTCTATGACACGCTGCGGTTGCTGACCGAGGACAAGATGGCGGCGGCGGCGATGTTCCCGCGCGGCGGCGACGCGGCGCTGACCGGGTATCAGCACCTGCTGGAAAAAGGGACGCGCTACATCCCGACCTGGGTCAAGATCGCGGTCGCGCTGGCGCTGGGGCTGGGCACGATGATCGGGTGGAAGCGGATCGTGGTGACGGTGGGCGAGAAGATCGGCAAGGCGCATCTGACCTATGGCATGGGTGCCGCCGCCGAACTGATCGCCGCCAGCACCATCCTGCTGGCGCAGGTGAAGGGCATGCCGGTGTCGACGACGCATATCCTGTCGAGCGGCGTGGCGGGCACGATGGTCGCCGACGGCGCCGGCCTGCAGAAAAGTACCATCCGCAACATCGCGCTCGCGTGGATCCTGACACTGCCCGCCGCCATGCTGCTGTCGGGATTGCTGTACATGCTGTTCCTGACGATCGTGCGCGCCTTCGGTGGTGCCTGACGTTTCCGGGTCGCGCGCGACGCGTTGCGGGCGATGAGGCCCACGCCACAGCGTTAGCGAGATCGTAACCTAATCGGGCTAGACGGGGGCATCGGGTGCTTTCCCCCTTGGCACCTGCCGAACTCCTAGCGCCGGCCGATCCCCTCGGCCGGCCTTTTTTTGCCCGTCGCCACCGCGTCCGCGCTGGTCCGCGCGCCGACATCGGATCGACCATGCCGCACGCGGGATCGGGTGATCGACCGGCGCGTTGATGTCGCGACACGCAGGAGATCGATGACATGCGATATTGGGGACCGATGGCGCTGGCGGCGGTGACGGTGACGGCGGTGACGGGCGGTGCGGCGGCGGCACCGCGCGCGCCGAACTGGAACCGGGGCACGCCGATCACGATCACGGTGACCAACGACCGCTTCACACCGTCGACGGTGACCCTGCGGCGCGGGCAGCATTATATCCTGCGCATCCGCAACCTTTCCAATCGCAAGCATAATTTCTCGTCACCGGACTTCTTCGCGCTGGCCCGTGTCGCGCCGCGCGACTCCGGCTGGGTAACGGATAACAAGGTCGATCTGGCCGCGCGATAGACCGCGACGCTGCACATCGTGGCGCCGGACACGCCGCGTGCGGTCTATCGGTTCCGCAGTACGAACCTGCTGGATGCGACCGAGAAGCTGCGCGGCGAGATCCTGGTCCGGTAGGCGGACGGCCGGTGCCGGTTCATACGAAAGACCGGGAGGGCGGATAGCGTCGATCGGGTTATGACGGCGGGCCCGGCGACTGCCACGGGCGTGTGACCGAAGGGACAGTGCCATGTTCGCGTTCGACCCCGATTACCGCCCCCGCCTGACCGATCTGCGGCCGATCGTCACGGCGCCGGCGCGGTTGCTGGCGGAGGCGGCGGAGCGGCTGACCCCGGCGGACGCATTTCAGGGGCGGCGGGGTTATGACCCCGCGTTCCTCGCCCCATTCGACGTGGCATTGCCGGTCCCCGGTGCCGCACTGGCCGGCGATATCCTGCCGGTGACGGGCGATCCGGACGGGCAGCTGGACTATATGCATTTCTCGGTGGTGATGTCCCGGTCGCGGCGGCTGGCGGTATTCACGGCGGTCAATATCGACGGGGCGAATGCGGTATCGGTGCCGCGCGGCGGCGACCCATGGGCGCTGGACGCGCGGATCCCGGCCGATGCCCAGATTGGCGATGCGCTGTACAGCGACAATGATTTCGATCGCGGCCATCTGGTGCGGCGGGAGGATCCGAACTGGGGCAGCGAGGCCGCGACCGCCAACCGCGACACGTTCCATTTCACCAATTGCGCGCCGCAACTGTCCGCATTCAACCAGGAGACCTGGTTGTCGCTGGAAGATTTCATCCTGAGTAACACGAAGCGCTGGAAGGAGCGGGCGATGGTGTTCACCGGACCGATCTTCGCCGAAAGCGATCCGGAATATCGCGGGGTCCGCATACCGTTGGCCTATTGGAAAGTGGTGGCGTTCCTGGATGATGCCGGCAAGCCATCGGCCAGCGGCTATACGATCGAACAGGACGTCGACGTGGGCGGCATGTCGCTGATCTTCGGGCCGTTCAAGACCTATCAACGATCGCTGCTGTCGATCGCGCAGCAGACCGGGCTGCGGTTTGGCGGGATCGACCGGTATGACGGCTTTTCCAACGAGGCGCGCGCGACCGGTGCGGAGATCCGCCGGGTCATCAAAACGTCGTCAGACCTACGTCTTTGATCCATTGCTATTTTTCACTATCCTACAGAGAACAAAGTGTGAACAATGGCCGCATCATGACGAGGTTGGAGTCGGCCGGTGATGGAGATTGATGGTGCGATGTTGACGGGGATCGCCGCGCTCGTGACGAGTCTCGTCAACCTGGTGACGACGCTGCGGCGGCGGCGGGATGCGGTGCAGGATGTGCCGGTGCGGCGACCTGATCCACCGCTGCGCCCGAGGCGGAGACGGAGAGCAGCGCGATGATGCAGATGCGGCGAAGCGGGATGCTGGCGGTGACGGGTGCGGCGGCGTTGCTGGCCGGATGCGCGGCGAACCGCATCCGCCTGGACACCGCGCGGACCGTGACGGCGACCAGCACCGCCGCGACGACGGCGGCGCGCAGCTATTTCGCCGATGTCGAGGCGCGACGGATGCAGGCGGCCGCCGCGATCGTGGCGAGCGATCCGAGCTGCGTTCCGGCATCGCCGCTGCTGATCCAGGTGCCGGATGCCGTGGGTGACACGCCGCCGGCGCCGCTCTGCGTCGGGCCGGCGGGTCCGGCGCCGGGTTATACGGCGTACCCGATCGACATCGGGCAAAGCCCGCGCGCGATCATCGAACCGCGGATCGAGACACTGACGGCGATCGCCGATTATACTGCGGCGCTGGCCGAGATCGTGGACGAACCAGCAAGCGACGTGTCCACGCAGGTGACCGCCTTTGCGGATCAGATCGACCGGATCGGGCGGTTCGCCGATTTCGTGGGTGGCCGCGATCTGCCCAGTGGCGGGGCGGTGCTGGCGACCGAACAGGGGCAGAGCCTGACCGCGCTGATCGTGTTCGCCGCCGAACTGGCGCGTGAGGCGCGCGACGCGAGGCGGGTGCGCGCGATCGTGCTGGCGCGCGGCGATGTCGTCGATCGTGCGCTGGCCAGCCTGAAGACTCAGGTGACGGTGTGGGGCAGGGGGCGTGCGGCGGGTGCCGACGACCTGTTCGGAAATGCGCTGTTCCGCAGCTATATGCGCGACCGGGCAACGCTGACCACGGAGCAGCGCGAGGTGCTGGCGGCGCGGATCTTTGCGGCGCGCACGGCATCGCGGGAGGCCGGTGCGCGGGCGCAGACGGTGGGCGATGCGATCGATCTGGCGCAGCGTGCGCAGGCCGGATTGCGCGACGCGCTGGCCGGGCGGCTGACGGCGGCGCAGCGCCGCGCGGCAGCCCGGATGAACATCGATCGCCTGACCAAGGCGCTCGGTCTGATCGCCGGCCTGGCGACGCCGGTTTGAGGAGCAGCCGATGACCACATCCACCGAGGCCGTGGCCGCGATCGACGCGCTGGCCGACCAGTTGCAGGGTCATGTCGAGGATGGGCGGTTCGTGCCGCGCTTCTTCGAACGCCTGTCGGGATGGCGGCTTGCGCTGGCCGGCGCGCGCGACCGGTTCGCCGCGCGGGAAGCGGCGGAGACGGAGGCGCAGCCCGGATACCTGATGATCGCCGAGCAGGCACAGGCGGCGATGGCGCGCGGTGCGTCGCTGACGCCCGGCGATGCGGCGGTGGCGGTTTATGGCGCGGCGATCGCGCGGGTGATCGCCGCGATCGACCGGCCCATGGTGCAGGGTGGCCCGGCCACGCTGCGCGGTACGCTGCGCCTGCGACCCGCGGCTACGGCGTCGACGCGGGCGACGATCCTGCCGCAGCGGGGCGTGCCGGTTGCGGAGCCCTATTATACCAGCCTGATGAAGCTGTTTCCGATCGAAGCGGTGACGCTGTACCCGCTGGCGATCAGCATCGCGGGTGATGCGCGGCCGCTGCGCCTGCTGCTGATCGCGGTGATCGCGCTGTTCGTGATCGTGCTGCGCTGGTTCGGAACGCAGGAGGCGCGGGGCGGCGATGCCGATCGCGGCGCGATCATCGTCTCGGTGGTGTCGTTCCTGCTCTACGCCGCGTCGCTGGGCGGGTTCGGATATCTGCCGGGCGGGGCCGACCAGACGACGCAGTTGCTGGCCTTCATCACCATCATGTGGGTCGCGCTGGTGCCCGCCATGCTGCGTCGGCGGTCCCGCCCCTGATCGCGCCCGAGAATCTTTCGTGAGGAGTCGTTCGATGTGCTTTCGTCCCCGTCACAGCCTGCATTGCATCCTGCCGCCCTATATCCTGGCGCAGATCGCGGCGAATGGATCGCCCGAACTGCGCGAGCGGGCGTTGCGCAACCTGTTGATCGATCCCACGCTGCGGATCGTGCGGGCCAGCACGGCGGGGCCGGTGACCGGGCCGACCGCGCGGCGGCGCAGCGCCGCGGGCAACATCCTGACGCCAAGCCCGCTGCGCACGATCCGCGATGCCGGACAGGCGGAACGGGCGCCGGGCGCGGTGATCCGGCGGCGGGAGGGCGAGGCGCCGACCGGAGATGCCGCGATCGACGAGGCCTATGACGGGCTGGGCGCGACGTTCGACCTGTTCTGGACCGCGTATCAGCGCAATTCGATCGACGATGCCGGCCTGCCGCTGGATGCGACGGTGCATTATGGCGACGCCTATGACAACGCGTTCTGGGACGGCAGCCAGATGGTATTCGGTGACGGTGACGGCGAACTGTTCCAGCGGTTCACGATTGCGGTCGACATCATGGGACATGAACTGACCCACGGTGTGACCGAGCGGGAAGCGGGGCTGACCTATTACCGGCAGCCGGGGGCCTTGAACGAGAGTATTTCCGACGTGTTCGGATCGCTGGTCAAGCAGCGCGTGCTGGGGCAGACCGCGGACCAGGCCGACTGGCTGATCGGGGCGGGGCTGTTCACGCCGGCGGTGAAGGGCGTGGCGCTGCGATCGATGCGGGACCCGGGAACCGCCTACGACGATCCGGTGCTGGGCAAGGATCCGCAGCCGGGACATATGCGCGACTATGTCGAAACCAGCGAGGACAATGGCGGGGTGCATATCAATTCCGGCATTCCCAATCGCGCGTTCCAGCGAGCGGCGGTGGCGATCGGCGGCAAGGCGTGGGACGGCGCGGGCCGGATCTGGTATCATGCGCTGCTCGATCCGCAGACGACGGCGAATACGGACTTCGCCAGCTTTGCACGGATTTCGATCGACGTGGCCGGGCGATTGTTCGGCGCG
Source organism: Sphingomonas sp. (assembly GCF_036387535.1). Taxonomy (GTDB): domain Bacteria; phylum Pseudomonadota; class Alphaproteobacteria; order Sphingomonadales; family Sphingomonadaceae; genus Sphingomonas_R. The sequence goes on from NZ_DASVTO010000098.1 coordinate 10,998, forward strand.
GGCGGGACGGAGCAGGCGGCGGTGACCGCCGCGTGGACCGAGGTGGGAGTGATGTGATGCAGGCAGGCGAAACCGGCTCCACCGGCGTGGAGGGCGAAGCGCGGATCAGGATCGAGGGTGGCCTGGCGCATTTTCCCGGTCTTGCCCGCGACACCGCCGTGTCGTTTCGTGACCTGCCGCACGATACGGCGTGCGAACTGGTCCGGCTGGCCGACGATGCCGATTTTTTTCGGTGTGACGCGCCGGCGGCGGCGCAACACGCCGACCGCAGGCTCTACACAGTGTGCCTGCGGATCGGCGACCGCGAACGCGAGGTTCGGGTCGCCGAACCGGTCGGTGATCCCGCGCTGGCGAAGCTGATCTCCGCCGTGCGGCAGGCGGCGAAGACCAGCGCAGGGTAAGGCTGCCCCGCGACGCCGATCAGTCGCCGTCCGGTTCCCGGCCGCGAAGCATGCCCGGCGTGACGAAGCCGATCGGCTGGAGCGCGGATGCCTGTTGCTTCAGGCGGCCGGACATCGCCTCATACTCCTGCTCGACCTCCGCCGTGACCGTCGCGCGCGAGTCGGCCAGCGCCTCCCGGAAATGCGCGGCGGTGACGTGGCCGGTGTCGATCGACTGCCGCAGCGCGATCAGGCCGGCACGGCGGACGACATCTTCCAGATCGGCACCGGTATAGCGCTCCGTCCGGTCGGCAATGCTGCCGAGGTCGACATCGGGCGCGAGCGGCATCCGCTCCGTCTGGATCCGCAGGATCCGTTCGCGACCGGCGCGATCG
>NZ_DASVTO010000099.1:0-36793 GCF_036387535.1 Sphingomonas sp.
TGAAAAGCTGGGCGCCGATGGGGGAGGCCGGGATGATGCTGTGGCGGCAGCTGACCGAGCAGATGGGGAAGGCCGGAAAGACGACATGAGATCATGACCGTAATGGGCAGGGACACGATCTTCGCTGTATCGAGTGGCGCACCGCCGGCGGGCATTGCCATCATCCGGATCAGCGGCCCTGCAGCAGGAACGATCCTCGCGGCCGTTGCGGGAGTTTTGCCGGCTCCGCGGCTGGCGACGCTACGCCGCTTGCGCGACCGCGACGGTGCGCTGATCGATCAGGCACTGATCCTGTGGTTTCCGGGTCCTGCCACGGTCAGCGGCGAGGATCTGGCCGAGCTGCATCTGCATGGCGGACGAGCCGTCGTTGCAAGGATGCTGGCTGTCCTGTCCGAGATCCCCATGGCGCGGGCGGCGGAGGCTGGCGAGTTTACCCGACGTGCGTTCCTGAACGGCCGGATCGACCTGCTGGAGGCGGAGGCGCTCGGTGACCTGCTATCGGCCGAAACCGAGTATCAGCGCAGGGCGGCGCTGGCGATGGCCGATGGCACGTTGGGACGAATCATCGACCCGTGCCGGCAAACGGCGCTTCGGCTGGCGGCCTTGGTCGAGGCGAGCCTTGACTTTGGCGATGAGGATGATGTTGCCGCTGCGCGCGTCGACATAGCGGCTGAGGCGCGCACGCTGGCCCGAACGATCACCGACACGCTGGCCGCTCCATCGGTCGAACGCTTGCGAGACGGCATCGTCGTCGTTCTCGCGGGGCCACCCAATGCCGGGAAGTCCAGCCTCTTGAACGCCCTTGTTCAAAGGGATGCGGCCATCGTGTCCCCGCTGCCGGGTACGACCCGCGACGTCGTGGACGTCCCGGTGACCATCGCAGGTGTGCCCTTCCTGTTCTCGGACACCGCCGGGCTTCGCGAGAGTGAGGAATTGGTCGAACGGATCGGTATCGATCGCGCGCGGGATCGTATAGCGCGGACAGACCTCCTGCTCTGGCTCGGTGATGAGCCGCCGCCATCACATCCTAACACGGCATGGCTGTTTCCACGCCGCGACATCCGGCTGCATGAGGCGATCCCCAATGACAGGATGGCCATCTCTACTGTGACGGGGGAGGGTATGGATGCTCTCGGGCACTGGCTGCGCGCGCGTGCTACGCTGTTGCTGCCGCAGCCCGACGGTGTCGCTTTGTCACGCCGTCAGCGACAAGAGCTTGCGCTTGCCGCGGCGGCCGCGGACGATGCCGCATCGATCACGGACCTCGTGTTGCAAGCAGAAGCGTTGCGCCGGCTATGCGCCGCGTTTGATCGGCTGACCGGCAAGGCGGGTTTTGAGGATGTGCTGGACGTGATATTCGGGCAATTCTGCTTGGGGAAATGATGTTCCACGTGGAACATATCAGCGGTCGTGCAAAGCGCCGCCTGAACGGCTATATCAGCTCTCATGAATCAGCATTATAACGTTGTGGTGGTCGGTGGCGGCCATGCAGGATGTGAAGCTGCCGCTGCCGCTGCCCGGTTGGGCGCCTCGGTCGCTCTGGTCACGATGCGTGCCGACCGGATCGGCGCGATGTCGTGCAACCCCGCAATCGGCGGGATCGGCAAAGGTCATATCGTTCGCGAAGTCGATGCCTGGGATGGTATCATGGCACAGGCGGCCGATGCCGCCGCGATCCATTACCGGATGCTCAATCGCAGCAAGGGCGTGGCGGTTCAAGGTCCACGGATCCAGGCCGATCGTGTCAGATATGCCGCTGCGGTTCAGGCGATGTTGCGGGGCTATCGAAATCTCGCCATCCTAGAAGCCGATGTTGTCGGCCTGCTCATAGAACGTGGGCAGATCGTCGGGTTGAATACCAGGACGGGCTGCATCGCGACGACGTCGGTCGTGCTCGCGACCGGAACGTTCCTGAACGGCGTGTTGCACACCGGCTTGCAATCGGAACTTGGTGGTCGCGTAGGGGAGGCATCGGCGACGGTCCTCGGCGAGCAGCTCCGTGGCTTGGACCTGCCCATGGGCCGGCTTAAGACGGGCACGCCGCCAAGGCTCGACGGTCGCACCATCGACTGGGCAGCCTTGGAGCAGCAAGCAAGCGACACTGACCCTTGGACGATGTCCCCTGCTTCAGGAGCGCGCATCCTCCCTCAGCTGCACTGTGCCGTCACGCGAACCAACGCCGCCACGCATGACATCATCCGTGGGGCGCTGGACCAGTCGCCATTGTTCTCGGGGCGCATAACCGGATCAGGCCCGCGTTATTGTCCTTCGATCGAGGACAAGGTGCACCGCTTCGGGGACCGCGACGGGCATCAGATCTTTCTGGAGCCGGAGGGGCTCGACACGGCCGCCATCTACCCCAACGGGATATCGACATCCTTGCCGCTTGGGGCCCAACGGGCGTTTCTGCGGACCATTGCGGGCCTCCAAGCGGTCGAGATCCTGGAAGCAGGGTACGCCGTCGAGTACGACTATATCGATCCTCGCGCGCTGGATGCCAGCCTGGCGTTGGGAGCATTGCCCGGCCTGTTCCTCGCTGGACAAATCAACGGAACCACCGGTTACGAAGAGGCCGCGGGGCAGGGGCTGGTCGCCGGATTGAATGCGGCCGCGCGGGCGCTGGGAACGGGACCGATATTCTTCGATCGAACCGAAAGCTATATCGGGGTCATGATCGATGATCTGACGCTTCAGGGGATCACCGAACCCTATCGCATGCTGACCGCCCGCGCTGATAATCGACTGCACTTGCGTGCGGACAATGCGGAAAGAAGGCTGACACTGCACGCGATCGCGGTCGGTGCCGTTCGCGCGGAGCGACGCGCGGCCTTTGCCGCGCGGCAAAGGCTCAGGGATACTGGTCGCGTGGCGCTCGATGCCGCGATCGGATCTCCGGCGCGGGCCGTACAGATCAAGAAAGCCTTTTCCGCACCCGAGCCAGCAGAAGCCGTTCTTCGGGAGGTCCCGGAACTATCACAAGTGCCGATGCCGATCGTTGCCGAGGTCGTGGCCGATCAGCTGTACGCGCCTTATGTCGAGCGACAGCGCGCGGAGGCCGGCCGTCTCCTTGGGGGCATCAATCTCGCTCTGGATAGCATTGCTTATGACCAGATAGCCGGGCTGTCGCTGGAGATGGTTGAACGGCTGCAGCATGCACGCCCAGCGGATTTGAAGGCCGCGTCGCGCATTCGCGGTATTACGCCGGCGGCGTTGACGGCTATCTTGGTCGAGGCGCGCCGCGCGGCATGAGTGTTCCACGTGAAACACAAGAGCGACTACAGCGCTATGCAGCCTTGGTGCGAAGCGAGGCTCTGAACCAGAACCTCGTGTCAGCGTCGAGCCTCGAACATTTCGAAACGCGACACCTGGATGACTCGGCGCAACTTCTCGACCATGCTCCCGGCGGTCGATGGCTCGACATCGGATCCGGGGCAGGGCTACCGGGGATTGTTCTCGCAATCCTTGGCGCGCACGTTCGGCTGGTCGAGAGCCGTCGCCTCCGCAGTGATTTTCTGGCCGCGGTGATCCAGGATCTTGATCTCGGCGATCGGGCTACGCTCCACGCGGGTCGCATTGAAACCATGCCGACCGAACGCTTTGACAGGATCACGGCCCGAGCCTACGCGCCCCTGCCGAAACTCTTTGCGACCGCGGTCCGCTTTTCCGCTGCCGATACCGTCTGGGTTCTGCCGAAAGGCCGCACCGCAATCACCGAACTGGCGGACGCCCGCGCAACATGGCAAGGTCGGTTTAACTTGGTCCCCAGCAGGACGGATGCCGACGCCGCGATCATCATCGCCTCCGATGTTCGCCCTACGGAAAGGAAGCCGCGATGATCCGGATAGCCGTAGCGAATCAGAAGGGCGGCGTGGGCAAGACCACCACGGCCATCAACATTGCTACGGCGCTCGCCGCGGCGGGCTGGCGCGTGCTGCTGATCGACTTCGATCCTCAGGGAAATGCATCGACCGGGCTTGGCGTGCAGCAGCAGGAGCGCAACGCATCGAGTTACGAGGTACTGCGCGGCGACAGCAGCCTGGTCGATGCCGCGATTCCAACCAGGGTGCCGCGGCTGGACCTTGTCCCTGCAACCGTTGACCTCTCGGGTGCCGAGATCGAACTGATCGACTTCGAACATCGCACGCATCGGTTGGATACCGCGATCAATATGGCCCAGCCCGGGCGCTGGGACGTTTGCCTGATCGATTGTCCGCCGTCACTGGGACTGCTCACGATCAATGCCCTTGTCGCGGCGCGACTGCTTCTTGTCCCCCTTCAGTGCGAATTCTTCGCTCTGGAAGGGTTGAGCCAGTTGCTGCAGACGTTCGAGCGGATCCGCGCCCGGTTCAATCCCGGCCTGTCAATCCTCGGCGTGGCGCTCACCATGTATGATCGTCGCAACCGCTTGTCCGAACAGGTTGCACAGGATGTCCGCGCCTGTCTGGGTGGCGTCGTGTTCGACACGGTCATTCCGCGCAACGTGCGCCTGTCGGAGGCGCCGAGCCACGGGCTGCCCGCCTTGATCTACGATCATCGCTGTTCGGGGTCCGAAGCTTATATCGCGCTTGCCAGAGAGTTGATTGGGCGACTGCCGGCCCCGGCGCAGGCCGCGTGAAGGAACGATGATGAGCAGCGACGGCATCCATATCCGAAAGCGTCCGGCTGGCCTGGGCCGCGGGCTCTCCGCCCTGCTGGGGGAGGTCGACCGCGAGGCACCGGTGGCGGCGGATGGCGTGCGCCCCCTGGGTGTTCAGTCCGTGGCGGTCGCCGCCATCCATCCGCATCCAGGACAACCGCGCCGCCATTTCGACGAGGCGTCGCTCGACGAACTGGCGGAGTCGATCGCAGCGCGCGGCGTGCTCCAGCCGATTTTGGTGCGGCCCTTTGATCGTGGATATCAGATCATCGCCGGAGAACGGCGGTGGCGGGCGGCACAGCGTGCTCAGCTTCATGAAGTGCCGGTCATCATCCGGGCGTTCAACGATATCGAAACGCTGGAAGTCGCCCTGATCGAGAACATCCAGCGTCAGGACCTCAATGTCATTGAGGAGGCCGAAGCCTATCAGCGCCTGATGGCCGAATATGGCCATAGCCAGGAAGCGCTGGGCAAGCTCGTCAACAAGTCACGGAGCCATGTCGCCAATCTGATGCGGCTGCTGGATCTTCCGGAGCCGGTGCGTGCCGATGTTTCCGCTGGCCTCCTGTCGATGGGCCACGCGCGGGCGCTGGTTACCGCCGAAAACCCGGTCAGCCTGGCGCGGGAGGTATTGGACCGCGGGCTTTCGGTCCGCGAAACCGAACAGCTGGCGCGGACGGCAAAGCCACAACGGCCGCCAAAGCCGGCCCCAACCGCTTCGGAGCCCGACGCCGATATCGCCGCGTTGCAGCGGCAGCTGGGTGATCTGCTTGGGTTGAAGGTCGCCATCGTTCATGGTCAGGACGGCGGCAGCGTGACGCTGCGCTATTCCACCCTCGATCAGCTCGACATGGTGTGCCAGCGCCTGAGTGGTGAACTGATCTGATCCGGCCGGCTCACGCGCGTCGGCGTGCTTGCCGGCCGATCGCAAACAGGACTTCCCCAAGCCCGGCCGCCCCGGTCGTTCGGGTGGATTTCACGTCGCGTTCCGCTTGCGCCAGACGTTCTGCCGCACGCGCCAGTGCCGTGGGAGCCCAGCGCGCAAGCTGTCCGGCCACAATGCCGCGTTCCTTGTAGAAAATCGCCTTTCCGGCACCGGCCATAACCTGGTCGACGCTCGCGCCGCGTGCCACATCGGCGCGGAGCCCGGAGAGCAGCAGCGTCCGCCGTAGCAGCGAGCGCAGGACCGGGACGGCCTCGGTCGCACCATCCAGCCTGCCCAGCGCAGCGTCCAAGGTCGCGAGATCGCCATCAAATGTTGCATTGACCAGCGCATTGACATCGCTCCCCTCCGCATCCGCCGAGAGGGCCTCGAACGCCGTCATGTCCAGCACCACAAGCCGGTCCGGGGCGGCATCCAGATACAGCGCGAACTTCTCGATCTCGCGCGACAACAGCGCACGGTTGCCACCGCATGCCGAGGCCAGCGCCTGCGCCACCTCCGGGTCGATCCGCAACCCTTCGGCTGCGGCCATGGTGATCGCGATCCGATCGGCCTCCACACCTTCGGGCGGGTAGGAGATGCAGGTCAATATGTCCGGATGCGCGGTCGCCAGCTTGACCAGCTTGGCATCCTTGCGCAGCGCACCGGCCACGACGATCACCGGGTTCCCGGCGGCGGGTGCCTGCATCAACGTCTCCGCCGCCTCGATCATGTCGTCCCCGGCGGGCTCGACGCGGATATAACGGCGATCACCGAACAGCGACATCGCCGCTGCTTCGTCGGACAAGCGCGCCGGATCGGCCTTCAACCCGGCACCGCTCAGGTCGATCCGCTCCGCGCCCGGCATGGCCCTTCCCAGCCGCGCGGCCAGATCACGCGACCCGGACTCGTCAGGGCCATAGAGCAGGAACATGCGGACGGCGGGGTCCGGCTTGTCCAGCGCCCGTTCCATCTGGGGGCGCTTGAGGATCACCGGGGGGGAGCCACCGCCGCACCCGACCGTCGCGCATACAGCGCCAATCGCGCTACGATCTGGTCGGCTATATCTTTCGATAGCCGCTCCAACGCGGTCTGTTCGGCCGCGATCAGCGCATATTCTGAACTGACCACGTCGATCCCGGCATCGGAACTGGCGGTCGCGTCCAGCAACACCGTACCCGCTGCGCTGTCGACCAGCCGGTAGCGCGCACGCAACGTCCGCCGCTCGCGCGTGACCGACTGGTCGCTGCGGATACCGAATCCCGTGATCTGGTCATCCAGTTCGACTTCCAGCCGCCGTGCGGCGCTGGGCCCGCCGGTCAGCCGATCCGTAAGCGCACCCTGCATCAGATAACCCGTCTTGCCGGCGATCGGCGCGACCGCGATTTCGCCCAGCGCGGTTGCGACCGGACCGCTCCCGCCACCGCCGTAAACCGGGCGCAGATCGCAACCGGCCAATAGCCCGAGCGCAAGCAGGGCAGGGGTGAGTCGCCGCATCATGCGACGATGTTCACGAGCCGGCCCGGCACGACGATGATCTTGCGTGGGCTTGCCCCTTCCAGTTGACGGATCACCTTGTCCGACGCCATCGCCATCGCTTCCAGCATCGCCCTGTCGGCATCCTTGGGCGCCGCCAGTGTATGGCGAAGCTTGCCGTTGACCTGCACCGCGATTGTTACGACGTCATCGATCAGCAACGCCGGATCGACGGTGGGCCAGGCGGCGTCCGCCACCAGCCCGTCGCCGCCCAGCCGCTCCCAGGCTTCCTCCGCCAGGTGGGGCACCATCGGCGCCACCAGCCGAACCAGGGTTTCGACCGCCGCCGTTCGGGATGCCGAGGGCCCGGCCTTGTCGAGCGCGTTGGTCAGTTCGTAGAGTTTCGCCACCGCCTTGTTGAACGACAGCGCCTCGATATCCTCCGCAATGCCCGCCGTCGCGCGCGCGACCCGCCTGTCAAGTTCGGCGTCGGACCCGGCCAATGCCGCGTCATTCGGCGCGGTCAATCGCCACAGCCGCTGCACGAAGCGCCACGCACCTTCGATCCCCGCCTCGCTCCACGGCAGGTCGCGTTCCGGCGGGCTGTCGGACAGCATGAACCACCGCACCGCATCCGCGCCATATTGGTCGACGATCGGCCCCGGATCGATCGTGTTCTTCTTGGACTTGGACATCTTCTCGATACGGCCGACGATGACGGGCATCCCCGTTTCGCGTTCGACGACGCTGTCGTCGCGGCGTTCGATCTCGTCCGGCGACAGCCACTTCGGCACGACCAGCATCTCACCGCTTTCCGTGCGTTCCTCGACACGCATTGAATACGTCTCGTGCGTCACCATCCCCTGCGTGAACAGCCCCGCAAAGGGTTCCGCAACATCCAGCCGACCGATCCGATGCAGCGCCCGCGTCCAGAACCGTGCATAGAGCAGGTGCAGGATCGCATGTTCGACGCCGCCAATATACTGCCCGACCGGCAACCATTGCTCCGCCACCGCCTTGTCGAAGGGCTTGTCCTTCGGCTGGCTGGCGAAACGGATGAAATACCAGGACGAATCGACGAACGTGTCGAGCGTATCGGTCTCGCGCCGCCCGGGTTGCCCGCACCCCGGGCATGCGACATGTTTCCATGTCGGATGGCGGTCCAGCGGATTGCCGGGCACATCGAACGCCACATCCTCCGGCAGCACCACGGGCAGCTGCGCCACCGGAACCGGAACGACGCCGCAGGCATCACAATGCACGATCGGGATCGGCGTACCCCAATAGCGCTGGCGCGAGACGCCCCAGTCGCGCAGCCGCCAGATCGTGGTGCCTTCGCCCCACCCATCGGCCTCCGCGCGCGCGATCACGGCCGCCTTGGCAGCCTCGACCAGCATGCCGTCCAGAAACCGGGAATGCACCAGTACGCCTGGCGCGCTGTCGGCCTCGTCCTGGATCGGCGCGTCGGCCTCGGCGGGGGAGGGCGCCACCACCCGCGTCACCGGCAGCTGATATTTGCGTGCGAAATCCAGGTCGCGCTGATCATGCGCCGGCACGCCGAACACCGCGCCCGTACCATAATCCATCAGCACGAAATTGGCGACGAACAGCGGCAGCGTCCAGTCGGGATCGAACGGATGCACGACGCGAAGGCCGGTGTCATAGCCCATCTTCTCCGCGGTCTCGATCTCGGCGGCGGCGGTGCCGGTGCGCTTGCAGGCGGCAATGAAATCGACCAGCGCCGGATTACCCGCCGCCAGCGCTTGCGCGATCGGATGATCCGCAGCGATCGCAGCAAAGCTCGCGCCGAAGATCGTGTCGGGCCGGGTGGTGAACACCTCCAGCATGGCATGGCCGGGCAGGGGGTCGCGGATCGCGAACCGGAATTTCAACCCACGGCTCTTGCCGATCCAATTCTCCTGCATCGTCCGGACCTTGGCCGGCCACTGGTCTAGCCCGCCCAACCCGGCGAGCAGCTCGTCCGCGAAATCGGTGATCCGCAGGAACCACTGGTTCAGCTTGCGCCGCTCGACCAGCGCACCCGACCGCCAGCCGCGACCGTCGATCACCTGTTCATTGGCCAGCACGGTGTGATCGACCGGGTCCCAGTTGACCGAGCTTTCCTTCCGATAGACCAGGCCATGCGCGAACAGGTCGAGGAACAGCGCCTGTTCCTGCCCGTAATAATCGGGTTCGCAGGTCGCCAGTTCGCGGCTCCAATCGAGTGCGAAGCCCAGCCGCTTCAGCTGCGCGCGCATGTCGGCGATGTTGGCTCGGGTCCACGCGCCGGGATGAACGCCCTTTTCCATCGCGGCATTTTCCGCCGGCATGCCGAACGCGTCCCACCCCATCGGGTGCAACACTTCGTGCCCGGTCATCCGGCGATAGCGCGCCAGGACGTCGCCCATCGTATAATTGCGGACATGCCCCATGTGGATGCGCCCCGATGGATAGGGGAACATCTCCAGCACATAGCTTTTCGGTTTCGGGCTGGCATCGTCCGCCTGAAACGTGCCGCGTTCCTCCCACACCGCCTGCCACCGTGGATCGGCCGCAAGCGCGTTGAACCGCACCGGTTGGACAGGGCCAGGCGACGGCGCGGGATCGGCCGGCAGTGTCATGACGCGGTCCTCAGCCGGCAACGGCGGTGCGGCGCAGGTCGCGGGCCTTGGTGAGGATCACTTCCTCCAGCTTCTGGACGGTGGCCGCCTGCACCGGCGCCTCGGTCCATCGCCCACCCTGGTAGACTTCCCGCGATGCAGCGACGCGCAACGCATCGGCGCGCAGGTCTTGGTCGAGGATCGACACCGTCACTTTCATCCGTTCGGACGGCAGCGCGGGATTCTGATACCAATCGGTCACGATCACGCCACCGTTGGAATCCACCTGTCCCATGGGCATGAACGACAATGTGTCCAGCGCGGCCCGCCACAGATAGCTGTTCACGCCGATGGTGGTCACCCGCGACGGTGCCATTTCCGCGGTTGGACGTCCCTTGTTGCCGCCGCCGCAGGCTGACAACGCCGTGACAAGTCCCAGGATGAGCGCGGAGCGAAACAGACGCATGACGAAACCTCGAAGGCAGCAGGGGCAACACCGTCGAAGGACGGCCTGATCCCACGCGTTATAGGGCCTGGGCCAAGCCCCGCAAGCATGCGACACGATCCCGCCATGCGCGACGATTGTGGGGTTCGTGCAACAGCCGCGACGATAATACCAATCGCGGGTGGCAGGCTGCAACTGCTCCATGCTATTCATGTTTCTCGGGGTGGAGGACCAGAAGCGTCGTGGCAGCGAATCGCGCCATTAATGGGGTGTTGGGAGCGGTAACGGCGCTCGTCCTCATCGCGTCCGCTGTCCCGCCCGCCGATGCGGCCACGCGCCCGGTCCGCCGGCGGCTGTCAGGGGCATCCGGTATCTCCTTGCCATCGGCCAGCGGTATCGGATCTTTCACGCCGGCGGCGGCCGATCCGCGCCGCGCCGCGCTGGCCAGCATCACCGGCCTCAACAGCAGCGGGTTCCGCTTCACGCCGTCCACGGCACCCGGCAGCCGCCGGGCGGTGACCATCGCTGTGCGCGCCCGCGCCGCGAACGCCCGGATCGAAGCGCAACGCGCCGGCATCATCACGAACGTCGCGAATCTCGCGCTGGCGCCGTCGGCCTATAATCTCGGTGTCTCGGTCGGTTGGAAGAAGTTCGCCTTGTCGGGCGATTTTGCGAAGACCGAAGGCAATCTGCTGCCGATCGACAATGAGGCGATCGACCTCGGGCTCAGCTATTCGGGTCGCAAGTGGAGCACGCGCCTACAACTTGGTGCCGATCGCGCGCTGGGGCAGCGTCCGGCACTGATCGGGGCGGATCAAAGCTACTCGGTCGATCTCGGCGGCGCCTATTCGCTGACCCGCAATCTCGATCTGGCCGGTGGCCTGCGCTACAAGACGCAACGTGACCGTATCGATGCAGTTGCCGATCAGCGGCGCGACAGCCAGGCGATCTATATCGGCACCGCGTTCCGCTTCTGATCCCCGTTCCACCGTTCACAGGAACGCGTCGATCCCCGCCCAGCCATGAATACCAAAGCCGCGCAGGCTGCGCGCGGCGACGGTATCCATCCCGCCCAGTGCCACCACCGGAACGCGTGACCGGCGGGCCAGCAATCCGAACCGCACCCGCCCCAATGTCCGCGTGCCGGGGTGCGACCGGGTGGCGAACAGCGGCGACAACAGCACCAGGTCCGCCGCCATCCGCCCCGCACGTTGAATCTCCTGCGCATTGTGCGCGGCGATCGTGCGCAGCGGCGTCCGCCCGGGCGCCGCGCCATGCACGCCGTCCGCCCGCCATCCCCGCGCCATCGCCGGGCTGCCCGCCAGGATCAGCACCAGACCCCGCGCCCGCGCTACCCGCCGGACACGATCGAACAGCATTCGCCGTCCGGGCACGCCATGATGGCGGAAAATCACGCCGGCGCCGCGCGGCAGTCGGTCGAGCGCGTGCCATAATCCATCGCCCATGCGCGGGTCGGTCATCATGAAGACGGTCGGCAGGCGGGCGTGGCGTGGTCGCATGCATCGCCCTATAGCGACGGACGATGACCCAGGACATGCCTCCCGCCGCGCGCCTCGCCGATGCCACCACCCGGATCGCGCGCGCCGTCGCCCTGCGCCCCGCCGGTAACCCGGTCACGGTGATCGCCGTCAGCAAGACGCGAAGCGTCGAGGAGATCGCGCCCCTGCTCGACGCCGGCCACCGCGCCTTTGGCGAGAATCGGGTGCAGGAGGCGGAGTCGAAGTGGCCGGCGCTGCGCGACGCCTATCCCGGCACTGCCCTGCACCTCGTGGGGCAATTGCAATCGAACAAGGCCGATGCCGCCGTCGCGCTGTTCGATGCGATCCATAGTGTCGATCGCCCGTCGCTCGTTGCTGCGCTCGCCCGCGCGATGGATCGGTCGGGCCGCCGCCCCGACTGTTTCCTGCAGGTCAATATCGGCGAAGAGGCGCAGAAGGGTGGCTGCGCCATTGCCGATCTTCCCGCCTTGCTTGATCAGGCGCGTGGTGCCGGACTGCCCGTCGCAGGTCTGATGGCGGTGCCGCCGGCCGGGGTCGAAGCAGCGCCTTATTTCGCTCTGCTCGCCAAACTCGCCCGCGACCACGGCCTGACCGGGCTCAGCATGGGCATGTCCGAAGACTATGAAACGGCCGTCCAGATCGGCGCCACCCACGTCCGCATCGGGACCGCACTATTCGGGGCGCGGGCGTGAGCGGGATTGGGCGTCACGAGAAGTGTTTGCGTTCGTGATCGGCATGGCCGTCAAGCTGCGATAACGGACTTAAGATCATCTCCATACGTTCCACGGGAAACCTCTGCCGCCCTCACTGATGCAAAACTTAAAAGTTTTGCATCAGCACGGCGACGCAAACGGCCGGTCGGCTGACGCTCCATTGTCGCCGTTGATGGCCCGGGTGGCGCTCCCTGCAAGCGGGCGTTAGCCTTCACCAATGAGTGAAGAACGATTCTCTGGAATGACGCTGAACGAGCGGCTCTTTGCTGCGGGATTGCTTCCGGCCTTTGACGAAGCTCTGGCAAGCCGTGATCGTGTTGCTCTGGCGGAAATGCTCACTGCCGTGGACACGAATCCGGGTCTGGCAAACGCGCTACTTGGCGAGGGCTACGAATGTTGGTTCTGCGGCAGCGGCATCTCGCGCGAGCATACCGACGCGCTTCATTTAGGTCTAAGCAACCTGTGGAACGACGCCATAGCAGCGCCGACGCAGACAATTTACGCGCACTTCGACTGCGCTCACAAACGTATGCGGGGCGCAAAAATGGAAATTGAGCGGGAGACCTTCTCGCTGGATGAGGCCGATACCTGAAGGGCCGCTCCCTGCCAGTTTTCGCGTCCCTGATGCGAAAATCACAGGTTCTGCATCAATCACGAAACAGCCCAAAGGCGGGTACTTAGGCGATGCACAAAACCGATGCACCATCGATGGCACGGCTTCTGTGACGTTTCGGAGAAACGGCCCGGCATTTGCGGCCCACGTTCACTGACCACGATTAACTGGACGGAAGCCAAATAGACTGGGAACTACGCCCCGGCGATTTTACGCAGTATTTCCAAATATTATTGAATCTCCACCAGTTCTTCCGCCGCCATTTCGACCAGCATAGCCAATAACGCTGCTCGCTCTACCGCGACGCAGCCTTCGGTCGGGCGGTCGCCGTCACGACAATGCAGGAAGATCGCGCTGCCCAGCCCCGGCACCGGCGGCGCATCGTTGTGGCCCAGCACGACGATCACGTCATACAGCCCGTCCGCACGCCACAGCCGTTCGGCGGAGAAGCGATGGGGATGGCGGACCGGGCGGTTATAGGCCGCGTCGCGGACGTCGTCGCTCCACCCGTCGGCGGGATCGATCCAGCGCCAGGGCAGCCGCAATCCCGCCGGCACGGTCACCCTATCGCGTCGCAGCAGCACCGCACGCACCGGCCAGATCCCCAGCGGTGTCCGCCCGTCGCCTTCGCGCTTGTCGGCGGCGGGGCAGGTGCCACCGCGTCCGATCGTGCAGCCGATGGCCCATCCGTCCAGGCTCAGCGTGCGCGCGCCGGTGTCGACCCGGATCATAGCTGGTGTCCGGTCCGATCGCGCTTGGTCGCCAGATAGGCGTGGTTGTGCGGGTTGGGCGTCACCGCATGCGGCACCCGTTCCACCACCGTCACGCCCGCTGCCTCCAACCCCGCGACCTTGGCCGGATTGTTGGTCAGCAATCGCACCGCGTCGATCCCCAGCAGCGTCAGCATCCGTGCCGCCACCCCGAAATCGCGCGCGTCGATCGCAAAACCCAGCCGGAGATTCGCGTCTACGGTGTCGAATCCCTGATCCTGCAATGCATAGGCGCGCAGCTTGTTGATCAGCCCGATCCCGCGTCCCTCCTGCCGCAGATACAGCAGCACGCCCCAGCCGGCGTCCGCAATCGCGGTCAGTGCCGCCTGCAATTGCGGTCCACAATCGCATTTCAGCGATCCCAGGACATCGCCGGTCAGGCACTCGCTATGCAGCCGCACCAATGGCGGTCGCCCGTCGGGCGTCCCGATCAGCAGCGCGACATGATCGGTCGGGTCCTCCGCGCTGCGGAACGCCACGATCTCGGAATGCTCCGCCGCGGCGACCGGCAATCGGGCGCGCGACGCAATGCGCAGGCCGTCCGGCGCGGCATAGGCTGCGACATCCTGCGCAGTGACATCGACCGGTTCCCCGGCATGCGGCAGCAGGAAGAACGCCGGTAGCACACCTGCGAGCCGCGCCAGTGTCAGCGCCGCTTCCGCCGCCGCGACGGTCGTCAGCGGCGCGGCCGGGAACGGGCCCTTCATTGGGGTCGCCAGGTCGCGTTGCGGATCGGCCAACGCGACCGCGCCCGCGAAATCGATCCACGGAACCCGCCTGACCAGCGCCGGCATCGCGGGCGCCGCCGCATCCCGCTGGTTGACCAGCTTCAGCGTGGCCGCGCGGCTGGGCGACAATAATATGCCCGCCGCTGCCGCCGGGTCGAACGCCCCCAGTCGGTCGGCATCGGCGGTTTCGATCGCCAGGACGTGGATTGCGCCGTCCATGCCGCCGATGCTGACCGGCCATCCGCGCCGCAGCGCGTCGATGGCGCGGGCCGCCGCGCGCGGATCGCTCACAACGCGAACTCGGTCACCAACGGCACATGATCGGACGGCTTCAGCCAGTCGCGGCAATCGACATGCACCCGGTGCGCCACCGCCTTGGCCGCGACATCGGCGGTCGCCCACATATGATCCAGCCGCCGGCCGCGGTTCGATGCGCGCCAGTCGGACGCGCGATAGCTCCACCAGGTGAACAGCATTTCGGGCGCCGGCACGAATTGACGACCAAGATCAACCCAGCGCCCCGCCGCCTGCAATCGTTCCAGCGCCGCGACCTCGGTCGGCGTGTGGCTGACGACGTCCAGCAGCTGTTTGTGGCTCCACACGTCGCATTCCAGCGGGGCGATATTGAAATCGCCGACCAGCAACGTGGGATGATCGACCGTTTCCGACCAGCGCGTCATCCGTGCGATGAAGTCCAGCTTCTGTCCGAATTTCGGGTTCAATGTGCGATCGGGAATATCGCCGCCGGCCGGGACATAGACATTCTCGATCCGGATCCCGCAGTCCAGCACCGCGCCGATATGCCGTGCCTCGCCATTATCCTGCCAGTCGTGACGTTGGTCGACCGCCAACGGGACCCGGCTCAGGATCGCGACGCCGTGGTGCATCCGCTGGCCGTTCAGCATCTGGTGCGTATAGCCCATCGACCGGAACGGCGCCGCCGGGAAGGTATCGTCGATGACCTTGGTTTCCTGCAGGCACAGGATGTCGATCGCTTCGTCGGCCAGAAACCGTTGCACGATCTCCAACCGGGCGCGCACCGAATTGATGTTCCACGAAGCGATCTTAAGACGGTCGGCCATGCCGCGCATGTAGCGCCGGCATCGATACGGCGCCAGCCACCGCGATGGAGCTCACCCCAAACGAAATGGCCCCCGCTCCGGGGGCATGGAGCGAGGGCCGACCTGTCGTTCGTCACGCAGGCGGGGTACGGAACCGATCGGGCAACAGGGGGGAAACCCGGTGGCGGCTCCGCAACCGCAGGTCGGCTTATAGCGATTCATCCTTGCGCCCGGATGAACGGTTTGTGTCCATTGGGAAAGTTCTGCGTCCGCCGGTCCGGGGCGCGGCTCAGCCCCGCGGCCCGGTCCGGCGCGGGCTGATCCAGCGGAACAGCCGATCGTCGACCGGCCCGTTGAAACGCTGGTTCGACAGCCGCACCGAAGACCGGTTGCCCTGCGCGTCCAGCGTCGACCAGCCGACCAGCATCAAACCGGCGGGCGCGGACGCGCTGCGGTTGAACGCAATGGTGGTGGTGCCAAATTCCGGATGCTTGGGGTCGCGGGCCTCCACCAGCACCATTTGCGGGCTGGGCGAGGGCGCCACCTTCGCGACGCGGCTCAGATCCTTGGACGGATCCAGCAGCACCGACAGCGGCGAATTGCCGATCGGCCAGCGGGATTCCTGCCGGACCGACGCGTCATAGACGGTCAGCGCGCGCCCATCCCCGACGATCGTCAGCGGTACGCCCTTCTGATACTGGAACCGGACCTTGCCCGGCCGCTTCATGCTCAGCTTGCCGCCGACCGACTTGCCCATGCGGTCGGTCTGCACGAAGTCCGCGGTCATCGTGCTCACCGCCCGCAGATGCTGCGACACCTGCGCCAGCGGGGTGGTCTGCGCGGTGGCGGCAACGGGTGTGGCCAACATGGCCGCGATCAGAATGGAACGGAACATGGTCACTCCAGCGGATGGTGTCGATGGATAGTGCCGGACGCGGTTTGAACCGCCTCTGAACCGGCAGTTCGAAGCCGTTCGGAAGTGAGAGACACCGGTTCCATCGCGATGGACGTGCAGGTCGCCGCTGCCAGCACATTCGGGCCGATCACCTTGGATGGCACATCCGATCGGCGAAGAATCCCCGCCGCCTTCCAGCAACGACATTCCATCCCGCCGGGCATTCACCCCAGGATGCGCGGCAGGTCCTCCGGCTCCACCTGCACCTCGCGCCGGCCGACATGGTCGGGCTGGCTGATGATCGCCTCTTTTTCCATCCGTTCGATCAGCCGCGCCGCGCTGTTATATCCGACGCGCAGCTGTCGCTGCAGCCAGCTGGTCGATGCCTTCTTGTTCTCCACCACCAGCTGCACGGCACGGCGATAGGCCTGGGTTTCGGGGTCGTCTGGCCCGCTCGGCGCGCCTTCCAGCGCATAGCCGCCGTCTTCCGGTTCCTCGGTGACGGCCTTGATATAGTCGGGCTGACCCTGCCCGCGCCAGAAATCCGCCACCGCGCGCACTTCCTCGTCGCTTACGAACGGTCCGTGGACGCGCGCAATCTGCTTGCCGCCGGGCATATAGAGCATGTCGCCCTTGCCCAGCAGCTGTTCGGCCCCCTGTTCGCCCAAAATGGTGCGCGAATCGATCTTGCTGGTCACCTGGAAACTGATCCGCGTCGGCAGGTTGGCCTTGATGACGCCGGTGATGACGTCCACCGATGGCCGCTGCGTCGCCATGATCAGGTGGATGCCCGCCGCACGCGCCTTCTGCGCCAGCCGCTGGATCAGGAACTCGACTTCCTTGCCGGCCGTCATCATCAGGTCCGCCAGCTCGTCGACGATCACCACGATCTGCGGCAACACCTCATATTCCAGCTTCTCTTCCTCGTAGATCGGCGTGCCGGTCTCCGCGTCATAGCCGGTCTGCACCTTGCGGCCGAGCGGCTGGCCCTTCACCTTGGCTTGCCGCACCTTGTCGTTGAACGATCCCAGCCCGCGCACGCCAACCGACGCCATCATCCGGTAGCGTTCCTCCATCTGCTCCACCGCCCATTTCAGCGCGCGGATCGCCTTTGGCGGATCGGTGACGACCGGCGACAACAGATGCGGAATGTCGTCATAGATCGACAGTTCCAGCATCTTCGGATCGATCATGATCATGCGGCACTGGGTCGGCGTCAGCCGGTAGAGCAGCGACAGGATCATGCAGTTCAGCCCGACCGATTTGCCGGAACCGGTGGTACCCGCGACCAGCAGATGCGGCATCGGCGCCAGGTCCGCGATCACCGGATCGCCGGCGATGTTCTTGCCCAGAATCAGCGGCAGCTGCGCCTGCTGATCCTCGAACCCCTGGCTCGCTACCAGTTCGGACAGCGCCACCATGTCGCGTTTCTGGTTGGGCAGTTCGATGCCGATCACCGTGCGGCCCGGGATCACAGCGACCCGCGCCGACAGCGCCGACATGTTGCGCGCGATATCGTCGGCCAGCGCAATCACGCGGCTGGCCTTGATCCCCGATTCGGGTTCCAGTTCGTACATCGTGACCACCGGACCGGGCCGGATCTCGACGATCTGCCCCTTCACCTTGAAATCGTCGAGCACCGATTCCAGCAACCGCGCATTGCGTTCCAACGCGGCGCGGTCGATCGGGGTGCCCGACGATGGCGGGGGCGGCGTCAGCAGGTCGATCGGCGGCAGTTCATAGGTATCGCGCAGGTCGAGCTTGGTCTGCGCTGCCGCCGGCCGTCGTGCCGGTGCGGGTGCGGTCGACGGTTCGGTGATGACCGGTGGCGCGCGGCCATCGGGCACCGCCACCGGCCGCGGCGGGCGCGTGGCGGGAACGATCAGGTCGTCGACCGGGAAATCAGCCGCATCGCGCGTCGCGCCGTCGCCATCCTCGGCCCCCCGCCGCCGGCGGACCTTGCCCAGGAACGCGCGTTCGCCCGCCTGCAACGCCAACCCGCGCATGCCGATCGCCAGTCCGGCCGGTACCAGCAGCGCCATCACGCTCATCCGCGCGATCCTGGCCGCACCCGCGCCGGGCACGAACGTGGACAGGGCATCGACGGCCGCGGCGATCCCGATCCCGGCCATCCCGCCCCATCCCGCCGGCAATTGCCCGCTGGCGCCGTTGCGGAACAGCGCCAGCGCACCGCCCAGCATCATGATCCCGACCAGCGCAAGGGCCAGCGATCGACCCCACCGCCCGGCCGGCGCTCCGCGCCACAACCGCAGACCCGCCAGCAGGATGAGCGGCACCAGCAACAGCGCCGGCAGGCCGAACAGCGTGAACAGGATATCCGCGGTCCACGCGCCGGGTATGCCCAGCACGTTCAGCACCGGACCGTCGGCGGCGGTGTTCAGCGACGGATCGCTGCCATGATAGCTGGCCATGGCAAAGCCTAATGCCAGCGTCGTCGCCAGCAGCAGCGCGGCCATCGCCAGCGTGCCCGATCGCACCGCCGCTGCCTTCGCCTGCGACCGCCACATCGTGGTTGCCGCCATTCCGTCGCTTGCCATGTCCCGATCCCGCCCGCGCCGCCGGCCTGTCGCCGTGCTGCGTCTGTTCCACCCGGTATCATGCGCCGGGGGGCAAGATGGGGTCAAGGCGCGGACCAATTGCCCAACCGTGCAAAAGGCCGTTTCCCCGCCCGCCGTCCCCGCCTACACCGGTCCCATGGATACAGCGGACGTCATCATCCTCGGCGGCGGACTCGTCGGGCTTACCCTTGCCACCGCCCTGGACGCGCATGGCCTTACCAGCATCGTCATCGATCCCGCCGATCCCGCGGCGCAACTCGCCCCCGGCTTTGATGGCCGCGCCTCCGCGGTCGCCAGCGCGTCGTGGCGCATGCTGCAGGCGATCGGCGTCGCCGACCGGCTTGACGGGCAGGGCTGCCCGATCCGCAGTATCCAGGTCAGCGACGGGCTGGTCGGGGGCGGGCTCGCCTTCGATGCCGATCCAACGGATGGACCGCTTGGCATCATGTTCGAAAATCGCCGGCTGCGGACCGCCTTGCGCGAATCGGCGCTCGCAGCGGGCGGCGTGACGGTGCTGCAACCTGCCGCGGCCGCGTCTACGGTCCGTGATGCCGATGGTGTGCGCGTCACGCTGACGGACGGACGGGTTCTGTCCGCTCCGCTGCTGATCGCGGCGGAGGGACGCGCGTCGCCGACGCGCGAGGCGGCGGGCATCCGGATCGCCCGCTGGCGCTATGCCCATCACGCCATCATCGGCGGCATTTATCACGAACGCCCGCATGACGGCGTTGCGCATGAAATCTTCTATCCGGCCGGCCCGTTCGCGATCCTGCCGATGCTGGACGATGCCGACGGGCGTCACCGGTCGGCGATCGTGTGGACGGTCGCCGAACGTGACGGCCCTGCCATGCTGGCCCTGCCCGACCGTGCCTTCCTGGCCGAAGCGACGAAGCGGATGGGCGGGTTGCTGGGATCCATCGACGCCAACGGACCGCGCGCCGCCTATCCGCTTGGGTTCCACCATGCCGCGCACATTACCGGCCGCCGGTTGGCGCTGGTGGGGGATGCGGCGCACGGGATTCATCCCATTGCCGGCCAGGGGCTCAACCTGGGCTTTCGCGATGTCGCGGCGCTGGTCCAGGTGCTGGTCGAAGGTGCCCGGCTCGGTCTCGACTTCGGCGATGCGCAGGTGCTGGCCCGCTACGAACGCTGGCGCGCGCTGGACACATTTCTGGTCGCCTCGACCACCGATGGTTTGACCCGCCTGTTCGGGCTACCCGGCCGCACCGCCGCCGTCGTCCGCCGGTTCGGTCTGGCTGCGGTCCAGCGGATCCCCGCGTTGAAGGATCGGTTCATGGCAGAGGCCCGCGGCGAAAGCGGCGATCTTCCCGAACTGCTGGCCGGACGCTGCGCCTGATATCGGGCCAGCCCGTTATCAGTCAGCGTGCGGCGACGCGCACGGGTTTCTTCACCGCGGCAACCTGAGCGGCCTTGCGGCATTCGCTGGCCACAACCGGAAACTCAAGGTCGGTGCTCCGCAACAGCGCGTCTGGCATCGCGGCGCGGCAGGACGCCACCGACGTGTACCGGGCGGGTTCGATCCGCACCGCCTGGCATCGGGTCTGGCCATCCCCACAACCCAGGATCGCGAGGACGTAGAGGACAGGTTCCATGCTGGACGCCTTCGTTCGGTGTGACATTGGAAACGGGTCGTCGCGTTTCCGGTTCCACTGATCGCTGGTCTGCGGCCATAGACTTCCTATCTAGACGCGGATGCCTCCCGATACCGCTCCCGCCGCCGCCATGCCCGATCAGGGCTTTCGCACCTTTGCCCGCTTCCTGCCCTTTTTGTGGCCGAAGGATGCGCCCACGCTGCGCATCCGGATCGTGGTGGCGCTGCTGTTCGTGCTCGCGTCGAAAGCGGTGCAGGTCTATGGCGCGCCGTTCGCGCTGAAGGGCGCGGTCGATGCCATGGGCCGGCCGGGCGGATCGCAGGCGCTGTTCCTCGTGCTGATGCTGGTCGCCGGCTATGCGGCGGCGCGGTTCGCCAGCGTGCTGTTCGACAATCTGCGCAATGCCGTATTCGAACGTGTCGGACAGGATGCGACCCGCCGCCTGGCCGCTACTGTCTTCCGCCATCTTCATGCGCTGTCGCTGCGCTTCCACCTCGATCGCCGCACCGGGGCCGTCACCAAGGTGGTCGAACGCGGCACCAAGAGCATCGATACGATGCTCTATTTTCTGCTGTTCAACATCGCCCCGACTTTCCTCGAACTCGGGTTGGTGCTTCAGATTTTCGGCTCGCGGTTCGGGTGGGAACTGGTGGTGGCGACCGTGGTGATGGTGGTCCTCTATATCGTCTTCACCCGTGTCGTGACCGACTGGCGCAACCGGTTGCGCGAACAGATGAACGATCTCGACACCGGCGCGGTCGCGCATGCGGTCGATTCGCTGCTCAATTTCGAAACCGTCAAATATTTCGGAGCGGAGGAGCGCGAGGCCCGGCGCTATGATCGTGCGATGACGCTCTATGCCGGCGCCGCGGTGAAGAACGAGACATCGCTGGCCTATCTGAACATCGGGCAGGCGCTGATCACCAACCTGATGATGGCGGGCGGCATGGGCTTTGTCGTGTGGGGTTGGAGCCGGGGGCGCTTCTCGGCGGGCGACGCGGTGCTGGTCAGCACGCTGCTGGCGCAGCTGTTCCGGCCGCTCGACCTGCTCGGCATGGTCTATCGCACGCTGCGCCAGGGGGCGATCGACATGCGCGCAATGTTCGACCTGATCGATACTCCTTCCGAAGTTGTCGATGCCCCGGATGCGCCTGCGCTTCGGGTCACCGGCGGCGCGGTCCGGTTCGAAGATGTGCGCTTCGGCTATGACCCCGATCGCGGCATCCTGCATGGCATCGATCTGGATATTCCTGCGGGTCATACCCTTGCCGTGGTCGGCGCTTCCGGCGCGGGCAAATCGACGCTCGCGCGACTGATGTTCCGTTTCTATGACGTCACCGGGGGACGCATCACCATCGATGGGCAGGATATCGCCGGTGTGACCCAGGAATCGCTGCGCGCCGCGATCGGGATCGTTCCGCAGGATACCGTCCTGTTCAATGATACGATCGGCTACAACATCGCCTATGGCCGTGAAGGCGCGACGGAACCCGAGATCGAGGCGGCCGCACGCGGCGCGGCGATCCACGACTTCGTCGCCGCGATGCCGCACGGTTATGCGACGAAGGTCGGCGAACGCGGGCTGAAGCTGTCGGGTGGCGAGAAGCAGCGCGTGGCCATTGCGCGCACGCTGGTCAAGAATCCGCCGGTGCTGATCCTGGACGAAGCCACCAGCGCGCTCGACAGCCGGACGGAGGCCGATATCCAGGAGACTTTGTCGCGCGTCTCCGCCCGCCGCACAACCATTGTCATCGCCCATCGCCTGTCGACGGTGGTCGACGCCGATGAGATCGTCGTGCTGGACGCGGGCCGTGTCCTGGAACGTGGCACGCATGCCGACCTGCTCCGCCGCGAAGGCGCCTATGCCGCGATGTGGGCCCGCCAGGCCAATGAACAGGCGGATGCCGTCGCGGCGGAATGAGGCAGGGCTGTCCTACACGGCGGCCCGTCCTCGTCCGTCGCTGATCCAGCGGCCGACAGCGCGGAGCGGCCCGCCATGACCGCTGGCACGTGTGACCCTGTGTGACCTTCGTAGGAAAGCGCCGGCCGCATTTCGCGCCACAAGGCTGGCATGGACGTGCGACCCCGCCTAAGGGATCGGCGTGCGTAATCCCCTTGATATTCTCCACGAAACCTTTGGCTATGCCAGCTTCCGCGGTCGTCAGCAGGATGTGATCGACCGGATCATGGCCGGCGCGCATACGCTGGCGGTGATGCCCACCGGAGCGGGTAAGTCGCTCTGCTATCAGGTTCCGGCACTGGCGCGGCCGGGCACCGGGCTGATCATCTCGCCGCTGATCGCGCTGATGCATGATCAGGTCCGCTCGGCGGCGGCGGCGGGGATCAGGGCGGCCGCGCTGACCTCCGCCAATGATGATCGCGAGGAAACGGTGCGGCGGTTCCTCGCCGGCGATCTCGACCTGCTCTACGTCGCCCCCGAACGCGCGTCGGGTGAGGGGTTCCGCCGGATGGTGGATCGCGTGCAACTCAGCCTGATCGCGATCGACGAAGCCCATTGCGTCAGCGAATGGGGGCATGATTTCCGCCCCGATTACCGCCTGCTGCGCGCGCTGGTGGAGGACCATCCCGAAATCCCGCGACTGGCGCTCACCGCCACCGCCGATCGCCACACCCGTGACGATGTGCTGGCGCAGCTCGGCATTCCCGGCGACGGCCTGATCCTGGCCGGGTTCGACCGACCCAATATCTGCTACAGCATCACGCCGCGCGACGGCCTGCCGGCGCAACTGGCGCAGGTCGTGCGCGACACCCCCGGCCCGGGCATCGTCTATGCCCCAACGCGCGACGCGACCGAGAAGCTGGCGGCCGCGCTGGCCGTTAGCACCGGCCGGCCGACCCGCGCCTATCATGCCGGGCTGGATGCCAGCATCCGTGCGCGCAATCAGGAAGCGTTCGTGACATCGGAGGAGATGGTGATGGTCGCAACTGTCGCCTTCGGCATGGGCATCGACAAGCCCGATGTGCGTTTCGTCGCGCATGCCGGCCTGCCGAAATCGATCGAGGGCTATTATCAGGAAACCGGCCGCGCCGGTCGCGACGGCGATCCGTCGGTCGCGCATCTGTTCTGGGGCGCCGACGATTTCGCTCGCGCCACCCGGCGCATCACCGACGATATCGGGGAGGATCGCCAGCGCAGCGAGCGCCAGCGGCTCGCCGCGCTCGGCGCGCTGGTCGAGGCCGCGGGTTGCCGCCGCGCGATCCTGCTTCGCCATTTCGGGGAGTCGCCGCCGCCGGTCTGCGGGAACTGCGACAATTGCCTCAATCCTCCGTCCAGCATCGATGCGACCCAGGCGGCGCGCAAGCTGCTGTCCGCTGCCTTTCGGACGGAAATGCGCTACGGCGTCACGCACCTGACCGACGTGCTGGCCGGCCGTGATACGGAAAAGGTACGGACGCTGGGGCACGACAAGCTCTCGGTATTCGGCATCGCGACACCGGAGGATCTGGCGCTGATCAAGCCGGTCGCCCGCGCGCTGCTCGCGCGCGATGCGCTGCGCGCCGACGATTATGGCGGCCTCTCCTTCGGACCGGGTGCCCGCCCGCTGCTGAAGGGGGAAGAAACGCTGGCGATCGTCAAACCCCCGGCGCGATCGTCGAAGCGTCGCGGGACGACGGCCGAGGAACATCCGCATGATCCGCTGTTCGAGGCGTTGCGCGCGTGTCGCCGTGAACTGGCAAAGGAACTGGGGGTGCCGCCCTATGTCATCTTCCACGATGCCACGCTGCGGGAGATGTCGGCGAACCGGCCCATGACGCTGCATGCGCTCGGTCGGATTTCCGGCGTGGGCGCTCGCAAGCTGGAGGATTATGGCCGGGCGTTTCTCGATGTTCTGAACGGTTAGCAAAGGAGACGATCATGTTCCGCACGCTCGACGAACGCACCGCGGTGGCGGGCCAGCTGATGCCCGACGATATGCAGGCGGTGGCCGATGCCGGCTATTGCATCGTCATCAACAACCGCCCGGACGGCGAGGAACCCGGTCAGCCGACCAGCGAGGAAATGGCCGAAGCCGCAAGCGCTGCGGGTCTGGCCTATCATGCCGTTCCCATGGGCCAAGCTGGTATTTCCCAGCCGATGCTGGATGAAACCGTCAAGATCCTCCGCAATGCGAAGGCGCCGCTTCTTGCCTTCTGCCGCTCCGGCACGCGCTCGACTCTGCTCTGGGCGGTCGCCCGCTCACGGCTTGGCGACGATGCCGCGACGTTGTTCGATAAGGCGGGCAGCGCCGGCTACGACCTCTCCCCGGTACGCGGATTGCTCGGTAAGGATTGACGATCAGGGCCTGCCTTGCCGGAAATGCTGGATGCTGGCGGGTAGACTGACCCAGTCATGAGCACCTTCCTCCCAGACAGACCGGACCGGGGGCGGCAGGTCGTCTGTGGCGAAGGCTCCATAAGCAATTCCGATGGCGCCGGGATGCTTGTCCGTCATCCAGAAAACTGTCGACCCGCAGGTGGGACAGAATTGGTTTCGGAACATACCGCCTGATGCCGCGGTTCGGGCAAATTCGCTATGCGGCCCGGTGATGGCCACGGATCCTATCGGTACGTACATGCCGACGCCGAACGACGATCCGGATCGCCGCCGGCACGCCGTGCAGTGGCAGATCACAACCGCGGGTGAATAGGCCGCAATGCTGACCGTGAGAGCCCCGCAGGCACAATGTGCATCTGGCATTGGTCTTCTCCTGCTTGTCGTTCGTCACCTTGGCCGTTTACCAAAAAAAAGGCCGGCGGGGTGAGCCGCCGGCCAGTGGTTCGCAGGAGGAACCTCTTGGGGAGGGCGGCGCCGGGCCGCCCTCCGAACTGGTCAATAATTATAGGCCCGCTCGCCGTGCTCGGCGATGTCGAGGCCTTCGCTCTCGACTTCGGCGTTGACCCGCAGGCCCATCGTCTTGTCGATCAGGAAGTAGAGGATCGCGGACACGCCACCCGAATAGACCAGCGTGAGCAGCACCGCCTGGGTCTGTACCCAGACCTGTGTGCCCATGTCATAGGTGCCGGCCACGGCGGGCATCACGGTGTAGTCCAGGAAACCCTGACCGCCGAGCGAGGGCGCCGCAACGATGCCGGTCCCGATCGCACCGACGATGCCGCCGATGCAGTGCACGCCGAACACGTCGAGCGTATCGTCATAGCCGAACTTGTTCTTCACGGTGGTGACGAAGAAGAAGCAGACCACCGATACCACGATGCCCAGCACGACCGAGGTCATCGGCGCGGCAAAGCCCGCAGCGGGGGTGATCGCCACCAGCCCGGCGACGGCGCCGGTCGCGGCACCCAGCAGGGACGGCTTCTTGTGGACGATCTGTTCGATCACGGCCCAGGCCATGGCGGCTGCAGCGGTGGCGACATAGGTGTTGATGAAGGCGAGCGCGGCAAGCCCGTTCGACTCCAGGTTCGATCCGGCGTTGAACCCGAACCAGCCCACCCACAGCAGCGAGGCGCCGATCATCGTCATCGTCAGCGAATGCGGCGGCATCGGCTCCTTCTTGTACCCGATCCGCTTGCCGATCATCAGGCAGCCGACGAACCCGGCGATCCCTGCGTTGATGTGCACGACGGTACCGCCGGCGAAATCCAGGGCGCCCTTGCCGTACAGATAGCCCCAGTCGCCCGGCTGGTTCGGCAGGAAATCGGGGCCGGCCCAGTACCAGACCATGTGCGCCATCGGGAAATATACGATGGTCAGCCACAGCACCGTGAACACGATCAGCGCCGAGAATTTGACCCGCTCCGCAAAGGCACCGACGATCAGCGCCGGCGTGATGCACGCGAAAGTCATCTGGAATACGATATAGGCATATTCCGGGATGTAGACGCCGTTGGAGAAGGTGGCGGCGACCGTGGTGGCGTCGACGCCCTTCAGGAACGCCTTCGAAAATCCGCCAACGAACGGTGATCCGCCGGTGAACGCCATGCTGTAGCCCCAGCAGACCCAGACCAGACTGGCGACGGCGACGATCGTCAGCACCTGCATCAGGATCGACAGCATGTTCTTCGTGCGGACCAGGCCGCCATAAAACAGCGCCAGACCCGGCACCGACATCATCAGCACCAGCGCCGACGAGATCAGCATCCAGCTCGTATCGCCCTTGTTGGGCGCGGGCGGCGCGGCGGGTGCTGCGGCGGCAACATCCTGCGCCCATGCCGGCATCGCCAGGAAGGCGGTTGCACCGGTCGCGGTCGTGGCCGCGGCAATCCTTTTCAGTAGCGTCATATATACCCCCCTGGGTGCTAGAGCGCGATGTCGCCGGTTTCGCCGGTGCGGATCCGCACGGCTTCGACCAGGTCCAGGACGAAGATCTTGCCATCGCCGATCGCGCCGGTGTTCGCTGCGGCCTGCGTCGCCTCGACCACACGGCCGGCCAACGCATCGGGGCAGGCGACCTCCAGCTTGATCTTGGGCACCATGTTGGTGCTGTATTCCGCGCCGCGATAGATTTCGGTCTGGCCTTTCTGCCGGCCGAAACCCTTTACTTCGGTCACGGTCATACCCTGTACGCCCAACAGCGAGAGTGCTTCACGCACTTCGTCCAGCTTGAAAGGCTTGATGATCGCAATCACGAGTTTCATGGCCACCCCTGTCCGTTGCCGTCGACGGACATCAGCAAAGGGCGTGCCAACATGATTTTGCGGAGGCGGGGGAACTTAATCGTTACAAGAACGTGAAGAGCTGCCTAATTAACGGGCAATACTGCCAGCGTGCCCAAATCTCGGGCGAATGACGCTCGCGGTTTTGCTGCGGCTAAGCGGCCGTCAGCGCATCCGCGAGGATTCGGCGGATCGCGATCAACGCGTCGCGCTGATGATCAGGCATCTGCGCCGGCTCTTGTGGTATCGACGGGAGCATGTTTGCGGGCGCTATCGGGCGTTCGGCTTTGTCCTCCAGCAATTTCTGAACGCCGCGGATACTGTAGCCCTGCTGATCCAGCAGATGCTGGATCTGGCGCAGCAGCTGAATGTCTTCGGGGCGGTAATAGCGCCGGTTGCCTGCGCGCTGCAGCGGCTTCACCTGCGGGAACCGCCCCTCCCAATAGCGCAGGACGTGCTGAGGAATGCCCAGCTCGGTCGATACTTCGCCGATCGTCCGGAATGCCGTAGGGGACTTCGCCATCGCTCAGCGCCGCTCAGCCGCCGCGGGCGATGCGCTCGCGCGTGATCTGGCTGGCGCGGAATGTCAGGACCCTGCGCGGCGCAATCGGCACTTCCACGCCTGTCTTGGGGTTGCGCCCGATCCGCTCGGCCTTGTCGCGCAGAACAAAGCTGCCAAAGCCGGAAATCTTCACATTCTCACCGCGCGACAGCGAACCGCACATGTCAGCCAGCAGCTGTTCGACGATCCGCGACGCATCGGCACGGGACAGCCCGATTTCCCCATGAACCCGATCACTCAGGTCCGCGCGGGTCAACGTGCCTACATCGACAGTCATAAGTCCATTCCCCACCATAGAATTTTCGCGATCATGCTAAGGCGAGTGGCGCGTGGAGACAAGCCGGTTCCGGCCGTCACAAGCGAACTGCCGCCGCCCCCCAGGTGAAACCCCCACCCATCGCTTCGAATACCACCAGATCACCAGGCTTGATACGGCCGTCGCGAATCGCGACATCGAACGCCAGTGGCACCGATGCGGCGGAGGTATTCGCGTGCAGATCGACGGTCACCACGATCCGGTCTGCCGACATTCCGAGCTTCCGGGCAGTGGCATCCAGAATACGACGATTCGCCTGGTGCGGCACCACCCAATCGACATCTGCCATCGTCAACGCCGCTTTTTCAAGGACTTCGCGCAGGACCGCGGCGAGGTTGGTCACCGCATGCTTGAAGACCTCGGGACCCTTCATCCGGAGCTTGCCGACCGTGCCGGTCGTGGACGGGCCGCCATCGACGTAGAGCAGATCATTATGGCGACCGTCGGCATGCAGGCTGACCGACAGCACACCCGCACGGTCGGGCGTGTCCAGCGCGGTTTCCGCGCAGAGCACCACTGCTCCGGCGCCATCGCCGAACAGCACGCAGGTGCCGCGATCGTCCCAATCCAGGATTCGGCTGAAAGTTTCTGCGCCGATCACCAGCGCGACATCGGCCGCGCCGCCGCGAATCATGCTGTCGGCCACCGACAGCGCGTAGAGAAAGCCCGAACAGACCGCCTGCACATCGAACGCGATGCAGTCGTTGATACCCAGCGCGGTCTGAACCTTGGTGGCCGTCGCCGGAAAGGTCTGATCCGGTGTTGCCGTCGCGAGCACGATCAGCCCGACCTGACCTGGCTCCAACCCCGCCGCCGCGAGCGCCTTTTGCGCAGCCTCGGTCGCTAGGGTGGCGGTGGTTTCGCCCTCCCCGGCGATATGCCGAAACCGGATGCCGGTCCGCTCCACGATCCAGGCGTCGGACGTGTCGACGGTTTCGGTCAATTCGGCGTTCGATACGCGGCGGGCGGGCAGCGCCGATCCGCTGCCGCGGATGACGGCCCGCCGGCTTGGCTGTGGCGTCGTCATTTGACGATCCCGGCGATGACCGGGGCCCGGACCGAGGCCAGATCGTCCGTCACCAGTCGCGTGATATCGGCCTCGACCAGCTTGACGGCCACGCTGATGGCGTTGGCCACGCCTTGCGCGCTCGCGCCGCCATGGCTTTTCACCACGATGCCGTTCAGGCCCAGAAAGACCGCGCCATTGTGATTGTTGGGGTCGAGATGATGCCGCAGCAACTCCGTTGCGGGCCGCGAGATCAGGAAACCGATCTTGGAACGAACCGAACTGGTGAAGGCGCGCTTCAACAGATCGGCGACGAACCGCGCCGTACCCTCGATCGTCTTCAGGGCGATGTTGCCCGAAAACCCGTCGGTCACGATGACATCGGCCTCGCCGCGCCCCAGCCGGTCGCCTTCTATGAAGCCATCGAACTGCAACGGCAGATCGACGGCGTCGCGCAAGGCCTGCGCCGCATCGCGCAGTTCCTCGGTACCCTTCAGTTCTTCGGTTCCGATGTTGAGCAGCCGTACGCGGGGGCGTTGCAGCCCCATCACTGTCCGGGCGTAGGCTGCGCCCATGACCGCGAACTGGACCAGATTGCGCGCGTCACATTCCGTATTGGCGCCCAGATCCAGCAGGACCAGATCATTGTCGCCCAGCGTCGGCAACAAGGCCGCCAAGGCCGGACGATCGATCCCAGGCATCGTGCGCAATGCAAGCTTGGACATCGCCATCAACGCACCGGTGTTGCCGGCGGACACGGTTGCACCGACTTCGCCCGCCTTCACCGCAGCGATGGCCAGACCCATCGAGCTGTCCTTGGCCCGCCTTATGGCCTGGCTGGGCTTGTCCTCGCCGGATATCACATGCGGCGCGTGCCGAACCTCGACCCGGTTCACAAGCTTTGGAAAGCGGGAAAGCTCCGCTCCGATCCGGACCTCGTCTCCGAACAGCACGATCGTCAGTCGTGGATTTCCGGCAAGCGCAATCGAAGCCGCTTCCACCATGATCGCGGGTCCGGCATCGCCCCCCATCGCGTCGACCGCGATCCGGATCGGCGGCGGCGTAGCGCGGTCGGAGTTCGAGGGTCGGTCATCCACAGGATCAACGCCGACGGATCAGGCTTCGATCGAGACGATCTCGCGCCCGTTGTAATGACCGCAGGCGTTGCAGAGGTTGTGCGGGCGCTTCAGCTCGCCGCAATTCGGGCATTCCTGAAAGGATGCGATCGAAAGCGAATCGTGGCTCCGGCGCATGTTGCGCTTGGACGGAGAAGTCTTTCTTTTTGGGACGGCCATTGCGGCACCTGTTCTGAATGTCTGTCGAAAAGAATAAGCGACGCGCCCTGCACAGCGCCGGCCTTCGGTTCAGATTGAACCGCGGGTCGATCGGGCAGAGCTCGTCGCGAGCGGCGGACCTATAGCGATTCCCCTTCGAGTTGCAAGCTTTGCCACCGCATGCGACATCCGCAGCCGATCGAAGCCGGAGAAGACCGACGTGACACTGACCTATACCCTGATGTTTGCGGTGGCCTTTGGACTGATCAATCTGTGGCTGGCATTTCGCGCCGGACGCGCACGGATGGGGGCCAAGGTTTCGATCGGTGACGGCGGCAATCCGCTGTTGGCGGCGCGGATGCGGGCACAGGCGAACTTTCTGGAATATGTGCCGCTGGCGCTGATCCTGATCGGCCTGATCGAAATGCGCGTCGGGGCGTCACAGCTGCTGTTCGGGCTCGGGATCGCGCTGGTTCTCGCCCGGATCGCACATGCTTTCGGCATGGAACGACCCATGCCCAATCCGCTGCGGGCCGGCGGGATCCTCGTCACTTTTGCGGTGACGCTGGCGCTGATCGCCTGGGGCGCCTTGCTGCTATACGGTTTTGTCGGCTGATCGCTCAATCCGGCTGACGGTCAAGCACGGCGTCGCCGACAAAGGGATTGCTACGGCGTTCGTGGGCGACGGTCGAACCCGGTCCGTGCCCACAGACGAAGCTGGTATCGTCGCCAAGCGGCCACAACCGGGTCAGGATCGAGTCGATCAGTGTCTGATGATCGCCCAACGGGAAATCGGTGCGTCCGATCGACCCTTGGAACAGGACGTCGCCGACCTGTGCGAATTTCGACTCGGGGTGATGGAAGATGACGTGACCGGGCGTGTGCCCCGGCGTGTGGTAGACGTCGAGCACCAGATCGCCGACCTGGACCGTATCGCCATTTTCCAGCCAGCGGTCGGGTTCGAACGGCTTCCCCTCGATCCCGTAGGCGCGGCCGTCTTCATCAAGGCGCGCAATCCAGAAGCGGTCCGCCTCCTGCGGTCCCTCGATCGGGATGCCCAGCTCTTCTGCCAGCAGCCCCGCCGCGCCGGCATGATCGATATGGCCGTGCGTCAGTAGGATCTTCTCGACCGTGACGCCGTAATGCCGGGCCGCGGCGATCAGTTTGGGGCGGTCGCCGCCGGGGTCGATCAGTGCACCGCGCATGGTGGCGGTGCACCAGATCAAGGTGCAGTTCTGCTGCAGCGGCGTCACCGGGATGATCGCAGCGCAGAGCGGCGGCTGGGTCAAGAATCAGAGCTCCCGTTGAACCGGTTGTGGCAGGGATGGTGGCGCTGTGTCCGGGCTTCGCAGTATCGCGCGGTGTGGCGCCAGCAACGCCGCGGTTTCGATCATGTCGAGCGCACTGCGGGCGCTGGCATAGCGCCGGGCCTTCATGATCCAGTCGGTCGCGACGACGCGTCCCGGCAGGCGCGCGACCTCGGCCAGTGCCAGATCGACATGACCCATTTCCAGTTGGCGCCTCGCCCGCGTCAGCCGGTCCGCGGGCGCGAAGGACGCAACCGAGGCGCGCCGCACGACGATCAACCCCGCAAGCTCCCGACGCACGCCCTGCCACCAGCTTTCGTCATCGCTGCGCGCGATCAGTTGCGGTGCGATCGCGTCCAGCCCGGTCTGCAGCTCTTCCAGCGTCACGGGCTGGCGCGACGCCGACAGGATCGTCGCGACGGCCTGCGGCTGGTGTTCACCGAAGCGTTCGCGCAGAAGCCCCTCGATGTAGCCAAGCGCGGTCCCACGATCGAGCGCGCGCCGGGCGGCAAATGCGACGAGCAGGCCCTCCGCACGCTCCGCATTGCTCGATGTTTCGGTGGTGCGTTCCGCCAATTGAGTGACGCCCTGTTCGACGCGGGTCAGGCGCGGGAGCAGATCGGCGGGCAATGTCGGGTTTGTCGTGCGCGTCGGAACCCGCGCATCCGGGGCGGCAGCGGCCGGGCTGACGGTGACGACCTGTTCCAGCCCGGCCAGGCGCCGGGCCCGTTCCGATTGTCGCAAGCCGTAGACGACCGATGCCGCACCCAGCGCGAACGTCAGGATCAGCAACAGGGTCCACCATAGCCGACGCCGCGACGGGCGGGCGGGATCCACGGGTTCACTCCACTCGGTCGTCATCGCGGCTCCAGCACTCCATGCGCGCCCTGATCGCACAACCTGGCCGCAGCCGCAAAGAGCGCGTCGTCAGTGGGACGGCACGCGACCGCAACCGCCGCCCACCCGGCGCCGGCCGCTTCGGCGACCGCCATGCTGAAACAGGCGATTTGCACGCGGGCGGGTGTGCGGCCAGCTCCCCCCAGAAGCGCGCGAAAGACGTGGGCGGCACGCGGCGAATGCAACAGGGCGACCGCGCCGGCGTCCAGCGCGACCAGCGCGTCGCACGGCAACGCCGCGACGGCATCCGCGGCATAAATCTTGACGCGTTCCAGCAACAGCAACGGGTGGTCGATCGCGACATGATCAAGCCCCGCCAGGTGGAGCACATGACGCACGCCCTGTTGGGCCAGCAGGTCGATCGCGGTTCGTACGTCGGTGTCACCGGCGGTGACCGTTCGGAAGCCCACTGCCCAGGCGGCCGCCGCGGTCGCTGCGCCGACGGCGTGGACCGGGATGTCGCGATACCAGCCCAGGCCCGGTCCGCCCAATCGTGCGGCTGCGGCGCTGGTGAGCAGGATGCGTTCCGGCATGGGCGCCGTCGGCGGTGTCCAGTCGAGTGCGCGGTAGTGGAACAGCGGCGCAATCACGCCGTCGTGCCCCAGCCTCCGCGCACGTTCGGCAGTGGCGGCTGCACCCACCGCAGGGCGGAGGATCAGCAGCTTCATCCGGTGAACAGCATCCGCAGATCAGGCGCCGCCCGGTCCAGCAACGCGCGGGCGAGCGCACCGGCCGCCGCGACATGATCACCGGCGATCACGGTGTCGTCGGCCTCCCACAAGGCTCCGTCGCCGGACAGGATTTCCGCCCGCAATCGCCAGCCATCACCCTGCCGTTCGGCCAGTGCCGCGACCGGCGAGCGGCAATCGGCCCCCAACGCCGCGAGAAAGGCGCGTTCCGCCATGACAGCCAGACTGGTGTCGCGGTGATCGATCGCCGCCAGCAGCATGCGGATGTCCTCTCGCTCTCCCAGCGTCTCGATCCCGACCGCCCCTTGCGCCGGCGCCGGTAGCATATCGTGCGTATCGATCGGATGACCGATGTCCGGCTGGCCCAGCCGGTCCAGTCCCGCCGCCGCCAGCAGCGTCGCCTCCGCCTCACCTGCTTCCAGTTTCGCCAGCCGGGTCGCGACGTTGCCGCGAAACAGGACGGGGCGGATGTCTGGTCGGATCCGGCGCAATTGCGCGGCGCGCCGCGGTGAGGACGTCCCGACGCGGGCCTGTCGTGGCAGATCGGTCACCGATTCGGCACCGATCAGCCGATCGCGCGGATCGGCGCGGTCCAGCATGGCCGCGATCACGATCCGGTCCGGCCGGATGGTTTCGACATCCTTCATCGAATGCACCGCGAAGTCGATGTCGCCATCGAACAGGGCGCGGTCCAGTTCCTTGGTCCACAACGCCTTGCCCCCGACATCGGCCAGGGCGCGATCCTGGATCCGGTCACCGGACGTCCGGATCGGCACCACCTGAATGGCGTCCGCCGCCAGCCCATGGGCAGCGGTCAGGGCGGCAATCACCATCTTAGCCTGGGTCAAAGCAAGCGGCGATCCACGGGTTCCAAGACGAAGCGGCTGGGTCATGAGGAGCGCCTAGTCGCTCCTTGGCGGCACCGCAAACTCCGGTGATCCCTGTACCTGACCGCGCCACCATGGCAGGAGGCCTCATGACGGTGATCCTTGGCCTGGAATCGAGCTGCGACGAAACCGCGGCGGCGCTGGTGACCGGCGACCGGATGATCCTGGCGCACCGCCTGGCCGGGCAGGAGGCCGCGCATCGCCCCTATGGCGGCGTCGTGCCCGAGATCGCGGCACGCGCGCATGTCGAGGTGCTGATGCCGCTGGTGGAGGCGGCGTTGCAGGATGCGGGGCACGCCCTTGCGGATGTCGATGCGATCGCCGCCACCGCTGGACCGGGATTGATCGGCGGCGTGATGGTGGGCCTGGTGACCGCAAAGGCACTGTCGCTGGCCGCCCGCAAACCGCTGATCGCGGTCAACCATCTCGAAGGGCATGCGCTCAGTCCCAGGCTGTCCGATCCGGAACTTGCGTTCCCCTATCTGCTGCTGCTGGTGTCGGGGGGGCATTGTCAGCTGCTGTTCGTGGCGGGGGTTGGCCGGTACCGTCGGCTGGCCACCACCATCGATGATGCGGCAGGCGAGGCGTTCGACAAGACCGCCAAGCTGCTGGGCCTGGGATTTCCCGGCGGGCCGGCGGTCGAGGCGGCGGCAAGGGCGGGAAGTGCGGACCGGGTGCCGCTGCCCCGGCCGCTGCTGGGATCGGCGGAGCCACATTTCTCCTTTGCCGGCCTGAAAAGTGCGGTGCTCCGTGCCCGGGATTCCGGGGCCCATGCGCCGGAAGATATTGCGGCGTCGTTTCAGCAAGCCGTGGTCGATTGCCTGCTGGATCGCACGAAGCACGCCATGGCGAAGGCGCAGGGTGCGACGGCGCTGGTGGTCGCGGGCGGCGTTGCCGCGAACGGCGCGGTGCGCACCGCCCTGGCCGGATTGGCAGCCGATCATGCGCTGCGGTTCGTCGCGCCGCCCTTGTGGCTGTGCACCGACAACGCCGCGATGATCGCCTGGGCCGGGGCGGAGCGTCTGGCAGCGGGGTTCACCGATCCGCTGGATATCGCGGCACGCCCGCGCTGGCCGCTCGACCCGTCCGCCGAGAAGGCGCGCGGGGCAGGCGTGAAGGCGTGATCGGGATCCTGGGTGCCGGTGCATGGGGCACTGCGCTGGCGCAGGTGATTGCGTCCGATGCCACCCCCGTCCGGCTTTGGGCGCGCACGCCGGCCGTTGCGGACATGGTCAACAAGGCGCGGCAGAATGCCGTCTACCTGCCGGACCGCATCCTGCGGAACGAGATCGAGGCGATCACCGATATCAGCGCACTTGCGGATTGCGACCTGTTGCTTGTCGCTTCGCCGGCGCAACATCTGCGCGGGCTGCTGGCGCAGGTCGGTGGTCGGGCGCCGCGCATCCTATGTGCGAAGGGCATCGAAGCGGGATCGCGCATGTTGATGTCGGAAGTCGCCGCCGACGTGTCCGGTCCCGCGCCGATCGCCGTACTGTCGGGCCCGACCTTTGCGCATGAGGTCGCGGCCGGATTGCCGACAGCCGTGACGTTGGCCTGCGCCGATGCCGCATTGGGTTCGGATCTGGCGGCGAGGATCGCGCGACCCGGGTTCCGCCCCTATTTCAGCACGGATGTCGTAGGTGCGGAAATCGGCGGCGCGGTCAAGAACGTCCTCGCCATTGCGTGCGGCGTCGTTGCAGGTGCCGGACTGGGGCAGAATGCGCGGGCTGCGCTGATCGCGCGCGGGTTTGCGGAGATGACGCGATTCGGGCTGGCACGCGGCGCGGAGGCCGAAACGCTGGCCGGGCTGTCTGGCCTGGGCGATCTCGTGCTGACCTGTTCATCCAGTAGTTCCCGCAATTTTTCCTTGGGCGAAGGGCTGGGCGAAGGCCGGTCGGCGGAGATGTTGCTGGCTGACCGCCGTACCGTGGCCGAAGGCGCCGCAACCGCCCCCGTGCTGGCGGAAGCGGCGCGCGCCGTGAGCGTCGACATGCCGATCGTCGACGCCGTCTGTGCATTGCTGGCCGGACGGATCGCGGTCCGCGAAGTCGTCGAGCGGTTACTCGCCCGCCCCTTGCGAAGCGAGCAGGACTGATCCGGTCAGAAATCGACCGCGATGCCCTTATTCTCCCAATCCCCATACCGTGTCGGATCGGGTCCATTTCGCCCCCCCGATTCGGGCTCCGGAATGATCGGCTGGGGCTCGGGCACCGGCGGATTGGGTGACAGATTCCTGGGCGGTACGAAGTTCGCGGGGCGGGGCATGCGATCGATCCTTTCCGGCGCTATGGCATGGATGTGGGGATGGTGCGGCGATCGACAAGCTAAGCGTCCGCAGCGATGCGTTTCAGGCGGTAGATAAGATCGAGCGCGGCGCGCGGGGTGAGCGCGTCCGCATCGACGGCGGCAATCGCCTCATGCAGCAGATCGGGCCCAGGATCGGCCGCCGCGGCCGCCGCAAACAGCGGAAGATCGTCGAGCCCGGCCGCCAGCCCGCCGGTCGCACTGCGTCCTGCCTCCAGCTTGGCGAGAACCGATCTGGCGCGCGCCAGCACCGCCGACGGCAGTCCGGCGACCTTTGCAACCGCCAGCCCATAGCTGCGATCCGCGGGGCCGCGGGCCAGCTCGTGGAGCAGCACCAGATCGCCCTTCCACTCGCGCGCGCGGAC
>NZ_DASVTO010000100.1:0-4853 GCF_036387535.1 Sphingomonas sp.
CGCAGCGGGCGGTTGGCGGCATCGGATTTGGCGGTCCAGGGTTGTCCCGGCCCCGCCGGCGGCGCGATCAGCACCGGTGCCGCCAGCTGCAGCGGGCGGACGGTGGCGATCAGCCGGTCGATCGGCACCGTCGATGGCACGGGATGCGGCATCGTCATCCCGCCATGGTCGGCATGCGCGCCGGCTGCCGCGCGCATGCCCGCATCGCGTGCGACGCGCAGCCTGACCTCGCCCGCATGGCCGGTCGACCAGTCCTGCCGCACAACCTGCCCCTCGGCCACGCTGCGCACCGCCTTCAGATAGCTGCCCCAGCTTTTTGCCCAGGGTAGCCCCGACACCAGCAGGAACAGCGCGAAGAACGAAACCCAAAAGCCGGTGACCGCATGCAGGTCTCGCCAGAAACGCCGCCCGCCCCCCCTTAGCCGCGGGTACAGGACGCCCGCCACGCCGCGCCCGCGCGGCCACCACAGGAACAGCCCCGACAGGATCATCACGATCGCCCAGGACGCTGCCAGCTCGACCAGATAGGACCCGGTATCGCCGATCAGCAGTTCCCCGTGCAGGCGGAAGATCAGCGGCATCAGCCGGCTGTCTTCATCGACCCGCTTCAGCACCGCCAGCGTCTGCGGATGGACATAGACCCGGGTTTCGGCCCCGCCCTTCCCCACGATCACCTGCACCGCGTCATCGGGACGTTGGGGCAGTTGGTACCGATCCAGCACCGATCCCGGCACCGCGCGCACCGCCGCGTCCGCC
This sequence comes from Sphingomonas sp., assembly GCF_036387535.1. Classification (GTDB taxonomy): domain Bacteria; phylum Pseudomonadota; class Alphaproteobacteria; order Sphingomonadales; family Sphingomonadaceae; genus Sphingomonas_R. The sequence continues at coordinate 757 of NZ_DASVTO010000100.1, forward strand.
TGCCGCGCCGCCGACGCCCGCGGCCCGGTGATCGCAAGATGCGTATAGGGCCGATCGATCAGTGCCTCCACCTGCGGCCGGAACAGGTAGATCGACCCGGTGATCGCCAGCCACAGCACGAAGGGGATGCAGAACAGCCCGGCATAGAAATGCCAGCGCCATATCGCGGCATAGCCCGGCATCAGAAGCGCCCCCGCACGCCGGCATAGACGGTTCGCGGCGCCCCGGCGTAGATCGATCCGCCGGTGCCGATCAGCACCGCCGCGGGATTTTGCTGACCGGTAGCGGGGTTCAGGCTGTCGGCCAGGATTGCCGCCGACCCGACATAGGTCCGGTCGAATAGATTCTGCACCGACGCGAAAAAGCCCAGCCGAGACCAGCCGTCCGTCTCCTTCGGCGGGTCATAATGGAGGTTCAGATTCACCAGCGTATAGCCGGGGACGGCGAGCAGATTGGCATTGTCGATCCAGTAGCGCGCACGGTAGCCCAGCTCCACGAATCCGCCCATCCCGCGCAATCGTCCCCGCCGCTGATCATAGCCGACCCGCGCGTTGACGAAGGTCGGGATGACGCCGGGGATCCGGTTGCCGTCGCGGTCGAACGTGGCGGATGCCCCGCCCGCACTCAGCCGCTCGACGAACTCCGTATAACGCTGGTCGTTGTGGCTGTAACTCGCGTCGATCTGCAAGCCCGGCGCCGGCATCCAGTTCACCCCGAACTCCACCCCCCGGTGCACCGACCGCGGGGCGTTGGCGGTATAGGCGAGCAGATCGGCGCCGGCGGACTGGCTGACCTGTTCGTTGCGGAACCATTCCTGGTAGCCGGTCAGTTCGATGTGCAGCCGGTCGCCCAGATCCCATTGCACCCCCACGTCGATCCCGCGGTTCCGCTGCGTCTTCAACGAAACATTGTTGCCGGGGACACCGGCCGCGGTCACGAACAGCGCGCCCGATTGCGGAATGCCATAGCCGGTGCCGAACCGCGCATGCAGGCGGATCGCTTCGCTCGCGCGCCACAGCAAAGCTGCTTCGGGTGCGACGTTCCAGAACCGGCGCGCGGCCGGAATGACCGTCAGCACCGGATCGCGCCCGACCGGATAGGCATAGCCGGTCTGGCGGACATCGATGATCGACCGTTCTGCGCCCACCCCGGCGATCAGTTGCAACGCGCCGGTCAGCGCCAGTTCGGTGCGCGCCCGCGCGCCCAGGTTGCGGACGTCGCCGAACACCGTCTGCGTCGGTGCGCCGATGCCGTTGCGGCCCGCCGGCGTCTTGTTGAAACTATAGCTCTGATTATCGAGGTAATTGTAGAAGATGCCGGCGAAGCCGGTCGCGTCGCGGCCCAGTATCGTGGCATGATGCGTGACGTCGCTGCTCAGATTGTAGCTGTTGAGCGTGCCCTTGAACGGGGTGGCGCTGGTGGGCTGGTTGACGACCCGGCTATCGAACGTCGCCTGCGTCCGCCAGGTGGTGTTCGCCGCGAAATCATGTTCATAGCGCGTGCCGGCGATGGTGCGACGGTCATTGCGCGCCAGATCGGCCTCGGCCGCGGTCTGGGGTATCCGGGCGCCGTTGACGCCGTTCACCAGCACCGCAATCCGCCCGCACCCCGGCGCGGCGGCGGCGATCGTCTCACACCCGCGCTGATAGGGATTGATACGGTAATCGTTGAGGGACAAGCGCGTCGACAGCTGGAATTCGCCCTCATTGTAGATCAGCTTGCCGGTCAGGCGGTCGCGGTCCGACAACTGATAGGTGACCAACCCGTTCAGCGTGCCGGTTTCGTAACGGTTGTGACCGGTCGCGCCGGTCGCGCGTACGACGCTGCCGAACAGCGCATAGTCATAGTCCGCACCGGCATGTCCGATCGTCGCGTACAGATTGGCATAGCGGTCGCTGCCGCCATCCAGCCCGATGTTCAGCCCGTCGATGTCGCGACCGCGCCGCGTCCGGAAATTGACGGCCCCGCCGGTCGCATAATTGCCGTAGCGCGCGGACGACTGCCCGCGGACCACGTCGACCGCGCCATAGGCATGCGGGTCCGTCAGGTCGAACCGCGCCAGCCCATCCGGCTGGGTGACGGGAAAATCATCCTCGAACACCACGATATTGCGCGCGCCGAAGCTGTTGCGCGCGTTCGATCCGCGGATCGAAACGCCGACGTCGCGCGGACCATTGCCCTGGATCACGGCGACGCCCGGCGACAGCTTCACGATGTCGGCGATCGTGGTTGCCGGCGTATTGCGGAACATGCGGTCATCGATGGTGGTGACCGTCTGCCCGCGGACCTGGGTGGTGAGCGGCAGTGCGGACCCGGTCACGACGATTTCGCCTTCGATCGGGCGGGCGATGGGCCTGGGCGGAGTGTCTTGATCGAGCGCGCGCAAGGCGGCATCGATCGCGTCGCGCTGACGCAGCAGGTCCGCACGGCGGGCTTCGGTGGTGGTCTGGGCTTTGGTGGCGGTCTGGGCATCGGCCGACGCGGCGGCGCACGCGATCGATCCGATCGCGGCCAGTATATGGCGCTTGGACATGGAAATCCCCTGTACGACGGGCGGAACCCGCCGGACGACGGAACCGCTAAGAGCTGGCGGTCAGGGTCGCGACGGCGGTCCGCGCAAGGGGGGACGCAGAAAGGCGGGCACGGTCCAGGTGCGCGGCGTGATTTGGGGTGCCGCCGCCATCACGATGAACGCGATCGCACCCGCCAGCAGCACCGGGTCTGCGCCCGCCAGCGACGGCGCCGTCAGCGCCGCAAAGGCGCAGGGCATGTCCGGCCGGGCGTGATCGGGCGCGTCCGGATGATGCGCCATGCCGGGCATGGTCATGACCGACATCGTGGTCGGTGCGATCGGTCCGGCAGGCGCAAGGCCACTGCACGGCACGATCCGCACGGCACCGGCCGACCCGCCGACCATATAACCCGCCGGTACCAGCAGCTTCATCAGCAATGCCAACAGGATGATGCCCGCGGACAGCATCGGGCGGTGCGGGAACAGGCGGCGGATCGCGGTCACGAAGCCGCTGTTACGGACGCTTTGCGGATCTGTCATCCCGATCCGGAAAATCCCCCAAGAAGATCCGCCGCCGGCATGACCTGCTAATGACTTGCAATAGTCATTGCTTCGGGAATGGCCAGGCGCTACGCGACGGAGCGTGAACCAGATGCAACCCCCGATCCATCCGCCGATCGCGCGCAAGCGCAAATCGAAATGGCGTGGCTGGTGGATGCGGCAACTGCACAGCTGGCACTGGATCAGCGCGGCGGTGTCCCTGATCGGCATGCTGCTGTTCGCGATCACCGGGATCACGCTCAACCATGCCGCCACCATCGCGGCCAAACCGGTGGTGGCCGAACGGAGCGCGCAGCTGCCGCCGCCGCTGCTCCGCGCGCTGGCTACCCCGCACGCCGCCGATGCCCCGCTGCCGCAGGTCGTGGCCGCGCGCGTCGCGGATGCGATCGGGCTTGATCCCACCGATCATCCTGCCGAATGGTCCGACACCGACGTCTATGTCGCCATGCCGCGGCCGGGCGGGGACGCGTGGGTCAGCATCGACCGCGCCACCGGGCGGATCACGGCGGAGGTCACCGATCGCGGCTGGATCTCCTACCTGAACGATCTGCACAAGGGTCGCAACGCCGGCGGCGCCTGGGCCTGGTTCATCGATATCTTCGCGGTCGCCTGCATCCTGTTCACCATGACCGGGCTGCTGCTGCTGCAACTCCATGCGCGCAACCGCCCGCTCACCTGGCCGCTCGTCGCGTTCGGGCTGGCGGTGCCGGTCCTGCTTGCCTTCCTGTTGATCCATTGAGGGGATTGTCCATGCGTTCCACCGCCTACCTGCTGATCGGTGGCGCGATTGCCGCGCCGGCCCATGCCGCCGGGACAATCACGGTCACGATCCCCCGGCTGCCCGTCGCCGAATATCATCGTCCCTATGTCGCGGCGTGGCTGGAACCCGCCGCCGGTGGCGCGGCCCGCACGCTGGCGGTGTGGTACGACATCCGCAAGGCCGGGAACGAGCCCGGCACCAAATGGCTGGCCGACCTGCGCGCGTGGTGGCGGAAGGGAGGACGCGGGCTCACCATGCCGGCGG
>NZ_DASVTO010000101.1:0-30134 GCF_036387535.1 Sphingomonas sp.
TCACCACCGCACCCGCCTCGGCCTCCTTCAGAATGCCGATGATCTGCTCTTCCGAAAACTGCTTCCGCTTCATTCTGTCCGTCCCTTCAAGGGGCCGGTCTCTAGGTCCAGATGGATGAAGAAACGGGGGTCACGTCAACACGTTTCTGGGTCAAAAAGGGTTGGCGGTCACGGGTAGACAGCGGCCGCATGGTGGCTCTAATTGCTCCTTATTCGGAGGTTCAATATGATCAGCTACGCTCAAGCTCGTGAGGACGTGCTTCTCCATCGCGCGCTCCACCGGGTTCCCTTCAGCGAGGGCTTCTACATCGACGTGGGCGGGTTTGACCCAACACACGACAGCGTCACCAAGCATTTCTATGATCATGGCTGGCGAGGAGTGAACGTCGAGCCCGGAATGGATCTCTTTCCGGCCTTTGTGAGGGATCGACCGCGTGACATAAATCTGCAGGTTGCTGTCACTGATCATCCTGGAGAAGCGACCTTTCACGGCGTCGAGGGACAACTCGGAACACTAGAAAGTCGTTTCGCCAAGCGGCACGTCGAGTCAGGCTTGATGTCGCGGTCTTATACAGTGCCGGCAATGACTCTGGCTCAGATCTGTGAAGAGCACGCGCCAACGGAAATTCACTTTCTGAAAATTGACATAGAAGGTCATGAGGGGGCGGCGATCCGTGGCATGGACTTTTGCCGCTTTCGACCGTGGGTGCTTGTGATCGAAGCGACAGAGCCAAACAATATGTCTGCGCCGACGTATGGAGAGTGGGATCCGACGGTCTGTGCCGCTGGATATCGAATGGTATATACCGATGTTCTAAATCGATATTATGTCGCAAATGAGCATGCTGACCTGATCCAATATTTTACAAATCCTGCCGACGATTATCACTACGGATATGTTATTAAGGAGCTTCACCAACTCCGGGGTAGGGTCGCCGAACTGGAGGCGCGCTTTGGCCGGTAGCACTTGAGGGCGCTTCATAGGCTTATTCTTGTGGGGGCCTTACGCTCTAAATGTAGATGTTAGAAGTGAATAGCACAGTTCTGTCTGCGCTAAATGGCAGCTCGACGTCACGCGGGATCGCTCCTGAGGCAGCAGCCAAACCAAAACGCGATCCGTCGATCGCTGAGGTGGCCCCCTAAATTACCGGATAGGGCCTCGCTCTTAGATAAGAGTGAGACATATGACTGACGGTACGACCAGGCGTTACAACAAGGGTGAGGTCCTCAACGGGGTTCAGCGCCGGAGGCGATGGACCCCGGAGGAGAAGGTGCAGATCGTCGAGGAGACCTACCTGCCGGGCATGAGCGTGTCGCTCGTAAGCCGCCGGCACGGGATCAGCGGTAGCCAGATCTTCACTTGGCGCAGGCTGATGGCTCAGGGAGCGCTGACTGCCGCCACGGCCGACGAGGAGGTCGTGCCGGCGTCCGAGTATCGCGCCCTGGAAGCGCACGTGCGCGAGCTCCAGCGGCTGCTGGGCAAGAAGGCCATGGAGAACAAGCTGCTCCGCGAGGCCGTGTCCCGCGCCGCAGGCCCAAAAAAACCGCTGCTGCGCTCGACCTCGTTGCCCAGGGGTGGTCTGTGAGCGCCGTCGCGAGCGCGATCGGCATCACCGCCGAGGACGTCCAGGACCTGATGGTCGCCACCGTCGAGCACCGCTTCGAACCCGTGAACTGCCTGCCAGAGCAGATCGAGTAGCTGAGCGACAACGGCAGTTGCCACACTGCCCGAGACACCCGCGCCTTCGCCCGCGAGATCGGCCTGGTGCCGCGCACGACGCCGGTCAGCAGCCCGCAGTCCAACGGCATGGCCGAGGCGTTCGTCCAGACGCCCAAACGGGACTATGTCCGCGTGAGCCCAAGGCCGGATGCCAAAACCGTCATCGAGCAGCTCCCCGTCCGGCCGGCGCACTACAACGAGGTGCACCCGCATCGCGCGCTCGGCTATCGTGCGCCCCGCGAGTACATCGCGCGAACCCGCGAGGCCCCGTCAGGCTTTTAAACTAGAGGCTGTTATGGACTTGGAAGCGCCGAAGCCGCCGCAGATACCCCGTCGCACCCGACATGTTTCGTCAAGCCGCCAGCACGTCCTTTACGGACGAGCGAATGGCGGAACATGTCGCGGTGATGCAGTCCTAGGGGACTGTCGACATCCCGAAACTGATCGTTGACCTGACTTACGGCATCAGGCGCTTGCGTCCTTGTGACAGATGCCAGCGCATTGTCAGCGCCGCGCTTTCGGCGTCCTGGGCGCCGATTGCCTCGACGATCGCGTCATGTTCGCCCATCATCGCTGCGATCACTTCCGGCGGGCGCGAGCGGGAAATGTCCACGCCCGCCTTGAGAATGCGGAGCACCTCGTCGTGCAGGTGATCGAAGATCGACACGAAGGCGGTGTTTGCCGTGGCTTCGAAGATCGCGCGGTGGAGAAGCCAATCCTCATCATGCGCCGGAGCGCTCGAGAGCAGCGCCGATCGCAACTCGGCGAGCCGCATCTCAATCTCGGCGAGCTGCGCCGCCGACCGGCGCTGCGCGGCCAGCCGCGCGGCCTCCGCCTCCAGCACGAAGCGGACCTCGTACGTCCCCAAGGTCGCAGCGAGATCCGCCATCGGCATATGCGCGCCCAACCGCTCGGACGGGCGACGCTTGACGAAGGACCCTGCCCCGCGTCGCGCCTCCGTAATCCCGTCCGATGCCAGCCGGACCAGCGCCTCGCGCACCACGGTTCGAGACATGCCGAACATCTCGGCCAGCCGCGCCTCCGCCGGCAGCCGGTCGCCCGTCATCAGCGCGTCGTCGTTGATGATCTGGACAATGCCCGTATAGGCCCGATCCGCGAGTCGCTCCTCGCTCATGACCGTGCTCGCCGCCGGGGGTTGATCGGATGCCGTGTCACTTTCATACGATATAGCTCGCTGCCAGAACCATGATGAGTCCGGCCACCGAGATCACGGTTTCCAGCATCGACCAGGTGCGGAACGTGTCGGCGGTGGTGGTGCCGAGATATCCCTTCACCAGCCAGAAACCGGGATCGTTGACATGGCTGAAGAACACCGATCCCGCACCGACCGCTAGCACGACGAGCTCCGGGGACGCACCGCTCGCGGCGACCACGCCCGGCATCACACCCACTGCCGTGATCGTTGCCACGGTCGCGGACCCGGTGGCAAGGCGGATCGCCACCGCGATCAGCCACCCCAGCAGCAGCGGCGAGATCGCCTGGAGCGATGCGAGCCGGGCCAGCAGGTCCGACAGGCCGGCGGTCACCAGCACCTGCTTCAACGCGCCGCCCGCGCCGATCGCGAGCAGGATGGCACCGGCGGTCGCCATGGTGCCCGTCCACACCGCATCCTGAACGGCCGCCTCGCGCAGCCGCCGTCCGAACAGCAGGGGCAGCGCCACGAGGTTGGTGACGAGCAATGCGACGACCGGATTGCTCGCCGCCGTGAGCCAGGCGGAGCCGGTCAAACCGGGCAGGAACTGGCCCAGTTCGCCCGCGGCGATCAGCACGACCGGCAGCAGTACGATCATCAGCGCGACACCCAAGCCCGGCGGGGTGACTTCGAGGATGGGCCGCTCGATCACGGGTGTACTCAGCCGTATACCGCGCGCGGTCAGCATGGCTAACGCCGGTCCCGCGATCACCGCGGTCGGTACGGCGATCAGGATGCCGTAGATCATCGTGCGACCGAGGTCCGCACCGAGTGCTTCGACCGCCAGCAGCGGTCCCGGATGCGGCGGGACGAGCGCGTGGACGACCGACAGGCCGGCGAGCGCGGGCAGCATCAGGCGCAATTTGGCGGTATCTTTGCCCGATCCCTCCGGCAGCGCCGCCGCCGCCGCCGCGACGATCGGCAGCAACAGCACGAGACCTGTTTCGAAGAACAACGGCAGGCCGATCACAATGGCGATGAACATGCTGGCCCAAGGCGCGCCGCTCGGCTTGATCAACCGCAACCCGGTAGTCGCCAGCGCGGCGGCTGCGCCAGAAATCTGCAGCATGGCACCCAACGACAGGCCGAGTGCAACGACCAGTCCGGTGCCGCCGAGGATGTCGCCCACCCCCTTCTGCACCGCCTTTGCCGTATCGATCAGCGGGACCCCCGCGATCAGGCCGACGGCGAAAGCGCCGGAGAGCAGGCCCAGAAAGGGATGAAGCCGACCGCGCACGATCATCAGCACCGCCAGTGCGATGCCGGACAGCGCGGCGATCACCAGCCGGAGGTCCTCGCTGCTCATCGCGCCACCCACATCGCAACGGCCTGCCCACGGCCCAGCTCAATCATGCCCTTTCCTCCCTGTGCAATGGCGCGTTGGCCTACTGTGGCCTCTGATACCTGTTGGACAGATTTTTACTGTCGATCAACAAAAAGACTTGAACACGGGCCGCTGGTGCGGGAATACTGCAAATCTGTCTAACTGATTTCGGATCAACCGAAGCGGGTCGGCTGCACGGTATCGTGCTGATCGACCGTGCAAGGCGCAGAAGGGGATGACATGCAAGGCGTTTCAGGCTTCGAATCTTCCAATGACAAACCCGCTCCGGCCGGGCGCCGCCCGGCATTGGCCGATCTGACCCCCACCCAGATGAAAGTGCTTCGCGGTGTTCATTCCGGTCAACTGAACAAGCAGATCGCGTTCGACTTGGGCATCGCCGAAGCGACGGTGAAGGCACATATGACCGCGCTGATGCGCAAGCTGAACGTCCGCAATCGCACCCAGGTCGCCATCGCCGCGCAGTTGCTGAGCGGGCAACACTGAACGCGAGCCGGTTTCCGTTTAAACGAGCCGTTCTCCATCCCTGCCCGGCTGTTCCTGATGGACTGTCCTTTTCGACCTTTCAGATCGCGATGGCGTACAGCGAATGATGGGTGAGAATGAACAAGGTGCGTCGACCGACGCCGCCGACCACCAGCTGTAGCGGCCGCTCCGGCACCTCGATCCGGCGGGTCAGCGCGCCGTCGGGCGCATAGACGAACACCTGTCCGTTGGCGACGTACACATTACCGGCCGCATCGCGAGCGACGCTTTCGGTGCCGCGGTTCGCAAAGACCTTCAGGTCGGTGACCGCCCCGCCAGCGCCCACGGTCCCCCGATACGTCTTGTTCTCCGATCCGTTCGCGACGAACACCGGTTCGCCTGGCCGCGCTGTCAGAAATCCGTGCGCGTCCAGCGCGTCGGACCAGCGCCAGCCGCAATGATCGTCTGGCCCCTGGTTCCACACGCGGAACGCCGGCAACGCGAGCGATCCGTCGGGCGAGACATATTCCATCGTCTTGGGCTGGCCGATGTCGCGTGCGAACATCTCCGCCAGCGTGGTGAATTCATAGGTTTTGGTGTCGATGCGATCCCTGAATTCACCGTTGTTCCAGATGTTCACCGGCAGCACGATCTCGGCGTCGGGCCGTGGCTTGACAGGGGTGGGCGCGATTGTCCGGACGACGAAGGGTGCCTTGGGCTTGATGCTGTACACGGTGCCGTCGCGACCGGCCGAGGACAGGACCATGAGGTCGCCCGACCGGTCGACTGCCAGGTTCACCGCGTCGAGCGGCGCATCGGCGACGATCGACAATCCGTCCCGCTTCGACCACGCATGAATGCGCTGGAAGAACCGATCGATGAAGTAGAGCGTGCCGTCGGCGTTCACCGCCGCGCCGGCGATGGAGTAGAAGCCGCCGGCCAGCTTCTCGACTCCCGGCGTGACCGGCACCACAGGTTGACTGGCGGGCGCGGTCCCCAGGGGAGGCACGTCCAGCACCGCGAACTCGCGTTCGCGCACCTCGGCGCCGCCTGTCATGTCCTTGATCGCGTTTTCGAAAGGAAACTTGCTGGCCCGCAGATAGGTGCCGCAGCCCTTATCGTCACAGCTCGCGAAGCCGCTTTCCGCATTGACGTGGACGTTGCGAAACCGGATCTCGCCCGAATTGTACAGCCGCACCGCGGGATCCATCGGCTTGATCGTGCGGGTGACGCGATAGCCGTGGTAATTGGCGAACAGAATGTTGCGCGAGTTGCGGATTTCGGTCGAGATCGCATCGACACCGTCGCGCACCTCCTGCTCGGTCTGCGGTGCCAGGAACTCCCAGTTTTGCACATTGTCGAGCACGATCTCGGCGCGATAATGATGCTCAGCCGACAATTCGTAGACGTGGCCCGGCGTCTTGGTATCTGAGACGTAGAAGCCGGCCTGCGCCAGCGTGTTGGGCGACCAGATCGCCGCGAACGTGCCGCCACCGCCATCGGTCACCCAGATGCTGGGATGCTGCCCGTCCGGGCGCGCATGCGGGTCGCCGGGCTCGATGCGACTGCCGGGCCCCAGCACCGTGCCGCCGCCGCCCTGGATCTTGACGTCGTTGACCATCGACGTCTCGCCTGCGCGCCACAGCAGCGCAGTCGCACGCGGATTGACGCCGCCCGTCCACAGGCCAACGCCCGACAGGATGGCATTGCCGCCGCGCGCGCTCTCTATCAGCGCCTTGGGGCTCCCGACGCCCATGTAGGCAGGCGTTTCGTCGGGCAGGTAGATGTGCGTCAGGCTGGGGTGCAGCGCGATCAGCACGGTATCCGGCCGTAGCTTCAACGTGTCAGTCACCCGATAGCGGCCCATCGGCAAGTAGAGCACGCGGTGGCGATCGATTGCGCGCTGCAACGCGGCGGTGTCGTCGGTCGCGTCATCGCCCTTTACGCCGAGATCATGGACGTTGATCCAGTCGCGAACCGGAGGCAGAGCCCTGATGGCCAGTGCGCGCCGCGGCGAGGGACGCGGCGCGGACGTCATCGCCACATCCGTCGCATACTCGCCGATCTGCCCGAGCCCTGCGAGCTTCAACCCGTAGTTGAAGCGCGCAACCTTGTAGCTCGCGCCCTGGCCCGCGACGGTGCGGCCGCTGTCGCGGAAACGCGCGAAGGTCGGCGTGGCAACCCCCAAGGCATTTTCAAAGCCGATCTGTGTGTAGACATTGCCTTCGTTGCTGATCACGATGCCAGCGCGCGACACATTCTCGAACCGGACGTCCTTGCCCCACAACCAGTCGCCATAGCCGCGGTCGATCTCGATACCGACCGGCGTGTTGCGCATTGCGACGTTTACCAGCGTCAAGCCCGCTTCATGCTCGCGGATGGCGGCATCGCGCTGGCCGTCGAATTCGGAGTCGATCAGTGTGAACTGCCATGCGGCGGATGGCTTTTCAGTCAAGATCCCGTAGCGGCCACCATAGAAGCGCAGGTCCTCGCATTCATTCCCCGCCTGGTAGATGCCGGCGAGCCCCGATCCGATATGGAAGTCGATGTGCCGCAGGAAGGCATGTTGCGCGGTGCGGAAGCGGACGCCAGTCGCCCCGGCGTTGCCCGCACCGATTTCGAAATCGACGTTGGACAATGCGGAATAGAAGGTGCTCGACGTGGCGTCGAAGATGTTGGGATCGAACGGTACGCTGGTCGGCGGTGGGACCGCCACATTGCCCACGCGGTACTGATCCTCGCCCGTGAAGCTGAGCATGGTGGCGATGCCCGAATCGAAGCCCGGTGTGTTGTCGCCCAGCACCAGCACCGGCCGGCTCCTGCCAATGCCGAAGATACGGACGGCGGATCGCACGAAAATGGTGCGTGTGATCCGATAGCGCCCGGATGGCAGGAACACGACACCGCCATGCTTGCTCGCCGCTGCCGCATCGATTGCGGTCTGGATCGCGGCGCTGTCGTCGGCACGTCCGTCACCAACCGCCTTGACGGTGATCGCACGCGGATCGTTTGGTCGGGTCAGATAGACCGATGTCGATTTCGCCCATGCAGGTGCGGGTATCAGCACCGCCGCGGCCGTCACCGCCCAGAACATCTTCATGTCGCGACTCCCGCTGTCGTTCGCCCAAAATGTAGCCCGGGCGCGCGCCGGCACCACCCACGACCAAGGTCTTGCTTTCCACGCCGCGCTCGACAAAGTCGGCAAAGCAGGTCTGTTGCCCCGCGCAAAACGATGATCCACCGCTCGCGTGCCTTGCCGCTGGCACGCCCGCGCGGGGGGCTGGGGATCAGCCACGGCAGCGTCTGTTATCTGCCCCGGCCGACCTCATCTGCCGACCTCGCGCAAGGCGATCGGGCCGACGGCTTCGCTGGACCCGACCGTACGAACTTTCTCACACACGGCCACGCGGGACGTCGCGATCAACGGCTTTGTTATTTCGGAAAGGTCCAAAGTGTTGTTATTCTACGCTGCCGCTAATCGAGATCCGCGCAGATGACGGGACGCGGAGCAGTTCGGCAAACGGATGGCGCCGTCGCGTGCCGTATCGTTGCGTTCCGTGCGTCACGATCCAACCAGCGTGGCCTTTTCCCGCTGGATGATCGCCATCAGCCACGTCTTGAACGCGCGCACCCGTTCCAGTTGACGGGTATCCTTGTGCGTGACCAGCCAGAATGATCGCGTGATCGCCACCTCCGGCAGCAACGGCACCAGGGATGGGTCGGCATCACCGATGAACCGCGGGAGCACGCCGATACCGGTGCCGGATTGCAGAAGCCGGTGCTGCGCGTTGATGCTGGAACTGCGCACGGCAGGCGTCAGCGCGGTGTCGATCTCGTCAAGATATCGCAACTCGGGCGCATAGAGAAGATCGGGGATGTAGCCGATCAGCCGGTGTTCGCGCAGGACGGCGATCGTTTCCGGCGCACCATGGGCCGCAATATAATCCGCGCTGGCATAGAGGCGAAGGCCATAGTCGCCTAACTTGCTGCACACCACCGGCCCCGCGCGGGGCTGCGCCAGCAGGATCGCGACGTCGGTTTCACGCTTCGATGGGCTGAGGAACCCGCTGCTCGCGGCCAGGTCGATCGTCAGGCGCGGGTGAGCCGCGGCAAACTCGTGCAGATGGCGGGCCATGAACCAGGTCCCGAAACCCTCCGATACGCTCAGTCGCAGCAATCCGGTCAACCCGCCATGTGGGTCATGCGCATCCGCGATCCGCTCGGCCGCGCGCTCCATGGCCTCGACATGGGCCAGCAACGACTCTCCTGCCGCCGTCATCACCTGGCCCTCGCGGGTCTGTTCGAACAAGGTCTGGCCCAGCCTGCGCTCCAGCCGCCGCAGGCGCCGCCCCATCGTCGTCGCGTCCACGCCGGCGGCCGCCGCCGCGCGCGCAATCTGCCCGGTCCGCGCGATCGCCAGAAAGTTCTGCAGGTCGTTCCAGGATAAAGGCTGCATATCTGCAGGGCACCATTGCAGGACTTCACCTTGCCGGCAACTGGCGGCCGGCGCATGGTCCGGTCGAACGGGAGAGTATGATGCGCACCATCGACCATGTCATCGTCGGTCATCAGGGCGGCGGAAGCGGCCGGACCGGAGACGTCTGGGATCCGAATACCGGCCAGGTGCAGGCGCGCGTCACCCTGGGCACCATGGCCGATCTGGCACGGGCCGTGGCCGCGGCGCAGGCGGCACAGCCCGGCTGGGCCGCCACCAACCCGCAACGCCGCGCACGCGTGATGTTCCGGTTCAAGGAACTGGTCGAAGCGAACATGGACGCGTTGGCGCAGATGCTTTCGTCCGAACATGGCAAGGTGATCGCGGACAGCAAGGGCGACATCCAGCGCGGTCTTGAGGTGATCGAGTTCTGCTGCGGCATCCCCCACATTCTGAAAGGCGAATATACGCATGGCGCCGGTCCGGGCATCGATGTCTATTCGATGCGCCAACCGCTCGGCATCGGGGCCGGGATCACGCCGTTCAATTTTCCGGCCATGATCCCGATGTGGATGTTCGGCGTCGCGATCGCGACCGGCAATGCGTTCATCCTGAAGCCGTCGGAACGCGATCCGTCGGTGCCGGTCCGTTTGGCAGAACTGATGCTGGAGGCCGGCGCGCCGGCCGGCATCCTGCAAGTGGTACATGGCGACAAGGAGATGGTCGACGCCATCCTTGATCATCCCGCAATCAGCGCCGTCAGCTTCGTCGGATCCAGCGATATCGCGCATTATGTCTACCGCCGCGGCGTCGAAGCCGGAAAGCGCGTGCAGGCGATGGGCGGGGCCAAGAACCACGGCATCGTGATGCCGGACGCGGATCTGGATCAGGTGGTTGCCGACCTGTCAGGCGCAGCATTCGGATCGGCCGGGGAACGGTGCATGGCGCTGCCGGTCGTGGTGCCGGTCGGCGACAAGACCGCCGATGCTTTGCGGGAAAAGCTGATCCCCGCGATCGCGGCGTTGCGCGTCGGCATATCGACCGACACCGACGCCCATTACGGACCGGTGATCAACGCCGCACACCGGCAGCGGGTGGAAAACTGGATCCAGACCGGTGTCGACGAGGGCGCGGAACTGGTCGTCGATGGCCGCGGATTCAGCCTTCAGGGACATGAACAGGGGTTCTTCATCGGCCCGACGCTGTTCGACCGCGTCACGCCGCAGATGCGCGCCTATCAGGAGGAAATCTTCGGCCCGGTCCTGCAGATCGTCCGCGCACCCGATTTCGAAACCGCGGTGCGGCTGCCCAGTGAGCATCAATATGGCAATGGCGTCGCCATCTTCACGCGCAACGGCCACGCCGCCCGGGAATTCGCGGCGCGCGTCAATGTCGGCATGGTCGGCATCAACGTGCCGATCCCGGTGCCGGTCGCCTATCACAGCTTTGGCGGGTGGAAGCGTTCCGCATTCGGGGACACCAACCAGCATGGCATGGAGGGCGTGAAGTTCTGGACGAAGGTCAAGACCATCACTCAACGCTGGCCCGACGGCACCGCCGATCTGCCGCGTGGCGCCGAAGACGGCGGGCCTGCGCGCGTGCAGGACGCCTTCGTCATTCCGACGATGGGCTGAGGTCATGGATCATCAATTCGACCTGACCGACGATCAGCGCGAGATCCAGGATCTCGCCCGTCGCTTCACCGCCGATCGCATCACGCCGCACGCCGCCGAATGGGACGAGCAGCACATCTTCCCGCGCGACACGATCAAGGCTGCGGCTGAACTTGGTTTTGCCGCGATCTATGTCAGCGAGGCATCGGGCGGCATCGCACTCGGCCGGCTGGAAGCTGCGCTCATCATGGAAGCGATGGCCTATGGATGCCCCTCCACCAGCGCGTTCATTTCGATCCACAACATGGCCGCGTGGATGATCGACCGGTTCGGCAGCGCGGTGGTCAAGGACAAATATCTGCCCAGCCTGGTCACGATGGATCGGCTGGCCAGCTATTGCCTGACGGAGCCGGGATCGGGATCGGACGCTGCGGCGCTGAAGACGCGCGCGGTCAGGGACGGCGACACCTATGTCGTGACCGGGACGAAGCAGTTCATCTCCGGCGGCGGCGAGAACGAGGTCTATGTGACCATGGTTCGCACCGGCGAGGACGGCGCGCGGGGCATTTCCGCGCTCGTGATCGAAAAGGATATGCCAGGGGTCAGTTTCGGGGCCAATGAACGCAAGCTCGGCTGGCATTCGCAACCGACCCGCCAGGTGATCCTGGATGAAGTCCGCGTGCCGGCCGAAAATCTGGTCGGGGCGGAAGGCGAAGGGTTCCGGATCGCGATGATGGGGCTGGACGGCGGCCGGCTCAATATCGGCGCCTGTTCGCTCGGCGGCGCGCAGCGCTGTCTGGATGAGGCGATCCGCTATACCAGGGATCGCAAGCAGTTCGGCAGCGCCGTCGCTGATTTCCAGACTACGCAGTTCACGCTTGCCGACATGGCGACCGATCTGGAGGCGGCGCGCGCGCTGCTCTATATGGCGGCGGCAAAGGTCACGGTCGACGCACCGGACAAGACGCGCTTCGCCGCCATGGCGAAGCGGCTTGCCACCGACATGGGATCGAGCGTGGCCGATCGTGCGCTGCAACTGCATGGCGGTTACGGCTATCTCATGGACTATCCCATCGAACGCTTCTGGCGCGACCTGCGCGTCCATTCGATCCTGGAGGGCACCAATCAGGTGATGCGCATGATCATCGGCCGCGAACTGTCGCGGCAATGACGGATCCTGTCCTCATCACGGTGGAGGGCGCGGTGGGCCGCATCCGCCTGAACCGGCCCAAGGCGATCCATGCACTGACCGTCGCGATGTGCGAAGCCGTGCTGGGCGCGCTGGAGGCGTGGCGGAGCGACGATGCGGTTCGCGCGATCATCCTCGACCATGCCGAGGGGCGCGGCTTCTGCGCCGGCGGCGACATTCGCATGCTGGCCGAAAGCGGCGCGGGCGACGGCGCTGCGGCGCGGCACTTCTTCGCGACCGAATATCGCATGAACCACCGGCTGTTCACCTATGCCAAGCCGATCGTCGCGGTCATGGACGGGATCACGATGGGCGGCGGCGTCGGCATCTCGCAACCCGCGCGCTTCCGGGTGGCGACGGAACAGACCCGGCTTGCGATGCCGGAAACCGGGATCGGCCTGTTCCCCGACGTCGGTGGCGGCTGGTATCTGTCGCGGCTGCCGGGGCGGATCGGCCGGTATCTTGCGTTGACCGGCCACCGGCTGGACGGCGCCGAAACGCACGCGCTTGGGCTGGCGACGCATTATCTGACCGCGGATCGGGTCGAGGACGCGAAACGCCGGATCATCGCCGATCCTGCGGCGATCGCCACCATCCTTGCGGATCTGTCGGCACCTGTGCCGGACGCGCGCATCCTGCAACATCGTGACGCGATCGACCACCTGTTCGCTGCGGACGATCTGGAAACCGTCTTCGCGACGCTGGACGACGATCGTGGCGCGTGGGCATCGGAGCAGCTGGCGACCCTGCGCACCAAATCGCCACAGGCGATGAAGGTCGCGCTGCGCCTGCTGAAGGACGGCGCCGCCATGGCGAACTTCGCGGACGAGATGGCGCATGAATATGCGGTGGCGTCGCGCGTGGTGCAGCGCCATGATTTCCAGGAAGGCGTCCGCGCGGTGATCGTTGACAAGGACAATGCCCCGCGCTGGGACCCGGCGACGCCGGCGGATGTACCCGACCATGTCATTGACCAGATTTTCGCCCCGCTGCCGGAAGCGGAGGCCTGGACGCCATAAGGGTCGCCATCCACGGTGAAGGCCGGCACGAGCGGCGGACCCGATCCGCACCAGGGGTGACGAAGGACGATGATGACCGAGACCATTCTCGTAGAACAGCGCGACCGGGTCACGCTCGTCACGCTCAACCGACCGAAGGCGCTGAACGCCCTGAACGGCGCGGTGCTGGATGAACTGCTCGCCGCGATGGCCGCGTTCGATGCCGATCCGTCGCAGGGATGCGCCGTCATCACGGGCAGTGAAAAGGCGTTCGCGGCCGGTGCCGACATCAAGGAGATGCAGGCGCAGGGCTTCGCGGACATGTATGGTCACGATTTCTTCGCCGGCTGGGATCGGTTCACACGCACCCGCAAGCCGGTCATTGCGGCGGTTGCGGGCTATGCACTGGGCGGCGGGTGCGAACTGGCGATGATGTGCGACTTCATCCTCGCGGCAGACACCGCGAAATTCGGTCAGCCGGAGATCAAGCTTGCCGTTTCGCCAGGCATGGGCGGCTCGCAGCGGCTGGCACGCGCGGTCGGCAAGGCGAAGGCCATGGAAATGTGCCTGACCGGCCGGATGATCGACGCGGACGAGGCGGAGCGGGCTGGCCTGGTCAGCCGTATCGTCCCTGCCGCCGATCTGGTGGATGAAGCGCTGAAGACCGCGACCGCGATCGCCGGAATGGCACCGCTGGCGGTGCTCGCGAACAAGGAAATGGTGAACATGGCGTTCGAAACCGGCCTTGCCGCCGGCGTGCAGTTCGAGCGTCGGCTGTTCCACGCCCTGTTCGGCACCGCCGACCAGAAAGAAGGCATGACCGCCTTTGTCGAGAAACGCCCGGGGCAGTGGACCGGCAAATAGGCGCGGGCTGTCCGCATCCCGGGCAGGGCCGCGGGACCAGCAACAGACCCGGCATGGTCCGGGCGGTAGTAGGAACGCAGGATATGGCACGCATCGCCTTCATCGGACTGGGGAACATGGGAAGCGGCATGGCCGCGAACCTCGCCAGGGCTGGCCATGACGTGCGCGCCTTCGATCTTTCGGCGGAGGCGCTGGACCGCGCACAGGCCGCGGGTTGCACGGCCGCGACCAGCGCCATCGACGCAGCGACCGGGGCCGACACGGTTGTCACGATGCTGCCCGCCGGGCAGCATGTCGCCAGCGTGTGCGATACGCTGTTTCCGGTACTGCCCGCGTCCGCGCTGCTGATCGACTGTTCCACCATCGATGTCGTCACCGCGCGCCAGGTTGCCGACGCCGCCGCCACACGCGGGCTGACCGCAGTCGATGCACCGGTGTCCGGCGGCATCGCGGCGGCGGCGGCGGGTACGCTCACCTTCATGGTCGGCGGATCCCAGGACGCCTTCACCAGGGCGCAGCCGATCCTGGCGCAGATGGGCAAGGCGGTGATCCACGCCGGCGCCAACGGCGCTGGCCAGGCCGCGAAGATGTGCAACAACATGATCCTGGGCGCGACGATGCTTGCGACCTGCGAAGCCTTTGCGCTTGCGGAAAAGCTCGGGCTCGACGCACAGGCCTTCTACGACATCGCCAGCGTATCATCGGGGCAAAGTTGGTCGATGACCACCTACTGTCCGGTCCCCGGCGTCGGCCCGACCACGCCGGCGGACAATGACTATCAGGGTGGCTTCGCGACCGCACTGATGCTGAAAGATCTGCGCCTTGCCGTCGCCGCTGCGCACGGTGCGGGCGCGGACATACCGATGGGGTCGCGTGCCGCCGAACGTTACGAGGCGTTCGATGCCGCCGGCCATGGACGGCTGGATTTTTCGGCCATCATCCGGACCTTGCGCGCAAAGGCGTGATACGCTTTCCGTTGCGCGTCACGCCGCGCGCAACGCGGCCAGGAACCGGTCGGCCGATGTCTTCAACTGTTCGGCGGAAAGTCCCACCGCCTGCGTGGTCACGTCCACCGATCGGGTGAGTTCGCGTGCCGCGCTGGTCGCCTTTGCGACGATCCCCATGCGCAGATCGGTCTCTCTGACGTGCCCTGCCATTTCGATCGCTTCGCGGCTGATGTCCTCGGTCGCCCCGCGCTGCTGCACCAGCGACGATGCGATCGTCGTCGCGATCAGCGTCACGCCGTCAATGCCGGTCGCGCTTTTTTCCAGGCTGTTCTGCGCGATCGAGACCCGCGCCACGATCTCGTCGGCCTGCGCGGTGACGTGTCGGGTCGCGTCTTCGGCTCGGCTGGCGAGCGATTTCACCTCTGCGGCCACCACCGCGAACCCCCGCCCGCTGTCACCGGCACGCGCGGCCTCGATCGTGGCGTTCAGCGCCAGTCGCCGGGTCTGCGTCGTCACCCTGCCGATCGCGGACGCGATCTCGCGCGTCTCCATCGCCGCCATCGCCATGGCATGGACCTCCTGCTTGCTGGCGGCGGTCATCTGCTGGACCTGGCCGCTCACCAACGCATGCTGTGCAACCTGATCGGTCAGTTCGGACACCCCGCTCGCGACCGCACTTGCCGATCGCGCCAGCGCCGTTACCGATCGCGACGCCGCCTCCGCCCGCGCCACGGCCACGACGGTCGCATCCTGGCTTTCCTGAACCACGCGGAACAGCGCGTCCGCCGCCTGCTGAAGCTTCAGGATCGCGTCCGCATTGGCGGCAACCACCGAGCCGATCTCCCGCTCGAACAGGTCGGCAAGGCTCAACATCTGTGCGCGGCGCTGGTCTTCCGCCATGCGGGCTGCGGCATCCACCCGGCGCACTTCCAGGATCTGCTGGTCGATCAGCGCACGATCCATCTGTTTCTTGGCAACTTCCTCGCGCAACCGCGCGTCGTGCAGGCGCTCCTTGGCCCGCGCCGATTTCAGGAACATCCGGCTCTGGTCGATCGCCACGCGCGCCAGAATGGCGAACATGATCAGGATCAGCGGGATGGCAACCAGCGATCGTCCCCGCGTGGTGGCGAAGGTGCACAGGAACGGCACCGCGACCGGCGTGGAAAATGCCAGGAACGCCGCCGGCAGGTTCAGATAGATCACGAAGCCGATCGCCACGAGCCCGACCTGCAGGCTGGCGACCAGCATCGCCGTATGGACGTCCGCCTTCGACATCATGCCCGCCGTTATCATCATCCAGCCGCCGCCGTGCAGCAGCGCGGACAGCATGTGACGACGAGTCCATGCGCGCCACTGTTCGGCCGGTATGCGCCGCGGCAGGCTGATCAGCATTCCCAGGCAGGCGATCGCGACCGTCAACTGCCCCGACAACAGCAACCCGTGCTGCGACCCGGACCAGAACAGCGGAACGATGGCGGCGGAAACGATGATCGCCAGCATCGTGGTCCACCGGACGGTGGCGCCGGTGGCGTCGAGCTGCCGCAGCAGGATATCGCGGTCGAGTTCGCTTTCGTCCTTCCCGGATCGGACCAAGGCCCGCAGATAGCCGGTGCCGGCGTGCCATGATTTCAGACGATGAAGGGCGGTGGCGCTGGACATCACAAGCACCATCATCGCGGTCAGAAATTAATTTCCGATTGGCGCTGCGTCAAAACAAACGCCCGCATCTGCCGGAAGAAACTTATGTCAGGATGAAAGGTGCCGGGTCTTTGTGGCTGCTCGGTCGGCACCCGGCCGGCGGGCCGACAGGGTCGAAGCACCGCGCGCCAAGATGCTTGCACGGACCGGCTCCACTTGTCAGTCTGCTGGCCTGGCCGGGGGAGGTTCTGAGATGCGCCGAATGATGCTTGCCTTGCTGCTGGTCACGGCGGAGCCGGCGGTTGCCGCCGCGCCGGTCCCGACCGTGCAGTTCCTCGCGCCGCCTGCGGGTGCGCGGCATTACACGATCAGTTCGGAAGCAGGGAAGCACGGCGATGTCTGGTCGTGGACCACGTCGGCCGGGGCCGCAGCCTATCGCATGTCGCTGTCGCTCCGCGGCTGGATTACCGAGATAGACGAGGTAATGACGATCGGGTCGGACGGCCGCGCACGCGCGATCGCCATCCGCGGCTACACCGACCAGGGCGACGCGACCGAGCAGTTCGCCGTCGGGCTCGACGGTATCGCGCGTTGGAAAACGACCATCGATTCCGGCACCGCGCCCTTCGGCAACCGTCACTATAACAGTTATGGCGGCCCCTTGCTGGCAGCCGAACATGATATCGGCGCGCTGGTGGCTGCCGGCGACAAGGGCATCGACCTGCTCCCGACCGGTCATGCCAGCATCGTCATCGGGTCGCCGCAACACATCGACGGTCCATGGGGCGCCAAGATCCTCAAGCTTGCGTTCATCAGGGGCTACGGATTCGCACCGTCGCCCGTGTGGCTCGACCAGGACAACCGCTTGTTCGGAAATGCCGGCATCATCTCGCTGCTGCCCGAGGGTTTCGAGCAGGCCGGGCCAAAACTGAAGGCGATTCAGGACGACGCGATCGCCGCGATGGTGCGCGATGTCGCCCATGGCTTCCTGAACCGCGAAAACCGTACCGCGACGCTGATCGATCATGTGCTCATGTTCGACTCGGTCGCCGGCCGCTATGTGCCGGATCGGGCGGTTCTGATCGCGGATGGGACGGTGGTCGCGGTCGGCGCGGCGGGGACCATCCCGGCGCCCGCCGGCGCGACGCGGATCGACGGACGCGGCAAGACGCTCCTGCCCGGCCTCTGGGACTCGCACCAGCATGTCGGCGACGATTGGAACCTGTTGCAGAATGTCGCGACCGGCATCACCAATTATCGCAGTCCGGGGTCGATGATCGACGAGGCGGCCAGCATCTACAAACGCCGCGCGACTGGCGACCTGCTCGCCCCAGACGGCAAGGTGTCGGTGATCATCGATCGCAAGGATCCACTGGCAGCGCAGGGTGCCCTGACGGTTTCTTCGGCGGCGGAGGCGATCGCGGCGGTCGGCAAGATCAAGGCGGCGGGGCTGTGGGGCGTGAAATTCTATACCTCGATGAACCCGGCCTGGATCGCACCGGCGGCGGCGGAGGCGCATCGGCTGGGCCTGCATGTGCATGGCCATGTTCCCGCCGGCATGCGCCCGCTGGACGCCGTCAGGGCCGGATATGATGAGGTCACGCACATCAATTTCATCATGATGCAGGCGATGCCACAGGAGGTCGTCGACAAGGCCAATACCGCCGCGCGGCTCGAAGGCCCCGCCCGCTATGGCAAGGATGTCGACCTCGACGCACCCGCGATGACGCGCTTCTATGCGGAGCTTGCCGATCGGCACACCATCATCGATCCGACGCTGACGGTCTGGGAACCGCTGATGACGTCGGACGGAAGCGCGATTTCACCGGAATATGCGGCGTTCGCGGAGATCGCGCCGGCGGCGGTCGCGCGCAGCTGGAAGATCAGCGGCTATCCTCTTTCTGCCGGGCTGACCCGGGACGATTACCGCAAGAGCTTCGCCAAGATGGTCGGGCTGGTCGGGCGGTTGCACCGGGCGGGCGTACCGATCGTGGCCGGAACGGACGGCTATGGCCTGGAACTGGTGCGCGAACTCGAACTCTATCAACAGGCGGGGCTCAGCAACGCCGCCGCGCTGCAGACCGCGACGATCATTCCGGCCCGGATGACCGGCATGGATGATCGCACCGGGTCGATCGCCGCGGGCAAGACCGCCGACATCATCCTGGTCGACGGCGACGTGTCGAAGGACCTCGGCAATCTTCGGCACGTCCGCACCGTGTTCCTGGACGGCTACCGCCTCGACGGTGCGGCCCTGCGCCAGGCCAGCGGCCTTACCGGGATGCCGAAGTAAGCCGTGGTGCCGGCGGACGTTCAGCCGATCATCCGCCGCAGTACCGTATCACGCAGCAGGAAATGATGGCGCAATGCCGCCAGCATGTGGCCGATCACCAGGGCGACCAGCATCAGCCCCAGCCAGTAATGGGCCGCGTTGGACGCCGTGGCGATCGGCGCGCCCTTCATCACCGCGAACTTCGGTACGGCGAACAGGCCGAACCAGTTCAGGGGATATTTTCCTGCCGACGACAGGATCCAGCCCGTCATCGGCATGATCAGCATCAGTCCATACAGCAGGATATGCACCGCATGGGCAATCCGGCGCTCCCTGGCGGGCGTCCCGGCCGGCAACGGCGGCGGCCGATGCGTCCACCGCCAGCCGATCCGCACGAAGGCCAGCGCCAGCACGGTCAAGCCGATCGACTTGTGCAGCGGGATCGGGCTCGCGCCCATCGCCTTCTCCATCACGTCATGCGCCAGGCCGACGATCAGGTTGAAGATGATGAGCGCCGCCATCGTCCAGTGCAGCGCGATCGCAACCCGCGTGTACCGGGAATCGCCGCCCACCGTCTCATCCATGGTGGCTGAGCTGGGCGACCGGCGAGATGTCGGTGAAGCGCGGCACGTCGGCGAAGACGGCCGCCGCCTCGGGGCCCGCCAACGCCGCATCGCGCGCCGACGCGTCCCGGAACGTCAACATCGCCACCGCCGCGAATGCCGGATCAGGCTGATCGGGCAACAACGCTTCCGCCGAAACCAGTCCATGCTGCGTCCAGGCATCCCGAACCAGGGGCATGTGCGTCCCGACATAATAATCGGCGTCGAACCGCGTACCCGCGTTCGTCGGATACAGCACCATCAAGATCGCCATATATTGTCCTGTCCTATTGCGTCGGACCGCCCGACCTTTCAGCATGACATAGAACAGGATCAGGACGCAGGAAAGCGGCACCGTCGATCTCCGCCGATGCGCGTCAAGGATTTCGGCTGTTCCACACGCGGCATCTCTGCGGCCTGCCAGAGGTGCATAGATCTGTTGCAATGCAGCACTATCATTCGCGCCATTGGACTATTGGACACAAAGTTGCGTTTGCATGAACCAGTATTTTAACTATCCTTCTTATACCGACGCAAAGACGTTGAAAAAAGGGAGGGGTTATGAAGATTTCGACACGGTGGCTCGCCGCCACGGCAACCTGCGCACTATTGCTGGGCGGGGCATCCCCCGCACTGGCGCAGGACAGTTCCAAGATCGACAGCCTGCTGTTGCGGCTGAAGGACAAGGGCATCCTGACCGAAGACGAATATGCCACGCTGATGGCGCGCAGCGCGGTGGACGCGCAGGCTCCGGTCGCCGCGGCGGCAAACGGCAATTCGGCCGCGGTCACCACCAGCGAAACGCAGCCGCCGCAACAGGCCGCGGCTCAGGCTCTCGACGGCCGGATGGTCCGCTTCACGGAAAGCGGCGTCGGGCTGGAAATGGGCGGCGTGACGCTCAAGGTCTCGGGATCCGTCAACGGCTTCTACACCCATGACAATCCGGATCGCGGTGGCGCGGGGCGGACCGTCGACGGTGGCTTGGCAGGCGTCGGCAGCAGCAGCTCGTCCATCCGCAACGGCCTGCTGCCCGGCTTCCTGAAGGTCGACGTCACGACCCAGCAGGGTGGCTGGGACGTCGGGGCGCATTTCGGGCTCTATCCGGGGATCAACAGCGTCTCCGGCGTAGGCGGCGCAAACAGCGCGGGAACGCCGCAGGCGTTGGCGACATCGGGTATCGACGCCCGCCAGAC
Organism: Sphingomonas sp.; assembly: GCF_036387535.1. Classification (GTDB taxonomy): domain Bacteria; phylum Pseudomonadota; class Alphaproteobacteria; order Sphingomonadales; family Sphingomonadaceae; genus Sphingomonas_R. The sequence continues at coordinate 20,492 of NZ_DASVTO010000101.1, forward strand.
CTATCTCACCTTCGGGCGGGCCGGGTTCGGGGAGATCAAGGTCGGCCGCGACATCGGCCTGTTCGGGTCGGACGCGATCCTGAACGACATCACCCTGCTGTCGGTCGGCAGCACGGGCGGCAACGCCGCGCCGTCGAACACATCGCTCGGCCGGATCGGCATCGGTTATATCTACACCGACTTCATGCCGCAGATCACCTATACCACGCCGAAGTTCGGCGGGTTGCAGGCGAGCATCGGCATGTTCCAGCCGCTGGTCACGATCGGCAATACCGAAGTCAACAAGTCGCCGGGGTTCCAGGCAAAGCTGACCTATGACTTCAAGGCGGAGGATTTCGTCGGTCACGCATGGGTCGGCGGGATCACGCAGAAGCATGACGGCACCGGCCTGTTCCCAAGCTATACCGGCAGCGGGTTCGATCTTGGTGCGAAGCTGACCTATGCCGGCTTCGGCGTCACCGGCTATTATTATGCGGGCAGCGGAATCGGCACGACGGGGCTGTTCATCCTGTCCACCAGCGCCGCAGGCCGCAAACGCGACAGCGACGGCTTCTATGCGCAGGCAACCTACACGCTCGACAAGTTCACCGTGGGCGGCAGCTATGGCGAGAGCCACCTCGATCTTGCGCGTGGCGAGATCAACCCCACCCTGCTCGACACGAACATGAGCTATGTCGGGCAGCTGCGCTACGGCCTCACCAGCTGGGTGACGCTGATCGGCGAATATACGCATACCCGGTCGGAGGCCCAGAATGGCAATCGTGCCGTCTCCGACGCGCTGACGAGCGGCGCGATCCTGTTCTTCTAGGCACCCACCGCAGACGCCCGGCCTCCCTTCCTGCCGGAAGGGGGGCCTTTTTTGTGCCTGCACCACCGGCCGCCGCGCCGGGTGACGATACGCCGTCCTGCACAGCCCGAAAACCGCATCGCTGACAGCCGTAGCCGATCAGCCTGCGTCGGGTATGGTCGGGGGGGACGCGAGTGTGGCGGCATAGACAATGACACGGCTATAATGACACGGCTATGGAGCCCGCATCCCGCCGCGCGGCCACGAACGCGGTGCGCGCTCCACCCGTCGGCTGAGGCAGCCCGAACGAATAGGGCGCCCGCGGATATCTGATGGTTCTTTGATCGATTGGCGTCAGCCACATGATCGCTTTTCGGCAGGCTCCGCGAGGCCGTGGCAACGACCGACGATGGCGTTACCGCCATCCGGATCCGGGTGGAAATCCGCTGAGGCGGACCACCCGAACCAGAGACGCAGGATGGATCGTCACCCGCCAGCTGCGTGTCGACCACGGTCGGTAGACCCCACCCCGCGAACCGGCCTTGCGACGCTGCACACCGCGGCAGGCTCCTGTGTCTGGCGCCGACAAGCGCCACTTCCTGGCTCGCGTGGGGGGATCAGGCGGCCATCCGGCTACCCTGATAGCCGGCATGGCCATGCTGTGCCGGCCGGCCATGATCCGCCTGCGCGTCGCTGATCCGGAACCGGGCAACCAGCGCATCCAGCGTGGTGGCGTCACCGGCAAGGCTATGCGTGACCGCGTTGTTTTCCTCGACGCTGGCAGCGCTGCGCTGCGTCATGCTGCTGATGTCACCGATCGAGGTGTTGACGACGCTCAGCCCGCTCGCCTGCTGTACGGTCGATTCAGCGATCTGCCCGACCAGGGTCGCGATCGTGTCGATCTCGCCGGCGATGCCGGTCAGGGCGACCCCGGTCCGGTCGACCAGCTCAGCGCCCGACTGCACCTGTTGCGAGCTGACGGAGATCAGGGCCTTGATCTCGCGGGCCGCATCGGCGGAGCGCTGGGCCAGCGCCCGGACCTCCGCCGCTACCACCGCGAACCCCGCGCCGGCATCGCCGGCGCGCGCCGCTTCCACACCCGCGTTCAGCGCCAGCAGGTTGGTCTGGAACGCCAGACCGTCGATGATCCCGGTGATGTTCGCGATCTTGGACGAGGACTCGCCGATCTCGTTCATCGCCGCCACCGCATCCCGCAGGATGGCGCTGCCGGCGCTGGTGCCCGCGGTCGCGGCGGTGATCACCGCCTTCGCCTTGCGAACCTGATCGGCATTGTCCTGGCCCTTGGCCGTGGCCTCGTCCAATCCGGCGCTCGCTTCCTCGATATTGGCGGCATTCTGCTCGGTCAGTTGCGCCAGGCCATCGGACGCCCGGCTCAGATCGACGACGGCGGAACGGATATCGGCGCTGTGCTCGCTGATCGATCCCATCGCTTCGTCCAGCGCGGCGACAGCGGCGTTGAAGTCGGTCTGGATCTGCGCATAGTCATCGGGGAACTGAACATCGATCCGCGTCGTCAGGTCGCCGTCCGCCAATCGGCGCAATTGATCGGCCAGGGTCGAAACCACCGCCTGCTGCATCGCGTCGGCGGCCTCCTTGGACAACGCAAGATCCCGGAATACCGCCACCGCCCGTGCGATCGTGCCGATCTCGTCATGGCGATCGGTATTGGCAATCTCGATGTCGTTCTTGCCACGGGCCAGTTCGCCCATCCGGTCGCAGACGTCGCTCAGCGGCGCGAACATGCGGCGGGTCAGCATCAGGCCGATCAACGCGGCGAGCAGCGTGACGACCGCACCAATCGCCGCGATCTGGGTTTCGGCCCGGCTGACGTCGGACAGGAAGTCGGACGCGGGAATGCCGACATACAGAATGCCGATGACCTTGCCGCTCTGGTCTCGGATGGGATCATAGGCCGTAAAGAAGGATCGACCGAGGATGTCGGCCCGCCCGCGATAGGATTGCCCCTGCTGCAGCACCGCGTGCCGAACTTCGTCGGATGTCAGCGTAGTGCCGATCGCCCGGCTGCCATCCGGGTTCTTGACGTTCGTGGTGATGCGGCGATCACCCAGGAAAACCGTCGCGGTGCCACCGACCAGTTGCTTGACGCGGTCCACCGGCGCCACAAAGCCGTTCAGCGGGCGTGAGCCGATCAGCAGCTGGTCATCAACGACCGAGAAGCCCGTTCCGTACTGGTTGAGGATGTCGCGCGCGACCCGCATATTGGCTTCCTGCCGCTCCACCGCGCGCGACTCCGCGCCGGACGACATGATGTAGCGCGTCGCGAAAAAGGTCACGACGGCAAGCGCGATCAACGACATCGCGACCAGCAACGTCGCCTTGACGGAAAGGCGCAGATGCTTGAGGTCGAAAGTGGTTGGGGTCACGGTCGTTGCTCCGAAAACGGGTGAAGCCGGTGCCGATGCGGCCTGGCGGGCGAGACGGTCGAGTGCGGCAGGTGCGAACGCGGGCGATGCGCTCCGCGGCGGCGGCGACGCGCCGAAACCAGCGGGTTGCGCCTGGACTGCAGGCTGCGCTGGTGCGGCGGCCTGGACATGCGGATAACGGTGGCCGGTAAACTGGTGGATCAGCCAGGCCGCGGCGACCAGCACCACGCAGTCGACCAGGAGGATTGCAGGATAGGCGTAGCTGGCGGCAAGCACCGCCGGTCCACCCATCACCCCCGCCAGCGCCGATGCCCCGCCCGGCGGATGCATGCAGCGCAGCAGCGACATCACCAGAATGGCCCCGCCCACCGACACGGCGGCCGCGACGACGGGCTGGGGAATGAAATGTGCGCACAGCACGCCCACGATGGCGGAGGCGACATTACCACCGATGATCGCCCACGGCTGCGCGAACGGGCTGGACGGGACCACGAACAGCAGGACGCTGACACTGCCGACCGCGCCCAGCAGCAGCGGCAGACCCGCGACCGAAAAAGGCAGGAAGGAACAGGTCACTCCGGTCAGCAACACGCCAAACAGCGCCGCGACACACGCAATCATCCGTTGCCCGCTGTTCGGCCCAAGCAGGCCGACCACAGGCATCGGTGACGCGATGGGCGGCGACACATCCTTGGCTGAAACTGGTGCCATATACATGGCCGATGTCATCCTTCCTGTACCCGCGGCGCGACGTTCTCGTTCGATCGAAGCCGATCGAAATCGACGCTTCCGCAGATCTGTTGGCTATTCCGAACGCGGTTGCGGATGATGCCATGCACCAGGATCAGCCACGGCTCGCCCGGAAGGGAGCAGTGGAACCCACCATAATGTTCGTTAGTAAAGTTTCCGCTAATCAGATCGCTCTTGGTTATTATTGCATTAACAACCGGCATGATCTGAAACATTTTCGATCCGAATCAAGGATTCAGCATGCATGAAAAAGGCGGGCGATGGTTGCCCATCACCCGCCTGGTCGTTCGAATCCTGATCTTTATGGTCGTGATCAGGTCAACCGCGCGGCGTGCCAGCGCAGATGATCCTCCATGAACGTCGCAATGAAATAATAGCTGTGATCATAGCCCGGCTGCATGCGCAGCGTCAGCGTGATGCCCGCCTCCGAACAGGCGGCGGCCAGCAATTCCGGACGGAGCTGTCCCTCCAGGAACTGATCGGCCGCGCCCTGATCCACCAGCAAGGCCGGAACGCGCGCGCCATCCTCGATCAGGGCCACGGCGTCATGTCGGCGCCACGCCGCCGTATCGGTACCCAAATACCCCGTCAGCGCCTTTTCGCCCCACGGCACCCGGCCGGGCGCCACGATCGGTGCGAAAGCAGATACGGATCTGAAGCGGTCGGCCAGCGTCAGCCCGATGGTCAGCGCGCCGTGGCCGCCCATCGAATGGCCCATGATCGCCTGCCGCTCCATGTCGGCCGGGAAATTCGCGGCGATCACCGCCGGCAATTCTTCGGTGACATAGCTCCACATCTTGTAATGTTCGGCATAGGGCGCCTCGGTCGCATCGACATAGAATCCGGCACCCAGCCCGAAATCATAGGCGCCGGCCGGATCGTCCGGCACGCCTTCCCCGCGGGGGGACGTGTCCGGCGCCACGAAGATCAGGCCCAGCTCGGCGCAGGCCGCGCGGAACTCGCCTTTGTCGGTCACATTGGCATGGGTGCAGGTCAGTCCCGACAAATACCAGACGACCGGTAAGGTTGCGCCCTCCGCGTGCGGGGGCACGAAGACGGAGAAGGTCATGTCGGTCCCGGTGACCGACGATTTGTGCGTATAGACGCCTTGTGTACCGCCGAAACTGCGGTTGGCGCTGACCTTCTCCATCATCATGATCCTCGATTACACGAAAGTATAGGAGCAGATCTTGTTGCCGCCCGGATCGCGCAGATACGCGGCATAGGCACCCGGCAGGTGGCCGCGCGGCCCCGGCGCACCTTCATCGACACCGCCGGCGGCCAGGCCCGCGGCGTGAAACGCGTCGACATCCGCGGTGCTTGCCGCCGCGAAACCGACCGTCACGCCATTGCTCGACGGCGCGCCGCCGTCACCGGGCGTCAGCACCAGCAAGGCGGGCTTGTCCTTGCCATACAGCATGGCCGCATCCCCGAATGCACCCAGATTGTTGATCCCGAGCGGGGCCAGCGCCGCATCATAGAAAGCGGTCGAGGTCGCGAGATCGCTCGCGCCCAGCGTCACGTGCGAAAATACGCCGTCACCTGAAATCACCGTCATTGCCTTGTCTCCTGCGTTGTTATCGTTGGTATCGTCGGATCAGAAGACGACGACGGAGCGGATGCTCTCGCCGGCATGCATCAGATCGAACCCCTTGTTGATCTCGTCGAGCTTCAGGATGTGGGTAATCATCGGATCGATCTGGATCTTGCCGTTCATGTACCAGTCGACGATCTTCGGCACGTCCGTGCGGCCCTTGGCACCGCCGAAGGCCGTTCCGCGCCAGTTACGGCCGGTGACAAGCTGGAACGGACGGGTCGAGATTTCCTTGCCCGCTTCCGCGACGCCGATGATGATGCTGGTGCCCCAGCCGCGATGGCAGCATTCCAGCGCCTGACGCATCACGGTCGTATTGCCCGTCGCGTCGAAGCTGTAGTCGGCCCCGCCATCGGTCAACGCCACGATATGCGCGACGATGTCGCCGCCGATCTCCTTCGGGTTGACGAAATGAGTCATGCCGAACTTGCGGCCCCACTCCTCGCGGTCCGGGTTGATGTCGACACCCACGATCATGCCGGCACCGGCCAGCTTGGCGCCCTGAATGACGTTCAGGCCGATGCCGCCAAGTCCGAAGACGACCACATTCTCGCCCACCTGCACCTTGGCGGTGTTGACGACCGCGCCGACACCCGTGGTGACGCCGCACCCGACGTAGCAGCTGGTCTGGAACGGCGCATCTTCGCGGATCTTGGCGACTGCGATCTCGGGAACGACCGTGAAGTTGGAGAAGGTCGAACAGCCCATATAATGGAAGATCGGCTGCCCCTTGTAGCTGAACCGGGTCGTGCCGTCGGGCATCAGGCCCTTGCCCTGCGTCGCGCGGATCGCCGTACACAGGTTCGTCTTGCCCGAAAGGCAGGATTTACACTGGCGGCATTCCGGCGTGTAGAGCGGGATCACATGATCGCCGACGGCCACGGAGGTCACCCCGGCGCCGATTTCCCGCACGATCCCGGCCCCTTCATGGCCCAGGACGCTGGGGAACAGACCCTCGCTGTCCAGTCCGTCGAGCGTGTAGGCGTCCGTGTGGCAGATGCCGGTCGCCATGATCTCGATCAGAACCTCGCCCGCCTTCGGCCCTTCCAGGTCGAGTTCCACGATTTCCAACGGCGTCTTCGCCTCGAACGCAACGGCTGCACGGGTCTTCATCGGTATCCCCTCTTGAATGGTGTTCGGTCGATTAACGGTAAAAAGGTTACCCGATCGTAAACGAAGATGCTGCCGCGCTCACCACCCAGCTTTGCTGCAATGCACAAGTATTAACGGCCCTGGTCCGTCGACGCCCCTGAACAGCATCACGTTACAATTTCGCGAAAACCCTTCTTCCCCGTGCTGGCGGTCACCGGCCGATGCCATTGTGTGCAATCGTCTCTTGTCGGCCGCGTCGCACTGGGATATTTAACCATCTTATTAAGCGAGGGCAATCCTTCCAGAGGTAGTTAAGGGTTTCTTAATCCTTTTAGTGGAAGCGTCTGCGGGTCGGTTACGTGGTCCGAACGACGCAAGCATTATGACGGAGGCTCACGCTTTCGGCACTTCTCCACTATATACCCTGTTCCATCAAGTCATTTCGTCGGAAACGATGGATAATATATGGATTGCGTCCGGTATTTTTGGGAGTAGGATGCCTGTCGACTTTAGACACAACTAAAGCGTTACTCAGGGAGGATTGACATGACAGGATTTGGTTTGAAGGGTGCGATCACCGCATTGCTGCTGGCGACCGTCGCGGCGCCTGCAATGGCGCGTGACGAGCTGAAGACGATGCAGCAGGATCCCAATCAGTGGGTCATGCAGCTCGGCAACTACAGCAGCACCCGCTACAGCGCGCTGGATCAGATCAACGCCAACACCGTCAAGGATCTGCGCGTCGCCTGGAGCTTCTCGACCGGCGTATTGCGCGGCCATGAAGGCGGCCCGCTGGTGGTCGGCAACATGATGTATGTCCACACGCCCTTCCCGAACAAGGTGTATGCGCTCGACCTGTCGAAGGACGGCGCCATCGCCTGGTCGTACGAGCCGAAGCAGGACAACAAGACGATCGCGGTGATGTGCTGCGACACCGTGAACCGCGGCGTCGCCTATGCCGACGGCAAGGTGTTCCTGCACCAGGCCGATACCACACTGGTCGCGCTGGATGCCAAGACCGGCAAGGTCATCTGGTCCGCCAAGAATGGCGACGCGACCAAGGGCGAAACCGGCACGGCCGCGCCTGTGGTCGTCGGTGACAAGGTTCTGGTCGGTAACAGCGGTGGCGAATTCGGCGTGCGCGGGATGATGACCGCCTACGACATCGCCACCGGCAAGCAGGTGTGGCGCGCCTATTCCTCCGGCCCGGACTCCGACACCCTGATCGATCCGGTCAAGACGACGTCGATGGGCAAGCCCGTCGGCAAGGACTCCGGCCTCGCCGGCTGGAAGAGCGACCAGTGGAAGCTGGGCGGCGGCACGACCTGGGGCTGGACCAGCTATGATCCCGACACCAACCTGATCTATTACGGATCGGGCAACCCGGGTGCCTGGAACCCGGCGCAACGTCCGGGCGACAATCGCTGGTCGATGTCGATCTGGGCACGGGACGCGAACACCGGCAAGGCCAAGTGGATCTATCAGATGACGCCCCATGACGAATGGGATTATGACGGCGTCAACGAGATCATCCTGGTGGACAAGGCGTTCAAGGGCAAGGATCGCAAGATGCTCGTCCATTTCGACCGCAACGGTTTCGCCTACACGATGGACCGGCTGACCGGCGAACTGCTGGTTGCGGAAAAATATGATCCTGCGGTCAACTGGGCATCCAGCATCGATCTGAAGACCGGCCTGCCGAACCGGGTGAAGGCCTTCTCGACCGAAGCCAACGGCGAAGATGTCGTGACCAAGGGCGTCTGCCCCGCGGCGCTCGGATCCAAAGATCAGCAGCCCGCGGCCTACAGCCCCAAGACCGGCCTGTTCTACTTCCCCGGCAATCATGTCTGCATGGATTATGAGCCGACCCGCGTCTCCTATGTCGCCGGATCGCCCTATGTCGGTGCGAACCTGACCATGTATCCGCCGAAGGGCGAGAGCAATCTCGGCCGGTTCGCGGCGTGGGACGCCACCACCGGCAAGGTCGCCTGGGAAGTGAAGGAACCGTTCTCGGTCTGGAGCGGCGCGCTCGCCACCGCCGGCGACGTGGTGTTCTACGGCACGATGGAAGGCTATCTGAAGGCCGTCGACGCGAAGTCGGGCAAGGAACTGTACAAGTTCAAGACCCCCTCGGGCATCATCGGCAACATCAACACCTACACCTATAACGGGAAGCAATATATCGCCGTCCTGTCGGGCGTCGGCGGCTGGGCTGCGATCGGCATGGCCGCCGGTCTGAGCGGCGACCAGGAAGGCCTCGGTGCCGTCGGCGCCTATCGCGGCCTTTCGCAATATACCAACCTGGGCGGGACGTTGACCGTCTTCGAACTGCCGGGCCGCTCGGCGCTCGCGTCGCGCTGACGCGCTGCAACCATGATGTCGTACCGGGGGCGCCGTTCGCGCGGCGCCCCCACCGTTTGAAATGATAAGGGTGGCTTATGACGATGTTCCGCAAGGCTCCGATCCTCGTGACCATCGCCGGCGGGATGATGCTGGCGCTGACCGTTGCCGCGCAATCGATGCCTGCCGCCCAACCCAACAGCCCTGCACCCGCACCCGCATCCGCATCCGCTGCAAGCGCCGCAACCGCGCCGGTCAGCTGGACGGTGTTCAGCGGCTACAAGCGCTATCATGGGAATTGTTCGGTCTGCCACGGGCCGGACGGGCTCGGCGGCACCTTCGCGCCGGCGCTCGCGACCTCGCTCAAGACCATGGATCATGACACGTTCCTGGAAACCGTCGTGAACGGCAAGGAAAATGCTCAGTTGGCCATGCCGGCGTTCGGCGCAGACCCCAATGTGATGTGCTACATCGAGGATATCTACGCCTATCTGAAGGCGCGTTCCGAAGACCAGATCGGGCGTGGTCGTCCGGCGCCGCAGCCCGCCAAGCCGGCGGATGTCGCCAAGTCCGAAGCGGAATGCATGGGGGCATGAGAATAGACCGCCGCGCGTTGCGGGCCGCGGGGATCATCCTCGCGACCGCAGCGGCACTATCGGGTGCACAGGCTGCGGA
>NZ_DASVTO010000102.1:0-32195 GCF_036387535.1 Sphingomonas sp.
CTGTTGCGCAAAGCAGACGAGCGATCCGTCAATGCAACATGGAAGCGTATCGGCTCCCTCCTCGACTGCTTCTCGCCCGACGAATGCAGCAACTACCTCGTCAACTCAGGGTACGCACCAACGTGATCCGGTCACGCTCTAACAATCAAACCGGACCACTCGGTGGGGGCCGATCAAGCCTTGTCAGGTCATTTAGGGGGGGCACCTCAGACAAAGCGATCCAGATCGATAATTTGCAGATGAAGCTGATCACTTGCATTAAGGTTGTCATGGTTGGATATCATACATATTCTGAGAAGGATGTGGTGTCAGGATACGGACACCCGCCTCGTCGGCAACAGGAGAAGTTGGAGCAATGGCCAGCGTTCATCCAGCAAAGCAAAGAGCGGTGACCACGCATATCGTGCGTCCCGGCGAGTCTCTTGCAACCATTGCGCAGGATCACGGCGTCACGCTCTCCGCCCTGCTGCATGCCAACCAGCAGATCACCCAGCCGAACCTGATCAGGCCGGGGCAAACGGTCCATATGCCGGCCGGCGCGCATGCCCACGGCCGTTCGCAGGGCCCGCACAAGGGGGCAGCGTCGCCAGCAGCAATCGCGAACGGCGCACGCGCATCTCACAACCCCACAGCCGCGAACAGACCCCGTGTGGTGGCGCCGGCGAATGGCCCCAGCCCTGCGCCGGGCGTGTCGGCCGCAGGTTTCGATTTCATCTACCACGGCGAACATGTCGATGGCGTCAGCGAACGGCTGCACTGGCCCCAGGGATCAAGTGGAGTCACGCTGGGTGCGGGATACGACATGCGGTATCGAACGCCGGATCAGATCGTGCGGGAACTGGGGGATGTCGGGGTTTCGGCGCCTCAGGCAGAGGCAGCGTCGCGCGCCGCGGGCCTGTCGGGCGAGGATGCGCGCAAGTTCGTGGCTGAAAACAGGGATACGGTTGTCCTGACCGAGCGGCAGGAACAGGCATTGCTCGTCCGTTCGCTCCGCCCCGCGGTGGAAACCGTGCGGCGGGAGGTGACTGTGCCGCTCACCCAGAACCAGCGCGATGCGCTGACGTCCCTGGTATATAATATCGGCGAACCCAATTTCCGTAACAGCGAAGTGCGCCGCCGCCTGAACCAGCAGGACTATGCTGGCGCCGCCGAAGCATTCCACATGTGGCGCAAGTCTGGCGGAAAGGTCTCAAGGGGATTGGTGGATCGCCGCAGGCGAGAAGTGGCCATGTTCAATCGTGCCGCACTGGCCGGGACACCGGCCGCACTGCCCACCGCACCCTCGCGTGCGGGCGTACCGTTGCAGCATATGACGGCTCCGGCTGGCGGAGCATCGGGCGGCAACCGGTTCGCAGACATCATCCGAACGCGCGGCGATGCATCTGCGCAGGCTGCTTTGGCGGCTGGTGACCTGGTGATCGTCGGCTTGAGAACACCGACCGCGTTCGACTCCAATCGGGGTAACGGCACGTACGACGACGCGATGGTCATCGTACGGCAGGTGGCAGGATCGATCGACGCCGCGACCTTCCGGTGCAACACCGAACCCAGCACGCAATATGTCCACCATCCCGACCCCACGAAGCGCCCGCCGGACGCGAACAGGGACGGGCGCGGCGACCTGGGTGTCTTGATGACCGGACAGACGGTGCATTACGTGCTGGGTACGTTCCTGAAAGCAGCAGCGTTGAAGATCGATCAACGGCACAGTTACCGCGTCGGGCGAGATACCAATCATGACAACCGTTTGGGAGGTACCGACCCGGTATCTGCCGTCCCGGCTGCTGGGGGCATGCACATCCACATCGGTGGCGCGAGCAATACCTGGTCAATGGGCTGTCAGACATTGCCTCCGGTCGAACATGCGCGGTTCTTTGCGACGCTTCGCAAATGGGCGCCGCAGCAAAGGAGCTTCTATTATGTTCTGGTCGATGGCGCGGCCTGAGCCTGTGACGCGATTCGTCCTGATGGGTGGCGTTGCGGCGCTTCTGATAGGTGCTGGCGCCGCACCTGCTGCGACCCCGTTTCCGCTGGCGCCGTGTGCCATCGGGGCACAGCGATTAACGGCAGACACGACGCTCGCTGCGGCCCGGCAGGCCATCGCGCGGGCTTTTCCGAGCGCCACATTTCAAGACGGGACCGGAACCGATCCATCACGACGGCAGCTGCGCGTCACCGAGGGAGGCGCCCCGCTGATGATCGTGAGCTATTACCCGCGCACGGCGGGTCGGCTGCTCGCGACGGTCGAGCTGCTGTCGCCCAGGTTTGAGTTGATGCCCGGTGTGCGGCCGGGTGTTCCGCTGGCCGTTGCGGCCCGTTCGATCGGACCGATCCAGCTGAGCTACAATCCAGAAACGCAGGTGGAGCAGATCGACGCGCCCGCTCTGGAACAGGTCCTGGCTGGTTGGCAGGGCAAGGGCTGCGTCGTCAATCCACGCCTTGGGCCAAACGGTCGAGTGGGCCTCTATCCAGCGGGTGCAACGGAGACGCGCCGGTACCGGTCAACCGCTATTATCCGCCAGATCGAGATTGCATTCTAATGCGGCCGCTACTTTTGATCTTGCTGTTTTGGCTTGCGGCATGTGGGCCTTCTGATCCCACCGTCGATGAGGCATCGGTCAACACCGTGCCTGCAGCAAGCAGGGTTGCGCAGGATGATCCGATTGCGCCTGCGGTACCCGCCGCACGGGGCGAAAAGGCCGTAACACTCGATGCGGACACGTCAAACGCTCCAACCATGGTCGAGGAATTGGCCGGCCGGTGGCGCGTGACCGGGGTGGAGGTCGCACCCGGTCCGGTGTCGGCGGTCGACGCGAATGATCCGGCGCTCATGGGTGCGGTGCTGTCAGTCGCGCCGGATCGATTGGCGTGGGAACCACATGAAGGTGGTTTCTTTACCGACACCTGCCCCGGCCCGCAGGTCGGGCCGGATGGAAGCGTCGGATGTGGCGAGGGACAGTTCGGGCCGCCCGATATGCATGTGGTCCAGGACGGACATCGCTTGCGAATCAACTGGTATAACGGGGCAATCCTGCTGCTATCGCGCGTGACCTGAGCGGCTGCCGCACCGATCAGGCGCCTGCCGCTCGCAGTTAACAGCAACCCGGATGGCGGTCGATTTCAACCCGAGACGGCAGATCGGCTCGATCCCATAGGGATAGCGGTGATCGTCAATGAACACGGTTATGGCCGGGACGGACGGTCGAGTTCCGCCTGAGCAAAATGCAGACGCCTGGCGTAGAGTCTCGTTGGCTGAAGTAGCTCACGGACCCCGCGCTCCAGCGCCTTCATTTGTGGGCAACCTCGGTCGGGACACTGGCGCGCTTCGCATCGAGCGTGCGTACAAGAAGCATGGCGGGCAATGACGATGATGCCGAATATGAAATATGCAGCTGCCGCCACGATGCTGATGGCGACCGCCGCGACCAGTGCGCCGCCGGTCGCGCTGCAATCCGGACTTTACGAGGGCATGATGTTGGCAGTCGCACCCGATGGATCGGTGACCGGCGCGTTCCGGCAGGAGCGGGGCGAGGCCGTGACACGATCCTGCGCCTTCACCATTGCGGGGGCGCGCGGGCTGACCGGACAGGTCATGATCCAGGCGAGGACACACGGCGGAACCAGGCTGCGCGGAACATTGCGCCCGACCCCGGCGGGGATCAGCCTGGATCTGCCGGGTGTAAGCGACGTGCCGGGGTGCGGCGATGTGCTGCCATCCGTGCGGGCGAATGTCGTCGAACTGGACCGTACCGCGCCCGGCAACTGGTCCACGCTGGTGCGGGTCGCGCGGGGTAGGGCCGTCCTGCGCCCGACCGCCACGGGGCGGGCGGCGCGCGGCCCCTATGTAGTGGCAGGTGATGTCGTGGGTGTGATCGCCCGGCGCGGCGAGATGCTGCATGTCGCCTATCCCTCGTCGGGAGGGCGCGAGAGCCGCGGTTGGATTTCCACGCGCGAGGTCATCCCGGTTCCAGCATCCTGAACGGCTGCGCCGCGTTCCAGGGAGGCGTTACGTCCGGAGGCGAGGTTTAGCGGAAGCTGGGTCCCGGCCAGTCGCCGGCGACCTGAAGCCGCAGCGTGTCGTCGACGGCAGCGTCGGCGCGGATCAGAATGAAGCTGATATTGTCCTTGGCGCCGCGGTCGAGCGTGATCCGGAGCAGGGCATCGGCGGCGTCCTCAGGAACTTCGCGCCGGAGGGTGTCTGCGATCTCATGATCTTCCATCATGGTCGTGAGCCCGTCCGAACAAAGCAGGAAGAGGTCGCCCGGTTGAATCGGACCCTGATGCAGATCGAGCGCGAGTCGATCATTGACGCCGACCGCGCGCGTGATGACGTTCGACCGACCGAATGTGCGCGCATCGGCATGATTGAGCGCGCCCGAGTCGATCATCTCCTGCACCATGCTGTGGTCGCGGGTAATCTGTTCCAGTCGCCCCTGGCGAAGCAGATAGGCGCGGCTGTCGCCCGCCCACAAACAGGCATAATGGCCGGCATAGGCGAGCAACGCGACCAGCGTCGACCCGATGACCGTGCCGGGGCGGGACAGCCTGGCATGTGCGACCAGGGTGCGGTTCACGCGCTGGACGCTTTCCTGAACGGTATCAAGAAAAGCATAGCCCGAGCCGAGCGGGGCCACGTCGGCCAAGGCTTCAACCAGCATGGTGCTGGCGAGATCGCCCGCCTGATGCCCGCCCATGCCGTCCGCCACTGCCCATAGGCCGAGCGCCGGACGCGAAATCAGGCGATCCTCGTTCAACTTGCGAACCCGGCCGACATGGGTGCGATCCACCGTATGAAAATCAAAGCCGCCCGAGGTCATGCGCGCGCCTCCGCGTCCGAATCCACATCCCAGAGTGCGTCGAACATCGCGCCCGCCGGCAGGGCAGCGTCTGGACCGTCAATCCTGCGGTCTGCCACGAACCGCCACCAGCCGAACGGCGCGGGCGCGGGGGGCGGGTCCATGGGCAATGCGGCAAGAAGCGCATCGGCGGCGCTCCCGCTGTCGGCCATGATCGCGGCGTCCGCCGCGTCGAACCAGGCGTCCGAAACGGGCGTGGTAGTGAACAAGATCAGCGGATAGCAGCGCCCGACACGATCATGGCTGGGGCCGATCGCGCCAGACAGGACACCGAGGTCGAGCGCCGCAATCCAGCGCCAGCAGGGCAAGGTCGCCAGTCGATCGTCCAATGCGTGCGGATCGGCGGCCGCGATCCGTGCCAGTTCGGCGGAGAGCCAGCCGTCGAGCCGGGCAATGACCGCCGCGTCCCCACGGCGGATGAAATCGCCATGCGCCGGCAGCTTGCCGAACATGCCGGATGTGGGCGCGGTCAGAGCGTCGCCGGGCATGCGAAGCTCTGCAGATCCGGAAGCATGAACGGGTTGACGGTATTGAGGATGCGAACCCGGAAGCTGCCGGTCGCGCCGCCGTCCCGCATGTCGAACACAAAGCCGGTGCGATTGACGGACCGTAGCCGCATATCGGCCAGCATCTGCGAGAACGCCCAATCGCCGGTCCAGGTGCGGACGCTGGGCGCCGCGGCACCCTGATGCTGGACGCTGAGCGTGACGCCGGGCACCGATCCCGGCCAACGCAGTTCGACACCGCGGCGTCCGGCACGATCGAAGGTCGCCGGCGTGCCGTCGACCGTGATCGTGACCGCGCTGGCATCGCCATCGATCCGGATGGGTTCGATCAGGAAGCGGACGTTCGGGCGGATGTCGCCGGGTTTGAAGAAGGCTGTGCGGATATGGTCGGCTTTCTGGAATTCCCGAATGGCGGCCGGCGAGAGGCCGAGCGCGCGACCGGAGGAGGTAAGCGTCCAACTGCGGATGTCGACATGGCCGGCAAGGTTGGTCTTCTGAAAGGTGTCTACCAGACCGCCAGGTCTGAGCAGGCGGCTGAAATCATCGATCGACACCTGCCGCGCGCGGTTGGGACCGAACGGGAAGCCTTGTGCCAGGATCGACCGGCATTCCGGCAGCAACTCGCCTTGATAGGCAGTCTTGATGCTGGTCCGCGCGGTCGCGTTCAGCGCACCGGTTGATGCGGTGACGAACCCCTTGAACAGCGCGCCGGCGGCCGGCGGGAGCGTGGCCGCGACCTGACCCAGCCGAGCGGTCGCGGCCATCGCGCCGGCGGTGCGATCCCGTTGCAGCAGTGGATCACCCAGCCCCGCCGCCGAACGGAGCGCGGTACCGGTTTCCCCGACCGCTGTGAGCGCGATGAGCGCGTCGTCGACGGGAGCGGGGCCCGAGGGCGGCGACATCTCGCGCAGCCAGCGGAAATGTTCGATCACCTCGTCCAATGGGCCCGGCGGCGCGGCCGGCGCGGTATTGGCGGCGGAGCGAACCTGATCCGCGCGCTGCAACCCGCGATAGATGTTGCGCGAGAAGATCGAGCCGACCTTCAGGGCGGCACCGCCCTTGCCCTTGGTCAGCGATGGCGGGGTGAGGTCGGTTTCCTGCGCCCAGGCGTTGAACAGCCCCTTGACCGGGGAGGGCGGGCGGACCGCGACCTGCAACCGTTCATCCATCGGCCGTTCGCCGCTGACGATCGTATCATCGATCAGTGCGTCCCAGCGGCGGGTGAAATCCGCCAGATAGGTGGTAAGCAGCGCGTCCTTGATCCGGCCGGCTTCGCTGTTGAGCGGGCTGCTGGGTGCGGCCGGCGTGCCGGTCACCCAATTTTCATTGGCGGATTGCGTGGCGTAGCGGGCGATGGCGGGCGCGACATTGGTGTAGAAGAAACGCTGGCGGAACATGCCGGGTACGCCGCTGTTCAGCGAGGCGCCCGAGCGGCGGGTGAACAGCCGCGAGGTGCCGACCCCGGTGACTTCGGCCAGCGTGAATTCCGGCAGCGCGCGGAGGCCGGGATCGTTCAGCATCTGCGTATAGACGCGTTCGCCCGGACCGAGGCTGGCGACCTGCGACCGCGCCGCGGCGATTAGTGTGGCGTTGAGCGCGGGCGGGGTCATCGCACCGCCCAGAAGGCTGACGAGGTGTCGGTGAAGCGCATCACGAACCGGGCGCTGATCCTCGTTCGGGAACTGGTCCGCCCAACGATCGTCAAACGCCGCGAGGATGGCGGCGCGGTCCAGCGGCGCGCCGGGGTTGCGGCCGAGCATCAGGTAGAGCCGCAGCAGCGCATAGCTTTGCGGCCGCGGATCGACCTTGTCGTCAGGCAAGCCGCCGGTCAGCGCGGTCAGTTGATCCTCCAGCCCCAGCAGCAGTCGGGGAAGGAACTGGCGGTTAAGCAGGTTGCGATAGGCCCCGTCGACCTGCGGCCGCACATCGGCGGCTCGGCCGATCCCCCAGGAAAAGCCCGCGGTACGCAGATCGGGCGCGGCGGTGCTGGCGAACGGCAAGACGCGGGCGCGGTTCAGCGGATCCAGGATCTGAAGCACGTCGCTGTCGCTGATCGTGCCGGGTGGAAGGGCGGCGACGCTGCGTTGGAGCCCGGCGGCGCTTGTTTCCAGTTCCGCCAGCAGGTTGGCATTGCGGACATAGGCGGCGAGCCAGAAGGCGGCGAGCAGCAAGGTCGCCAGCCCGGCCGCGCCGATGACGGCAGCCTTGCGCCGCCAGTCGCGGCGTTCGGTACGAACATCGCGCCCGGCGAGCGCGGATTCAGGGAAGACGACCCGTGCCAACACGTCACGCAGGAAATAGCTGCGGCCGCGCGCGGCTTCGTGCCGGCCGGTGCCGAGCGGCAGCCCGAACCGGGTGGCGAGCGCGCCCAGCAGCCGATCGATCGGGCGGCCGAACTGCGTCCCGCTGGTGAAGTAGAAGCCCCGGACAAAGGGCGCGGGTTCGAACTTGGTTTCCTGCGCGATGATGCGCAGCATCTGCGACAGCGGTTCGCGCAGGGAGGCGAATTGCTCGGGAAAGGCGAAGATCAACCCGCGGCGCTGCATATCCTGTTCGGCCTGCATTCGCATCAGCCGGCGCTGGTCCAGCCGTTCCACCAAGCCGTTGAACGCGGCGTCGAAGCCGGCCATGACCGGCGGCTGCGTGCCGTTCGCGATCCTGCCGGTGTCGCCCCAGACCTGTTCCCGGTCGCTGGCGGACATGTCGTCGAAAAATTCGGTGAAGCCGGCGAGCAGGTCGAGTTTGGTGACCAGCACATAGACCGGGGTGCGGACACCGAACGCGTCCTGCACCTCGTTGATGCGCTGGCGGATGGCGCGGCCGTGGAGCGTGGCGGCGCTTTCGTCGAGGCCGGTCAGATCGGTGACCGAGATCGCGACCAGCACGCCGGTGATCGGCTGACGCGGGCGGTGGCGCTTGAGCAGGTCCAGAAAGCCGCGCCACGCCTTGGCATCGACCGCTTCGTCGCTGTCCTGCGTGGTGTAGCGGCCGGCGGTGTCGATCAGCACGGCCTGATCCGTGAACCACCATTCGGTGGTGCGGGTACCCCCTATGCCGCGCACCGGACCCTCGCCCAGCGCCTGCGCCGCCGGAAAGTCCAGGCCGCTGTTCTGGAGCGCGGTCGTCTTGCCCGCGCCGGGCGGGCCGATGATGACGTACCAGGGCAGTTCGTAGACATATTCGCGGTTCTTGCCGACACGGGTGTCGCGCATCAGCGCCAGCGCCTTGGCCGCGCGTTCCTCCATCGCGGCGATGTCCTCCGCCGCCAGCGCTTCGCTGGGCGCGACGGCGGGGGCGGCGGGGGTGTCGCCCAGCTCCGTCATCATCTGGCGATTGCGGGCGCCGGCGCGCCAGCGTTTCCAGTAATGGCGCGCGACGAAGCCGAGCACGACCAGCGCGATGACGCCGAGCCGGACCCAGGGATTGCCG
Organism: Sphingomonas sp.; assembly: GCF_036387535.1. GTDB lineage: Bacteria > Pseudomonadota > Alphaproteobacteria > Sphingomonadales > Sphingomonadaceae > Sphingomonas_R. The sequence goes on from NZ_DASVTO010000102.1 coordinate 8,792, forward strand.
AGCGGGACGTGGCCCGCAATCGCGATCAGCGGGCCAACGAACCAGATCAGCAAGGCGACCAGCAGGATGCCGAGCGCGATCAGCACCCAGCGCGGCGGGCGGACGAACAGGCGCCGAACCCAGTTCAACCAGTACCAGCCGTTCATTGGCCGTCCTGCGGTGCGTAGGTTTTGGGAATGACAATCTCCACGCGTCTGTTCTGCCGGCGGCCGGGTTCGTCGCCATTGTCGGCGACGGGCTGGGTGGCGCCGACGCCGCTGGGCACCAGCCGGTCATCCGGGATGCCGTCCGTCACCAAGGCCGCGACCACCGCCGCCGCCCGCGCTTCGGACAACGACTGGTTGGACGGGTAGCGCAGCGAGGCGATGCGGCGATCGTCGGTATGGCCGGTCAGCGCGACCTGTCCGACGGTGAGGTTGATCGCCTGCGCGATGCGCGCGATGGTTTCGCCATAGCCGGGATCGAGATCGGCCGAGCCGGAGGGGAACAGCCCTTTGTCCCGCATCCGGACCAGCACCGAGGCGGGATCGTCGGAGACCTGCACGCGGCCGGCATTGATATCGGGTTTGAGGATATCGAGGATGGTGCGGAACAGCCGGTCGTCTGAGGGCGGCGCGGGCGCGGTGCGGTTGAGCGTGGCCGGACCGGCACGGTAGGTGGCGGCCAGCGGTTCGAGCGCGCGATCGGCCAGCGACGCCAGCCGCAGCAGGAAGCCGGCATAAAGCGCCAGCAGCAGCACCGCGAACCCGGCGAGCCAGACCCAGAGCGGGGTGCGGCGCGCGATCGGTTGATAGGCGGCGTCGATCCCTTTCCACGTTGGGGAGAGGCCGCGTTCGACCTGGCCGCGCAGGTTGCGGATCGCGCCATAGAGGCGGTCGCGCAGCTGCGCGAGCTTGTTCGCGCCGCCGCGTTCCAGCCGCATCCGCCCTTCGAACCCGAAGGAGAAGCAGACATAGATGAGTTCGAGCAGGTTGGGCGAACGGCCGGGGCGCGCCTCCAGCGCGTCGGCAACCTCGAACATGCGGTCGCCGCTGACGACTTCGTTATGGAACGTCGCGACCAGCGTCTGTTTGCCCCAGCTGCCGCGCGTGCCCCAAGGGGTGGAAAGCACGACCTCGTCGATCAGCGCGCACAAGGCGTAGTGGCCATATCGCACCTCCTCCTCGCCCACGCCCAGTTCGCGGGTGCGCGCCTGGAAACGGCGCAAGTCGTCGACGATGGTGCGGCGCAGGCGGACGATGTCGGGATGATCCGTGACGCCGCGCAGCGTATTGGCGAGCACGATCAGCGGAGCACCCGCCGCAAGCAGCGGATTGGCGCTGGCCGATTGGAACTGATCCAGGGACAGCGGCGCGGGCCTGAAGGGGCTGTCCGCCTGGCGTGCCGGAGACGGCGGTTGGGTCGTGGCATAGGGGCTGGCGGGCACAGGATCGAACGGACTGGAACCGGCGGGAGGTGTCTGGCCCGGAGTACGGATCTGCGTGCGATCGCCGTCGTCCGCTGGCGCGGGGCCGGGCGGGGTCGCACTCGGACGGCCGATGATGGTGCGGTCGCCCTCATCGGGTTCGAACGGGTTGCGTGGGGTCACCGGATGCGCCCGCGAATGGCCCAGAGTTCCAGCTCAAGATCGGGAACGTCACCCGAGACATGGACCGCGATCCCGCCCGAGCGTTCGATCAGCTGCCAATCGTCCGAATTGGCGTTGACCTCGAAATAGATCATGCCGGCGCGGAACGGGATCTGGCGCGGTTCGGCCGGTAGTGCGCGGATCGGGGCGCCACCCAGTTGCAGATTGACGAGATCGCGGATGCGTTCCACCGCGCCGATCGTCGTGCGTTTCGGCAGGTTGGCGCGGATCAGTTCGCCGTCGATGCTGGACCGAGCCGCCAATACGAACATGCAGTCCGCGAACAACGACCGGTCGCTGACCTTCGCAACGCGGATGCCATAGGCCCGGTCCTCCAGTGGAATCGGGATTGCGGTCTGTTCGAACACCGCGCTCAGCGCTTCGCGGAGGAAGGCCACCAGCGGCGCGAAGCTGGCCTGAAGATCATTGTGGCGATAGTCCGGGAAAGACGGCGGGCGATTGGTGCCCGTTTCAGTAAAGGTCGCAAGTTCCCCCGCCAGCCCGACTAATGTGCGGTACAGCTCCTGGGGATGGATATCGGGCAACGCACCAAGATGACGGATGATCGCTTCGTTGCGGTTTACGAGCATCAGCACGAGGAAGTCGCTGATTTCCGCGACGCTGCGCCCGCTCTGATTGGCGAGGCGGGCGGCTATCGCCGATCCGCGATGCTGAAGCAGCCCACGCACCTCCGCGATCAGGCTGGTCAGCCGTGCGGACACCGAGCAGCCGATCGCCGTCGGAATGAAATCGGGATCAAGGATGAGCGCGCCGTCGGCCCGCTTCTCGATCAGCCGCGCGACCGGCAAAGTGATGTAGCCCGACAGTTCCTGCTGATCATGCATCAGCCGCAGGTCGAGCTTTGCCACCGTGATCGGAGCGGATCCCTCCGACCCGGCGATGACATCGTTGATCTCGACCTCCTGCCCGACCCAGCGGAGCGGCTGGCCGCTTTCCGGCGCAAGGCGCGAATCGAATGCTCCCGCCCGGCGGATCGGCAGCGCGAGATGGATGATGGCATTGGACAGATCGCCCGGTGGGGTGAGTGGCAGCGGATGGTCGTCGGAACCGGGCAGGTCAATCAGCGTGCCGTCAGGCAGGATGCCGGCGGCGGCGGACAGCGCGAATTTGCCGGTGCGCAGCAGTGCCTCGTCGATCTCCAGCTTCACGAACCCCCAGGCAAGCGGGTCAAGCCAGCGCGCGGTGCTTTCGGTCTGACGTTCCAGATAGCGTTCGAACTGCTGGAAATGCTGGGTCCGCAGGAACATGCCTTCCGACCACAGAACTTTGTTATGCCAGTACATGGCCAGTCATTCCCCTCCGCAGCACGGCTGACGATCCTGGTGTTGCGCCCGGTATCGGATCAACGCCGGGGCCCGTAAACCCGGATTTCTTCAAGCTGTCGTTCATAGGCCGAACGGAAGGCGGCGTTGATCGCGCCTTCGCTGCTGTCTTCCGCTTCGTGCCGGACGGCGGCGTGGCGTTCGGCATATTCGGTCCAGGCGGCGGCATCGCGCTGCGCCCGGATCAGATAGTTGCGGCCGGCGATGCGCCGTTCGATGTCATCCGGACCGAGAATGTCGAAGGTGGCGCCCAGCGCCGCCCGCATGCCGGCCAGCATGCAGAGCAGGTGGGATTTGACCTCATGAAACGCATCCCGCACGGCGGGCGCGCCAGTGGTGTAGCCACTGTCGTCGGTACGCAGCAGATCGACCGCGATCCGTTGCGGCGGCACCCACCTGAAGGGGTTGTTGGCTTCCGGTCGCACCGCCGTGCGGCTCATGCGATACGCGTCCTTCAACGCGGTACGTTCGCCCATGACGTCCGCCAGCCCCAGGATCGCCTGGCGATAGACCTGTCCCAGCCGTTCCATCACGGCCGCCCGGTCTTCCATCGCGAAGGCGGTGGGCGACAGGCCAGCGCCGGCGCAAAAGGCGTCGAACAGCGTGTCGTCGCCAGCGGGGGTGGGGCCAGCGGGGGTGGGCGGCGGTGTTGGCGTGCGCGGGGCGGGGGCAGGATCGGGCGGGATCGCGACCGGCGATGCGGCGATGCCAGGCGGCGGCGCGGGCGGTGGCGCCACGTCTGCGGCGGCGGGTTCGACCATGTCCCAGTCCGACGGGATCTCGGTCGCGCGGGCGGAGACCGCCGGCTGATGCAGGATCGGGCTGGAGAACGGCGCGTCGAAGCCATAGCCCGCGTCGGCAGGTTCGGCCGGCGGGACGACCCATTCGCGGTCGCCGCCGATCTTCGGTGGGTCCGGCCGGCGGTTGGCCGCGGCGGCATTCCAGTCGTCACGCCGTCCATCGGAGCGGCGTTCCCAAACATCGCTGTCGCCATCGTCCCGGGGCCGATGTTCCCCGCCCACCAGCGGATCGGGGCGCAGCGCACTGCCAAAGGGGTCCAGCCGGCGGTGCCGAGGTTCGGGATGTGGAGCCTCCAGCCCGGCGGGCGCGCCGAACGGCGAACCACGCTCCACCGCGGCGGGCGGTATCGGATCGATGCCGGTGCGCCTGTCGGATGCGCCATCCTCCACCATCAGCACGAAATGCCCGAAATGAATGCTCTCGCCCGGGCCGACCGGCACCGGCCGATCCCGCTCGATCCGCTGGCGCGGTTCGCCCAGGAACACGCCGTTCGCGCTGGTATCGCGCACCGTGACCGAGCCGTTGCGGCAGACGATCGTCAGATGGTTGCGCGAAATGCCGCGCTCCGGATCCGCCACCGTCCAGTCCGCGCGCGCGTCCCGCCCGATCGACAATTCGCCTTCGTCCAGCGTGCGACTGTCGATCTGGTTGGTCAGGTCGTCCCGGTGGAACAGGCGCAGGCGCATCAGGGGGAGTCCTTGGCGTCGGGGAAGCAGGTCTTTACGGAAGAGCGACGGATTGGAAAGGCAAATACGTCAAACTAAATCTTGCGACATATCGATTCATGCATCCAGCGTGAAATGCTGCCCCGTATCCAGCTTTTTGAAAGATAACAACATCAACTGGAAATTGATGTTATTTCTTTTCAGGGAATGGCCTAACTGGTACTGATCCGTTCTTGGGAATTGGTCCAACATGAGCTTTGATCATCGCATAATCCGGATCTGATGGAGTATATCGGAATTGAGCGTCGCCCACCGCGCCACCTGAAGTATCAGCTCGAAGCAGGAGAACGATTGTTCCATCTTCCTCTTGAGAGGCTGATCCAATCGACTCCATGGTCTTCTCCTGTGGTTTGACCGTTGAGTGCTTATCATTTTTCTCCGATTGCGCCATGCAGCTACTTCCCGCCAAGAGGATTGGCGCGCCAATAAGCATCCAAAGCGGGCGTCTTAGAATTGACATTCGATCCTCCGTAAAACCGAGCCGCGCTTTCCGCATAGGTCTCAGAAGGGCCTGCGATCCCTGGTTGACTTTCATACGCAGATAAAACTCCCAAATCTTTTGCGCGTGCCGAAAGAAATGTCGCATTCGACGAATTCAGCTTAGCTCCAATGTTGTTGTCGATGGCATGTGTCGCTTCGTGAACAACAAGACTCACCGATCCGTGCCCGTTCCCCGTCGTTGGAACATGTGTGTTTGCCCCGCTGCCCGTTGTTGCAATAACGACAGCATTATGACCCGGCATATAGGCGCCGGGAACACTGTCCCAAGTCTTTCCCGGCGGCCAGCCTCGTGGTTGTACGCCTTTCAGCTCGGTAGCGTAATCCGTAACGGATCCCCGGGCGGCTATCACTTTCACGTTGGATTTTTCGAGCGACTGCAGAGCGGGAACCGGCATTTTCTTCAATTCGCCGACGACTGCGTTAACATCTGTCTGAGTGGCTGATCCGCCGGGCTGGACCAATTTCTTTGCGAGAGCCTCGGCCGACGGCGTTGGAGGGGGCGCCGCCGCGCCAGAGCCTGGACCAGCCGCAATGGCCGGCGGGGCCGGTGCAGGGCCAACGGCCTTTGCTGCGGGTGGTTCTGCCAGATTCGGGAAAGCAGGAGATGTTCCGGTATTGATGTTTACGACGGGAGCATCAATCCAGATTCCACCACTGGTTATCGTGATCTTGCTGGCGCCAACACTGATGTTGATCGCTTGATCCGCACGTAGATCAATCCGATTTTCGACTTTGATATCCACGTTTTGTGCACGTACGGCTTGCGTGCCAACGATACGCGAACTCTCATTCTGTTTGACGTCGCGTCGGAAATCGCGGCCGGCGTGAAGGTAGATCTCCTCGCCGCCGCCCTTGTCCTCGAACAGGAATTCATTGACCTTGCCGCCGTCGCCAAACGTGCGGAAGCCGGCCTGGGTGAGGTTGGCGGGAACGGCGAAAGCATGTTTGTTGCGGCCGTTGAAGAGCGAGCCGACGATGACCGGGCGATCCGGGCGACCGTCGATGAAATCGACCAGCACCTCCATGCCCGGACGCGGCACGAACTGCGATCCGATGCCATCGCCGGCCCATTGCTGGAGCACGCGCACCCAGCAGGTGGAGGCGCCGGTGCGGTCCCAGTGGAACTTGATCTTGACCCGACCATAACCCTCCGGATCAGTTTGATCGACGACGGTCGCGGTCTGCGGGCCACGCGATGCGACCGGAGCGACGCTGCGTTTCGGGCGGAACGGCTGGGTACTGGGCTGTGCTTCGAACGATTGGCTGTAATGCGGCTCACCTTCCGCGCTGGAGTAGGGATCGAACGCGTCGTGGTGGACGGAGCGTATGACGATGCGGCGTTCGCGCGGATCCAGTCGGGTATCGTCGACCTGGAATCGCGCGCCGGGCGCGAATGCGACATAGGAACCGGTGCCGCGCATGATCACCGCCGCACTTTCGGCACCCTCGATCCGCAGCTTCGCGCGATCACGGCCGGCGCCTGGATCCTCGTAATCGGTCGCCCAATGATAGACATGGCCATTGCGCGCCGCCCAATCGAGCTTGCTGGGCGCCTTGATGGGGGACAGGTCGCCCGGTTTCTTGAAATCATAATCATGGGTCATCACCGCCGCGGGCGCGGAGTCATAGCCCATCTGCAGATCCTGGAGCCCCCGGAGCAGATGATCACGGCGGAAGGACAACTGAAAGGGATCGCCGTCATAATAGCCGGCGGGATCGCCCGCGATCGACATCCGATGCTTGTAGGGTGCGGCGCCTTCGTCGAAGCGGAAATAATAGAAGACGCCTTCGTCGGCGAGCAACCGGCAGATGAAATCGAAATCGCTTTCGTCCTGCTGGACGATGTATGGCCTGGTCTGAGACGGGCCGTAACGGCTGTCGTCGAAGGTGATCTGATGTTCGCGCAGGATCGTTTCGACAACCTGCTTGTGACTCTTGTCGGTGAACAGCCGACGGTCGCGCGTCAGTTTGAGCGCGGCGAAAGCCGGTTCGACGAGAATCGCGAATTCGACATAATTACCCTTGTGATACAGATGTTCGAACCGCGCACAGCGGCCGTTGATGCGGCGTTCGCTGTCGTCGGACATGCCGAGCGAAAAGGTGATCGATGCATTGAGCCATGCGGAGGCCGGGGGCACATCGCCTTCCGACCGGATCGTGAGCCGAAATCCTTCGGCGGTAGAGATTTGCTCCTGCCCTTCCATCCGGAAGAGCTTGTAATTCTGCACATCGCCCGGAGCTTCGAGGATGTGGAGAAACCGGTTGCCGTCGCGCGCGCCCATCCTTCACATCATCCTATGGGGAAAACAGGGCAATTGCGGGCGCGGCGCCATGCGTCGAGACGATCGAGGGGCGCCGCGGCAGAATGTCGGCATTGCGGCGCCCCCGACCGGATCAGACCTTTGCGGCCTTGGTGAAGTCGTAGCCGCCTCGCACCGCGCGCTCGTTATTGGCTTCGTCCTTCAGGAACTGGTTGAATTCGACCGACGAGAAGTTGAGCGAGATATTTTCCATCGGTTCGCCCGAACCCGTGCTGCCGGCCGTGGAGAAGGACGAGCAGATCACGTTCTTCATGACATATTCGATATATTTGGCTTCGCCGCTGTCGGACGCCTGCACCGTGACCGCCAGCGTCGCGGTTTCGGTGTTCTTGCCCTGCAGCGCCTGCAGCATGAATTGCGTCGTGGTGTCATCCTGGCGCTTGACCAGATGCAGGTCGCCCGGCGTCACCTTGCCAGCAGAGAGACGGTTGCCGGATGCGCCGACCGTCGTCTGTACCGCGACCGAAAATCCCCAGCTGTACGAATCGACTTCAATCCAATCCTTGTACGGACCGGATGTAACGGCGCCCTTCAGGCTTCCGAGCTTCATGTAAACGGGCATCTGCGCCTCCTTGCGAAATGGACGGGATGTGGCCTCAACTATCTTGTTACGGGTCCGTTCCTTTTAAGGATCGTCACCCTAAACTCTCATGCAACGGCCCAATTGTATTTCAGACCTCCGGACGCGTCTACCACAATTTCGACATGATTGTGGGTGGCGTTGTCCTGTCTTTGTTGCAAAATCATAGCCGAAAGGTCGGGTATGATGCCGTTTGCGATCACCGCCTCGACATTGCGCGCGCCGCTCTGGGTTTCGGTACACCGCGACGCGAGAAGATCGACCACCGCATCGGACCAGCCCAGTGTGGCACCGTAGCTGGCGCGGATGCGATCGGCGACGCGGTTCAGCGCCAGACCGATGATTTCCAGAATGATGTCCGACGTAAGCGGAAAATAGGGGACGACCGTAACCCGACCGAGGAAAGCGGGGCGAAAATGATTGAGCAGGGCGGGGCGCAGCGCCGCGGCCAATCCGGCGGCATCGGGCATGGTTTCGGGGTCGGCACAGAGCTTTTCGATCATGTCCGATCCCGCGTTGGACGTCATGATCAGCATGGTATTGCGGAAATCGATGTCGCGGCCCTGGCCGTCCTTGATCCGGCCCTTGTCGAACAACTGGTAAAAGACGTCCTGAACGCCGGGATGCGCCTTTTCCATTTCGTCCAGCAAAACGACCCCGAACGGTTTGCGGCGCACCGCCTCGGTCAACACGCCGCCCTCGCCATAGCCGACATAGCCGGGGGGGGCGCCGAGCAGCATCGAAACCTTATGCTCTTCCTTGAACTCGCTCATGTTGATGACGGTCATGTTGTTGGCGCCGCCGTAGAACAGGTCTGCAAGCGTGAGCGCCGTCTCGGTCTTGCCGACGCCGGAGACCCCGACCATAAGGAACACGCCGGTGGGCTTGCGCGGGTCGGTGAGCCCGGCGCGGGAGGCGCGCATGGCCGATCCGATCGCGGCCAGTGCCTGATCCTGACCGCGGATACGCCGCGCCATCAGCGATTCGAGGTTGAGGACGTCACGAATTTCGTCGGCGACCATCCGGCCGACCGGGATGCCGGTCCAGAGTGCGACGACATCGGCGACGGCGTTGCGATCGACCTGGTCGAACACCATCGGTCGCTCGCCCTGCAGCGTTTCAAGCGCCGCGATGTTGGTGGCGGTCCGTTCCTGCATCGCAACACGGGCCGCTTCGTCCGACGCCTCACTGCCAAGTGCAATCCGGTCCGCCTTCAGCACCGCCACCAGATCGCGTTCGGCCTGCCAGCGCGCATTCAGCCGGGCGATCTCGTCCACCATCGCTGCCTGATCCGCCGCAATCGTATCGAGCCGGGCGGCATGGTCGATCCCGCCGGCCGACTCCCGCAGGAGAATATCCCGCTCGACCGCAAGCGCATCAACCCGGCGACTGGCGTCCTCCAGCGCAGGCGGGGTCGCCGCCTGGCTCATCGCAACCCGGGCGCAGGCGGTATCGAGCAGGCTGATCGCCTTGTCCGGCAATTGCCGGTCGAAGATATAGCGGTGGGACAGGCGCACGCAGGCCTCCACAGCTTCGTTGAGAATGCGGACACCATGATGCCCCTCCAGCGTGGCGACGAGCCCGCGCATCATGCCGATTGCGGCAGTCTCGTCGGGTTCCTCGATCTTCACGACCTGGAACCGGCGGCTGAGCGCGGCGTCCTTTTCGAAATATTTCTTGTATTCGGCCCAGGTGGTCGCCGCGACGGTACGCAGTTCGCCACGCGCCAGCGCGGGTTTCAGGAGGTTCGCGGCATCGCCCTGGCCCTCGCTGCCGCCCGCACCGACCAGGCTGTGCGCCTCGTCGATGAACATGACCAGCGGGGTCGGCGATGCCTTCGCCTCCGCGATCACCGATTTCAAGCGGTTCTCGAATTCGCCGCGGACGCCGGCACCGGCCTGGAGCAGGCCCATGTCGAGGCTGAGCAGCCGGACATTCTGGAGCGCGGGAGGCACGTCGCCGGCGACGATCCGAAGTGCGAACCCCTCGACCACTGCGGTCTTCCCGACGCCCGCCTCGCCCGTTAGAATCGGATTATTCTGCCGGCGACGGGTGAGGATGTCGATGATCTGGCGGATTTCCGCATCGCGACCCAAAACGGGATCGATCGCGCCGGCGCGGGCGCGTGCGGTGAGATCGATGCAATAGGTATCGAGCGCCTTGCCGCCGGTCGAGGAAGGTGGGGCGGCGGGTTCACCGCCAGCGGAGGCGGGCGCGGTCGCGGGATCGGACGGGTCGGCAATCTCAGCAAACTGCGTCGACAGGATTTCAGCGTTGATCCGGCCGAGCAGCGGCGCGGCATCACGAGCGAGCGCCGACAGATCGCGATCGGCGAGCAGCGCCACCAGCAGATGGCCGGGCGAGACGTTGCCGGCCTCCTGTTCGACCGAGGCGAACAGCCATGCCTCCCGCACTAGGCGGACGATGCGTGGGGACAGCGCGGGCGGGCGGCCATTGCCGGTCTTGAACCGGTCGAGCGTGGCGGTCAGCTGATCCGCCAAGCGGCCGGGATCGATATCGAAGCGCGCGAGGATGGTGGGAACGGGGCCGCTGGTCCGCTCGGCCAGTTTGAGCAGCCAATGTTCGACCTCGACATCATAATGGGTGCGCCCCATCGCCAGAGCGACCGCCGATTCCAGCGCCGTGCGCGCCGCGGGATCGAGCCGTCCGATGAGGGTCTTCAGATTCATGCCCTGCAATTCCCCCCTTGCGCGCGCACGAAACGGGTACGCAACGACTGATTTAGGTACAGGAACCTCGAACCGCCGCCGGAGTTCCCGCCTTTTCCGTGCCTTTTCAAATAGCGGCGCGGGCTGGGCTATGCCCCGGCAATGTTGCATCTTCGCGATCGATCGTGCCCGGCGTGGCGATCAGCCAGCTGTTCTGACCCAGATGCGCGGGTCGCGCCGGATCGCTGAGCCGCAGGCCGGGTACGGCGTCGCCTCGCAGTACCAGCTGAAGATCGAAATCGACGGCGCCGCCGACCGCGAGCGCGATCGTGCGCGTCAGCTGGTGGCGGGGGCCGTCGGGCGTGAAGAAGCTGCGGAAGGTAGGAAGGTCGAGCGGGCCGATGCGAACGCGAAACCGCCCGGTGAGATCGAGCGCGGTCGTACCGATCACGCCATCCGTTCCGAGTCCCGAAAAGGCGCCGGGCCGGGCCGATCCCAACCGGCTGCGTTCGTCGGGATCGATGCGGATCCAGCGCGGGCGCATTTCGAGAATCTCGATCGGCAGATCGTAGAGCGCGGTGAGGACGCGGCGGAGCGCCCCCGCCGACCGAACCCGCCGCGACAGCGCGCCGGCCATCGGCAGCAGCCGGGGATCGCCGCCGGCACCCGAAAGTCCGGCGATGGCGGCAAGCGCGCGCGCGAACGGATCGGCGGGCTGGCCGCTGGCGTCGACCTCCCCGAACCGCACGGGCAGGCGGTATTTGGCCCAGGCGCGGTAGAACAGGCTGAGCGTGCGGTGGTTGAAGAGATCGAGAAACTGACCGAAGCCTTCGTCGCGCGCGCGGCGGCGTTCGACCACCAGATCGGAGTAATGATCGGGCATCACCCCGCTGGGCCCGGTCAGGCCCATGAAGGCGACGGTCATGTCGATCGCGGCATCGGGATGTTTCCGCGCGATGTCGGTGATTTCGGCAACGGGATGCCGCATGCCGTCGGCGGCGTGGAAGCGGATCGGTTCGTCCGGCGCGCGGGTGTCGTCGCCCAGCTGGTGCCCGGGGCCGCGCGCGGATCGACAGGCGTCGAGGATCAGGCGGACGGCCTGGAAGAATTCGGCGTCGGTGGTGGTGGCGCCGGCCGGCGGGGCCGCGACCGGCGCGGGCAGGGTTTCCGGCGTCGTCACAGGATCGCGCGAGTGCCGGTGCGGGACGGCCAGCTATGCCACGCGTCCTTTTCCCCCTTCAGCTGGAGCCGGGTGCGGCTGAAGGCGTTGATCGCGGCCATCGACGCGAACACGCGGTCGAGCACCGCGCCGAGCAGGAAGGTGCCCGAACCGGACAGGCGGCGATCGTCGAACAGCAAGGTGATCTCCGTTCCCGAAACGAAGGCGATCCGGCCGCCGGCGGGCGCGCGGGCGGTGGCGGGGCGGCTGGTGATCGCGACAAGGCGTTCGACCACAACCTGACGCCCGCTGCCCGCAACCGGATCGTGCAGGCCGAGCAGTTCCCGGACCATGTCGAGCGCGAGTTCGGGTTCGGCGACGCTCATCTGGTTGAGCGACAGCAGCGAGACCAGCCGCCAGAGCGTGCCATGCCCGCGTTTCGGGCGCAGCGTGGCGGTGGGGGCGGTGACCAGCGTCGCGCGGTCGATCAGCGCGCTGGACTGGGTGAGGCTGAGCGTCGGGCGGCCGCCGCCGAACGGCAGATTGGCCGCATGATCACGGTTGGTGCAGGTGCAGTCGATCGACGCGACATGATCGGCATCGGCGACGGACTGGCCCGACGTATCGACCGTCGCCAACCAGACATCGCCGCCGCCAGCCGCATGGAGGCTTTCGCGGCGATTGACCTGCCAATAGCGGAGGTCGTCGGTTTCACGATCGCGCCCGATCGCGAAGAAGGGGCGATAGGCCTGTTCGATGCCGGCGCGGTCGGCGACGCGGACCTGATCGATCGCATAGATTTCGGTGGTCGATTCGCGCCGTGCGTCCGCGACGATGCGATGTTCGTAGCGGCCGGGATTGAGGCGCACCGGTTCGGCGGGCTGCGGGAAGAGATTGATAACGGGGGTGGCGAAGAGCCGGAAATCCTCCTTCGTCACCAGCCGTTCGAGGCTGGCGTCGAACCGGTCGAGATAGAGGAAGATTTCCAGTGTCTCGCCCGCGTCGCGCAGCGTCTTGGCCGACAGGCCGCCGATATCGAAGAACAGGAATTTTTCGGGAAAGGCGAAATATTCGGTAAGGAGCGCATGCGCAGGATCGGCGCCCGTCGCGAGCGGGAGCAGCAATTCGGCTTCGTCGAACCCCACGGCACGGACGGCAGCACGATCCAGCAGCACCGGATCGTCATCGACCGCGCTGTCGGCCAGGGCGATCGATATCGTCCCGCCAACCACCAGTTCGTACAGCATCTGGGCGGTGCGGGCATCGCGGTGGATGTGGAAGCGGAGGGTATCGACGCCGAGCGCGCTGAACGGCACATCGGTGGTGGTGGACTGCAGCGACAGGCGCAGCACGGCGGCGGCGTTGGGCGCCCGCGGGTTGCGGGGCGCCTGCAACGGCAGGCCGCTGACGCGCGCGGCGGTCAGTTCGATCGGCCAGAGATCGATCGGATAGGCGGTGCGGAAGCGGACCGGTTCGCCGTCCACCGGCTCGGTCAGGATTTCGGTCCCGGCCGGCAGGATGCGGTGCGCGGTCATGCCGGTGCGGGGCGCGACCTCCATGATCGCGGTCGAGGGGAAGGGGCGGAGATAGTGCGGATGCAGGATGTCCAGCATCGCGGTCGTCAGCTCGGGAAAATCATCGTCGAGCTTCATCCGGATGCGCGCGTTGAGAAAGGCGAAACCCTCGATCAGGCGGGCAACATGCGGATCGTCGACCGCATCGGCGGAGATACGCAGATTGCCGGCGATCTTGGGGTTCGCCTCGGCAAACGCCTTCGCCATGTCGCGCATGAAGCGCAGTTCGCTGTTATAAAAAGGCAGAAGATCGTCGAGCATCGGTCAGCCCCGCATCACGAGTTGGGCGCGGACGGGATCGACATGGCTGTCGAAATGCAGCTCCTGCCGCTCGCCCGACAGGATCACGACGCCGCTGATCCGGAAGCGGAGGGTGCGATCCAGTTCGTCGGCATTGGGCAGGATTTCCACTTCGAACCGGCCGATCCGGGGTTCCAGCCGGCGGACGAGCCGTTCGACATCCTCCACGAACCGCGCGCGGAAATCGCTGGACGACAGCGCTTCGTTCGACAGGTCGTCGAGCCCGTAGTTGAGCAGCGACTGATCGAGCTGATCGAGATCGGGCGACCAGGAGAGCAGGTGCCGGCGGCTGTTGAGCATCGCTTCCAGATCGCGGCGCAGATGTTCGCGCAGCGTGCCGAGCGACAGCCGGTCGCCGTCGCCGCGGTCCATCAGCCGATCGAGGAGCGAGCCGTTGGCCATGTCAGGCGACGGCCGCGATCTCGGTGATTTCGTCCAAGCTGCACGCGTCGTCCCCGACCAGGAAGGTGCGCAGGCCGATGCCGCGCGCGTCGTCGCCGGTTTCGATCCAATCGGTGGCGCGGCCGAGGCGGTGGGCGTCGGTCTGTTCGTCCGGCGCGGCATAATAGAGCGCGGGCAGATAGACGACGCCGCTGGGGCCGCCGACGACGTCCAACTCCGCCTGCCGCCAGATCAGATCGCGCAGGCGTCCGGGCTTCGCGATGCGGAGCGCCGCGATTTGGGCGTAGGGAACCCAGATATAATTTCCGGTGCTGGTCAGCACTTCGAGTACGCCGGCGGTGCGATCATCGAGGTCGCGCAGGATGGCGGGGGTGCCATCGACGACCAAGGCCGTGTCGGCCGGGTCCGCATCGACCGCAGGGGCGCCGGCGAGGCGGGCGATCGCGGCCACCGTAGCGGGATCGGGATCGGTGACGAGTTCGGGTGGGCGGCGCTGTTCGAACGTCTCGCGCCGCCAGGTCGCGGCGCGGATCAGCTGGCGGGTGAGCGCGGTCGGCAGCGCGATCGCGGGATCGAGCGTGGAGGCGGCATCGGCATGGGTGTCGGCCCGCTCATAATCGCCGAGTATGATCAGCAGTTCGGCCAGATCGAGGCGCGGGCGCGCGTCGGCGGGGGCGGCCTTGACCCGGGCGACCAGCGCGGCGCGGGCCTCATCCAGCCGGCCGGCGCGGATCAGCGCGGCGGGACCGGTGGGATCGGTTCGGTCTGTCATGCGCCACGCGGCTCCTGGATGATGGTGACGAGGTGGAATTCGGAAATCGCCTGGTCGAGCTGGAAATGCGGTTTGAGCGCGACCTGACATTCATAGGAGCCCGGCTTGCCGACCACGTCGCGGACCGCGATCCGCGCCTCCTGCAACGGATAGCGCGCCTTGGTTTCGAACGAGAGATCGTCGCCGGCGCTGGTGAAGCCGTTCAGCCAGCGTTGGAGTCGGCGTTCGCATTCGTCGGCGGAATGGAAGGCGCCGATCCATTCGCGGCCGATGATCTTGATATAATGGGCGAAGCGCGAGACGCAGAGGATATAGTTGAGCATCGCGCCGAGCCGTTCGTTGGTGCGCGCGATTTCGGTCGCATAGGCGCCGGCGGGGCGATGCAGCGACGGCATGTTGTGGATCGCGATCCAGGGCGTGCCCTTGACGCGGCGCAGGCAGAGGAAGCCGGCATCCGCCATTTCGCGGTCGAGCGTTTCGGAGACATGCACCTCCAAAGGGAAACGGACGATTTTGCCCGGCGCATCGGTCGCGAAATCCGCCACGGGCAAGGTCGCGACGACGCCGGCGCCGAGATGATCGCGCACCGTGCCGCGGATCGCCGCCAGCCAGCGATAATCGTTGAACGCGTGCAGGCAGATATGCCCGAAGGCGAAGGCGCCCGGCCCCCACAGGACATTGCGCGGATCGGGTTCGTAGCGGAAGCCGCAGCGGGCGACCGCGCGCCCCGCCCAGGGGCCGCGCAGGCGGATGCGAGGGGCGACGATACCGACGAAGCGTGCGTCGGGACTTTGCTGAAAGGATTGCAGGCGGAGATATTCTTCCTGCCGGAAGCCGGGAACCAGCGACTGTCGGAGATCGAGATCGGCCATGTCGTCGATACCGAACAGCGCGGGCGCGGCATCGAGGATGACCGGCACGAACGCCGCGGCGGCGACGCGGGACAACAGGCGCAGCACCGCGATATCATCGACCGGCGCGGTGCGGGAGGGGCGGTGGCGGATGGCGTAGAGGCCGAGCAGCAGCGAGAAGGGCACGCCGCCGGGCATGTCATATTCCTGGCTGTAGAGATGATCGAACAGCGCGCTGTGATCCACATCCACCGCGCGTTCGAGATCGCGTGCGATTTCCGGCCAGCGGGCATCGAGCAGCCGGATCCGCGTCATGCCGTCGGCCCCAACCTCCTGCGCCAGCCAGGCCACCCCGCGCCACGCCGATTCGAGCGCGGCGAAGCGGGGGTGGGCGAGGATGCGGTTCAGCTGTTCCGACAGCGCCGCATCGATCGTGGCGATCGCCCGATCGATGCGGCGGCGGAGCGACTGACCATCTGCCGCCGCGTTCGGCGGAGCGACCGCGTCAAGCACCAGCGTGCATCAGGACTTCTGCGGAATACGCGCTACCAGCCGCAACGATGCGGTCAACTCCTCCATCTGCAACCAGGGGCGAAGATAGGCGACAGCGTTATAGCTGCCCGGCGCGCCGGGGACCGCCGTCACCTCCACCCGACCTTCGCGCAGCGGGAATTTGGCGCGGATCTCCTGACCGCCACCCTCGGCCGCATTGACATAGTTCAGGATCCAGCGGTTCAGCCAGGACGAGACATCGTCGATCTCCATGAAGGAACCGATCTTGTCGCGCGCCATGACCTTCAGATAATGGGCGAAGCGCGAGCTGGCCATGATGTAGGGCAGGCGTGCGGAGATAGCGGCGTTCTCGGTCGCTTCCGGCCGATCATATTTCTTCGGTTTCTGCGTCGTTTGCGCACCGAAGAACACCGCATAATCGGTGTTCTTATAATGCGACAGCGGCAGGAATCCGAGATCGGACAGCTCCTTTTCCCGGCGCGAGGTAATCGCGATTTCGGTTGGGCATTGTTCGGACAGGTCGCCATCGTCCGACACGAATTGATGCGTCGGCAGATCGGAAACTTTGCCGCCGCCCTCCGCCCCGCGGATCGCGGTGGTCCAACCGGTTTCGGAAAAAGCGGCGTTCATCTTGGTCGCCAGCGCGTAGGCGGCGTTCATCCAGCAATAATCGTCATGCGCCATCGCGCGCGGCGCGCCGTCGGCGGCGATCGGTGCTTCTTCATAATTGAAGGAGTCGACCGACCGGGTTTCCGATCCGTAAGGCTGGCGTGCGAGGACGCGCGGCATGGTCAGCGTGACGAAGCGCGCGTCTTCCGTGTCGCGGAAGCCGCGCCATTTCGCATATTCCGTCGCCTGGAATTTTTCGGCCAGATCACGCGGCTTGGATAGCTCCTCAAAATTCTCGAACCCGAACATCTGCGGCCCCGCAGCCGATATGAACGGTGCGAACGCCGCGGCCGCAACACCGGAAATGTTGCGCAGCAGTTCTATATCCTCCTGACCGGCACCGAAATAATAGTCGCCGATCAGCGCGCTATAGGGCTCGCCACCGGGGGTACCGAATTCATTCTCGTAGATCTTCTTGAACAGCGTGCTCTGGTCGAACTCGACCGCCTTTTCAAGATCGCGCGCCAGATCCTTCTTGCTGGCGTTGATGACCCGGATCTTGAGATCGCGCCCGGTCTCGCTGTTCATGACCAGATAGTGCAGCCCGCGCCACGTGCCTTCCAGCGTGCGGAACTTCTCGGAATGCATGATCGCCGCGAGTTGGGTCGACAGTTGCCGATCGATCGCGTCGATCGCATCGCGCATCGTCACGGTCAGGTTCTTGGAGAAGCTGACCGTGCCTTCCAACGCCTGATCGGTCAGCGCACGCAACAGCGCCTCGACCTGATCCGGCTCGGTCTGGCGGGTGGCGCCGATCGCCTGATCGAGCAGGCTCTTGCCGTCGGCATAGTGGGTGGTGGTCGTACCCGCGGTCGCGCCCGGGGCGGCGATGCTGTTATCGGCCATGGATCATTCCTTTCCCGGAGCAGACGTACCCAATTCGGCACGCAGCGCGGCAAGCTGGGTCTCGTCCTGCAGGATCGATTCGAGCAGGGTTTCGAGCTGTTCCGAACTGTCCGCCTTCGACATCAGGTCGCGCAGCTTGTTGCGGGTTTCGAGCAGCTTGCGCAGCGGTTCGACCTGATTGACGACGCGACCGGGTTCGAAATCCTCGATCGATTCGAATTTCAGGTCTACCGCCAGTTCGCTGCCGTCACCCTTCAGCGTATTGTCGACGCGCATGCGGAGGCCGGGCGATATGCGGCGCATGACCTGATCGAAATTGTCACGGTCGATCTGGATGAACTTGCGTTCTTTCAATGGCTTGAGCGGCTCGGTCGGATCACCCGAGAAATCGCCCATCACGCCGACGACGAACGGCAGTTCCTTGACCTCGGCCGCGCCTTCGGTTTCGACATCATAGGTGATGTGGACGCGGGGCTTGCGTACCCGCTTCAGCTTGTCATGGACGCTCTGCATTGGTCGTTCCCCTAGTAGGAGTCAGTATCGTCGCGGCTGGTCTTGATGCCGGCGCGGAGCAGGAACATGGTCCGCTGCTCCGACGACGGCAGAAGCTCCGCCATCAACATATCAAGTGGCAGGTTGGCGCGTCGCACGACTTCTCGCAAGCTCGATCCGGTCAGCGATTGCGGTTCGGTGCGTTCGAAGAAGGCCGCAATCTCGGACAAGGTCGCCAGCGCGGTCGCACGATCATGCGCAGGATCGGCCCGTTTCGGCGCCTGCGCCACCGGAGTATCATCGCCTTGCGGCGTTACGGGCGTCTCCGCGGCATCATTGTCCGCAGGCGCCGGGCGGCCATGTTCGCGCAATAGGCCGAGCGCGGCCTCTAGCGGTTGCGCGACCTGCGATCCGAAGCGGCCGAGGCTGGTACGTTCGTCGATCGCTCCCATCAGCCGGTCGAGTTCGACCAAAGAGGCTTCCAATGCCGTGATGATCGCGCGCATGAAGGCCGGCGTGGCCCGTGCGATATCGTCGCCGATCGCCGAGATCGTCTTGTTGCGGCGATCCATCAACTGCTCGCGCATTTCCGGATCGTCGTGGCGGACCGTGACCGCGCGCGCGACCTCCGCCGTCCAGAGCGCCGGTGGCGGATCGCCGACGTCCGACAGCGGCAGCAGCTTGATGGGCTGCAGCAGGAGCGGCTGATCCCCACGACCGAACAGGCCGAACAAGGCCGCAAGTCGGGTTTCCACCCCGTCCTCATCCTCAACCGGATAGAGGCCGGCATCCCAGAACTGCTCGATCAGCCCCGCCATCAGCGCAAAGCCGGAGGCGATGCCTGCAAAGGAATCGGTTCGGAGCCAAGCTTCGGCGATCCAGGATGCGACCTGCAGATCCTTCGAAAACGTGGTGATATACCGCGTGCCGTCGTCGATCACGGCAACCCAATGACGCAGGCCAGCCTGGAGCGGCGCGAGCGTAGGGTCGCCCGCCGCAATCGCCTCGCGCTCCGCCCCGCGTGCGGTGGCGCGCAGATCCTTCAGCCGCAGATAGAGTTCCGCATTCGGTCCGCCGCCACGCGGATCCGCGCCGACGCCGGTCGCATCATCGGCGATCGGGATCAGCATCGCGGCAATTCCGTAGCGGTCGTCCAACGCCGTCGCACCTCAGCGAATATCCGATGGGCAAGTCGCTATCCAGTTGATCCGGCGCGGTCAACCCGCGAGCCTAGTCAGCGGCATGGCGATCTGGTAGCCGAAAATCATCGCTGGAGAAGGGGTCGAGCGGTTGCTGGAACTGGTCGGACGATACCGCATACAGGAACAGATCGGCGAGGGCGCCATGGCCGATGTCTATCGCGCCTATGATCCCCACATCTCGCGTCCGCTGGCGATCAAGGTGCTGAAGGCGGAATATCGCCAGGACCGCGAATATGCCGTGCGGTTCCTGCGGGAGGCGCAGGCGGCGGGCGCGCTGTCGCATCCCGGGATCGTCACGGTGTTCGACGTGGGCGAGATCGACGGATATCCGTTCATCGTCATGGAATTGCTGGACGGTGAACCGCTGTCCGAAGTGATGAAGCGGGGTGCGGTGACACCGGCGGAGACGATGCACATCGGGGTGCAACTGGCCGATGCGCTGCATTACGCACATGCGCAGGGCGTCGTGCACCGCGACGTAAAGCCGTCCAACATCATATTGTCGCCCGATCGCAAGACGATCAAGCTGCTGGATTTCGGGATTGCGCGCGTGGCCGAGGCCGATCCGCTGTTCGAGCGGGAGAGCCTGAAGACGCAGATCGGCCAGATCGTCGGGACGCCGCGTTACATGAGCCCGGAACAGGCGATGGGCCGGGATCTCGACGGGCGCAGCGACATCTTTTCCGTTGGCGTCGTACTGTATGAACTGGCATCGGGGCAGCGGGCGTTTCCGGGCGCGAGCGCAGCGACGCTGACCGCACAGATCGCGCATGCCGACCCGGCGCCGCTGTCCGAAATTGCCCCGGAAACGCCGCGCGGGTTGCAGTTCATCATCCAGAAGGCGATGGCCAAGCAGCCGGCGATGCGCTTCGCCGATGGGCGGCGGCTGGCGGATGCGCTGCGGCTGGAGCTATCGGTCAGCAAGGCCGTGTCGGCGGAAGCAGCGGCGCGGCGCAGCTATCTGCCGCTTCAGGTGCGACTGACGCTGATCCTGGCGCTGATCACCAGCATCGTGCTGGCGATCGCAGTCGGCACGGTGCTGGTGCGACAGCGGCAGGCGATGGAGCAGGTCGCGCTGACGGCGGGTAGCGCGGTGTCGGCATTCGTTGCGAACAATGCCGCATTGCGTGCCGCGGACAATGCGACACTGCCGCCCGACCGCCAGGACTGGGTACCCGTGGAGGCGTTCGTGCAGAGCGCATCGACAGACCCGAACGTGCGCCATATCATCGTTGCGGATGCGGGCGGGATCGTGCGGGCCGCCACGGACCCGGCACTGGTCGGCAAACCCTATCGCGCGGCGACCGGAGAACCGATCGTCGCCCGGCGCGGCATGATCCAGATCAGCACCACTGGGAGCCGCAGCTACCGTTTCGTGCGGCCGATCCTGTATGCAGGGCAGGGGTTCGGGAAGGTCGATGTCGGCGTGAGCAAGGCGGAACTAGAATCCGCGCTCAACCTGTCGAAATGGATGCTGCTGTTGCTGGCGGTGGTGACGATCGGCGCGGTGGCAGGCGGCACTTTCCTGACCGCGCGGCTGCTGGCACAGCCGATCCGCCGGTTGCGGTCGGCCTTGTTGGAAGTCGCACGCGGCAATCTCGACTTCCGGATTTCGCATCATCGGCGGGACGAATTTGGCGAGCTGTTCGATGGTGTCAACATGGTGGCGCAATCGATGGAGGAACGACTGAATTCTGCCGAAGCGCTGTTGATGGAGGAGGTGGTGCAAACGCCAGGACCGGCGTCGGTCGCGCTGTCGACATCGCCGGTAACCGGTCCGAGCGCGGTGGTGCCTGACCGGCCGGTCCCGCCTTTGCCGCCGCAAGAGGACGATCCACTTTCGGGAACGCAGATCGCCATGCCGGCGGACGCCACCGGACCCCGCGTCGAACCCCCGGCCGCGCAACCGGTGTTGGTGGTGCAGGCCCAGTCTGAGCCTGAGCCTGAGCCTGAGCCTGAGCCTGAGGCGGTCGCCTCGCCGTCGGCCAAGACCTGGCCGCACGACGAGGACGAGGATCATACCCTGGTGGGGCCGGGGGACTATCGCTAAGGCCGGACCGGTCCGGTTATATCCCAATCCACCCGGGGCTGGTGTCCTGGGCTTTGCTGCAAGACCAGTTCCTCGAAACGCCGCACCCTATTGGCGGCTGTTGACGGTGGACTGGATGCGGCGGGCACGGTCGAGGTCGGCGGCAATGGCGGCGTTGGCCGGGTCGAGCGCGGCGGCACGTTGTAGCAAGCCGACGGCGCGGCCGATCGAACCGGCCGCCATCTGTTCCAGTCCCGCACGGCGCAGGCGAGCGGCACGGGCGGGATCAGCGCGCGGCGCCTCGGCCGCGGGTGGCGGCGTTCCTTCGGCCGTACCGGGCGCGATCCCGCCGCGTGGCGGCCGCGGGCGGCGCGGTTCGCGGATGACGGCCGGCGCGCGCGGGCGGCCCGGGATCATGATCGTCTGCCCCGGTTGCAGCGAGGATGGCACGGCGATGCCGTTGTACCGGGCCAGACCGTAAAATCTGGATCCGGCGCCCAGATATCGCGAGGCGAGGATCGGAAAGGTCTCGCCGGGCTTGACCTCATACGCGAAGCTGTCGCTGCCGTAGAGTGTCTTGGCGTCGGCCTGAACCTGCTGGAGCAGATCGGCCGCGACCTTGTTGTCCGGATAGTCCGACATCAGGCGCAGGATTTCGATCCGCGCCTGATCCGCGCGTCCGGCATTCAGCAGATCATAAATCAGCGCGGTGCGCTGCGCCGCGCTGAGACCCGGCGTCGCGACCAGAATGGCCGGGGCCGGCGGCGGCGTGGACAGCGCGATCGGGACGGACGGCGGAGCGGGCAGCGTCACCTTGCCGCCGCCGCCGCAGGCCGACAACCCACATGCGAGCAGCAAGATCGCCGGGCCACGACCGACCCGTGCCCAGGCGGGGCGAGCTGAACAAGCAGAAGCCGAAGTCATATCCACCATCTTGATCCCCAAGTGCGATGTGCAATCCGTCACCGCTTCGAACGCCATTCCGGAACACCGTGGCCGCGAACCTAAAGGACGGACGCACCGCCGGGAAGATGGTGACCTGTGATCAGGTGAATATCCCGCTTTAGAGCGGTTTCTTCCGGCTGTGAGTCAATCGGGGATTCCTATGAAGGTGCGGATCTTGAAGGTGCGGATCTGATTCAGGGTGCTGGTTGGGTGGAGGTCAGTATGGATGTGCAAGCCGTTATGAATCGATCTGCGTTTGCGGGCACTGGCCGCGGTTGATGAAGGGGTGAACTGCCGGGCTGCGGCGAAGCGGTTCCGAGAGTCGGCCTCTACGGTGATCCGCTGGCACGACCAGCGTCGCCACACTGGCGGCTATGCCGCCAAGCCGCAGGGCGCGACACACGGTCGCTCCGTATCATGGTTCTGGCGCTGCACGCCGCACGCCTTGACATCACGCTGGACGAGTTACCGCGCGAACTGGGCGTAGCGGGCGTGACGGTGGCGATTTCGATGCTGCACCGGCATGGGATCGCGCGCAAAAAAGATCGCTCATGCCAGCAGGACCGCCCTGACGTCCTGAGCCAGTTCGAGGCATGGATCGAAGGGCAACTCAATCTCGATGCCCAGCGGCTGGTCTTCATCGACGAGACGTGCACAGCCACCAATATGACACGCAGCCACGGCCGCTGCCGCCGGAGCGAGCGGCTGCGGATGGGCTACCCACACGGGCATCGCAAGACGACCACGCTGGTTGCCGGGCTGCGCATGACCGGGATGGTCGCGCCGATGGCACTCGACTGGCCGATCAACGGCAACTGGTCCGAAGCCTATGTTAGTCAGGTCCTCATGCCCGATCTCCGCCCCAGCGATTAGTGATTATGGACAATCTATTTAGCCACAAGCGCGACAGCGTGCGCGTGCTGATCAGGCGTCGGGCGCCCGCCTAGAGGCTGTTATGGACTTGGAAGCGGGTGTGATTCATCCAGTATTGGATGAGCATTTTCCGCAAGCCGTATCCGTCTGACGTCAGCGCCGAGGAGTGGTCGCTGGTCGCGCCGTACCTGCTTTTGCAGCGTGAAGATG
>NZ_DASVTO010000103.1:0-34775 GCF_036387535.1 Sphingomonas sp.
GCACGGGCGCGGCGCTGCAGGCTGATGATGTCCTGTTCGGGCGGCGCGCCGGCCCGGACGGTGCGCGTGCCATCGCCGACCACATCGGCCAACGCGGTCTTCAGCGCGTCCATCCCCTGCCGCCGGACCGCGACCGTTTCCACCACAGGTACGCCGAGCGCCGCGGACAGCGCCGCGACATCAATGGTCAGCCCGTCGCGCTTCGCCATGTCGACCATGTTCAGCGCCACCACCACCGGCAGACCGAGCGCGATCAGCTGGAGTGCGAAGCGCAGATGATTGTCGAGATTGGTCGCGTCCAGCACGACCACCAGCGCCGACGGCAGTCGCTCGCCTTCCTGGCGACCGACCACGACGTCGCGCGTCACCTGTTCATCGGGGCTGGCGGGATCCAGGCTGTAGGTGCCGGGCAGGTCGACCAGTTCCACCGGACGGCCATCGGGCAACGCCATCCGCCCCGATTTCCGTTCCACGGTGACGCCGGGATAGTTGCCGACCTTCTGCCGCGCACCGGTCAGCGCGTTGAACAGCGCGCTCTTGCCGGCATTCGGATTTCCGACGAGCGCGACCAGCGGTGCCGGGTTCACTCCGCCGCCATGGGGTACGGATCGACCGACACCGCCGCGGCGGTCGCCCGGCGCAAGGCGATCGTCATCCGGCCGACCCGGCATGCGATCGGATCCATGCCCACCGGCCCGCGGTGCAGCGTCTCGACCCGCACACCTTCGTCGAAGCCCAGTTCGCGCATCCGCCGTGCCTCGCTGGCCTTCAGCGCGGACCAGTCGATCACCCGGATCGTCGCGGCTTCATGGGGAGGCAAATCGTTCAGGCGCATGGCGTCCATTCACATTTTCTTGCGAACGATTATCATTACTCACAAGGAAATGCCAGCCCCATCGTCGGGCGGTCGTCAGGATGCCGGATACCGCAACCGCCCCAGGAACCGGACCGGGCTGAACATGCGATCGGTGTCGGGCTTCAGCTGCGCCTTGACCCGTTCGAACCGCATCACGCCCGCGATCCGGCGATCCAGGAAGGCGCGCGTGTCGCCAAAGTCCTCGCTCGCGTCATCGACGAACACCAGGATCGTCGTGGCATAGACCCCCGCCAGGGTCAGCCGCTTGGTATAATGCGACAGGTCGACCGCGGTATCCCCCGCCAGCCGCCACATCGCATCCGCCGCGCGCCAGCCGAGTCGGGCCGCACGAAGCGCATTTTGCGGCATCGCCAGGATCGCCAGCGCCCGCCGCAACGCCTCCCGGTGCATCTCCATCGCGTCGAGCCGCGCGGACACCAGCCGCGTGATCCGGTCTCGAATCTTGCGCGCCGCCAGCATCGGCGCCGGTGCGCGTACCGCCATGTCGGCATCGATCGCCGCGAACCAGGCATCGATCATGCCGATCGCGCCGTCGGGGAATGCCAACGCCGCACGGTCGGCGGGAACACCCAGTTCCTGCGCCGCCTGCGCCAGTGCCTCCGCGCCCCAGCCATCGAACGCGGCATGGAACGGCAGGATCGGCGCCAGCGCGACACGCAGTTCGTCCAGCGTCATCGCATCGGGGGAAAGGGCGTCGGGCGCGTCCGCCGGATTCAGGGTGCTGTCGGTCATCACCCGATCATAGGACGAAGCCCGTGCAACACCAAGCCGGCGATGATGCCGGCCAGCCGGCTTCTTTGTACGGCAAAAGCTTTTCTGCGGTGCGGCGTGGTGCGGGGCGGTCACCGGCTTCCTATCTGCCGTCCAACGTCATCATCGAAGGATAGCCCATGCCGAACCTGTTCGATCCGATCCAGATCGGCGACATCGCCGCGCCCAATCGCGTGCTGATGGCGCCGCTCACCCGCGGACGCGCCACGCGCACGCACGTCCCGACCGCATTGATGATCGACTATTACCGCCAGCGCGCCAGCGCCGGGCTGATCATCAGCGAAGCGACGGGGATCAGCCAGGAAGGGCTTGGCTGGCCCTATGCCCCCGGCCTGTGGTCGCAGGAGCAGGTCGAGGCATGGAAGCCCGTCACCGCCGCCGTCCACGCCGCCGGTGGCCGGATCGTGGCGCAGCTTTGGCACATGGGGCGTCAGGTCCATAGTTCGGTGATCGGGACGCAGCCGGTCTCGTCGTCGGCCACCGCGACCGCCGGCCAGGCGCATACCTACGACGGCAAGCAGGATTTCGAAACCGCCCGCCCGCTCGAACTCAGCGAGATCCCGCGGTTGCTGGACGATTATGCGACCGCCACCCGGAACGCGCGCGACGCTGGCTTTGACGGGGTCCAGATCCATGCTGCCAATGGCTATCTGATCGACCAGTTCCTGCGCGACAACGCCAACTTCCGGACCGATCGCTATGGCGGCAGCATCGAAAACCGCATCCGCCTGCTGCGGGAAGTGACCGAGCGCGTGATCGCGGTCGCCGGCGCCGGCCGCACCAGCGTGCGCCTGTCCCCCAATGGCGATTCGCAGGGCGTCGACGACAGCAATCCGCAGCCGCTGTTCACCGCCGCGGCCGCCATGCTGTCCGACCTCGGCATCGGCTTTCTGGAATTGCGCGAACCCGGCCCCGACGGCACCTTCGGCAAGACCGACGTTTCACGACTGTCGCCGGACATCCGCAAGGTCTTCACCGGCACGCTGGTGCTGAATTCCGACTATGACGATCGCGAAAAGGCTCAGGCTGCGCTCGATTCCGGGGTTGCCGACGCCATCGCGTTCGGCCGGACCTTCCTCGCCAACCCCGATCTTCCCGAACGGCTGCGCATGGGCGCACCGCTCAACCGGGACAATCCCCGGACGTGGTACAGCCAGGGGCCGGAGGGGTATGTCGACTATCCGGCGCTGGAGTCCGCCGACGCCTGACCGACAAGGCCGGCTCGTTTCCACCAGGAAAAGCGCGCCGGCCTCAAGATTTTGGCAACCGGGGGCGAGCCTTATTCCAGCAGGCGCGTGACATGGCCCATCTTCCGCCCCGGCCGGGCTTCCGCCTTGCCGTACAGGTGGAGGTGGGCCGCAGGGTCGGACAGGATATCGAGCCAGGCATGCGCCTGGTCGCCGATCAGATTCTGCATTTCGACACGGGGATACAGGGTGTCGGTTCCGCCCAGCGGCAGGCCGCACACCGCCCGGATATGGTTCTCGAACTGCGATGTCCGCGCGCCCTCGATCGTCCAGTGGCCGCTATTGTGCACCCGCGGGGCCATTTCGTTGAAGACCGGTCCGTCCGGCGCGGCGAAGAATTCACAGGCCAGCGTCCCGACATAATCGAGCGCGGTGGCGATGCGCGTGGCGATCGCGGTCGCCTCCGCCGCCTGTACCGCGACGATGCCGGTGGCGGGCACGGTCGATTTCGCCAGGATTCCGTCGACATGGACATTGTCGGGCGTATCCCAGGTCACGACGCCGCCATCGATCCCGCGACACAGCAGCACCGAAAATTCCCGGTCGAACGCGACATGCCCTTCCAGGACGGCGGGACGCTCGCCGATCGCATCCCAGGCGGCATCCGCATCGGCGGGCACGGCGATCCGCCCCTGCCCCTTGCCGTCATAGCCGAAACGACGTGTCTTCAGGATCGCGGGTGTCCCGACCTGCGCGATCGCGGTGGTCAGCATCGCGCGATCGTCGACCGGGGCCCACGGCGCGACCCGGACGCCAAGACCCGCGACGAACGTCTTTTCCGCCAGCCGGTCCTGCGCGACCGCAATCGCATGCGGACTGGGGTGAAGCGGAACATGCTGCTCCAACGTCTCCAGCGTCGCGACCGGGATGTTCTCGAACTCATAGGTCGCGACATCGACGCCCTCGGCAAAAATCCGCAGCGCATCGGCATCGTCATAGGCGGCGCGGGTGAACGCCGCGGCGACCTCCGCCGCCGGGGAATAGGCGTCGGGCGCGAAGATGTGGACACGGTAGCCCAACCGCGACGCCGCGACGGCCAGCATCCGGCCAAGCTGGCCGCCGCCGACGATACCGATGGTGGAGGCCGGCGGCAGGATCATTCCGGCGTCTCGTCGACTGCATCGGTCTGCGCCTGCCGCCATGCATCCAGCCGGTCCGCCAGCGCCGCGTCGGTGGTGGCCAGCATCGCGGCGGCCAGCAACGCGGCATTCACTGCGCCCGCCTTGCCGATCGCCAGCGTACCGACCGGGATGCCGGCCGGCATCTGGACGATCGACAACAGGCTGTCCATGCCGCTCAACGCCTTGGATTCCACCGGCACGCCCAGCACCGGCAACCGCGTCATCGCCGCCGCCATGCCCGGCAGATGCGCCGCGCCGCCCGCGCCCGCGATCACCACCCGCAACCCGCGCGCCGCGGCGGTGGTGGCATAGTCGTAGAGCCGCTGCGGCGTGCGGTGCGCGGAAACGACCCTCACCTCATGCGACACATTGAGCGCGAGAAGCGTCTCGGCGGCGTGGCGCATCGTGTCCCAGTCGGAGCGGCTGCCCATGATGATGCCGATGGGGGGGGTAGGTACGGACGAATCGGTCATTCAATTGGCCTTTTCCGTATCCCCGCGCAGGCGGGGATCCAGTTCGGAGCTTGGAACTGGATCCCCGCCTGCGCTGGGATACGGTTCGGTTGTGGACGCCTGCTATCCAGCCGCACGCTCATGCAGATAATAATGTTCGACTTCGTTCAACGCGTCATCTAGCTGATAGACGATCGGCTTGCCGGTCGGGATCTCCAGCGACGCGATGTCGGCATCGGAAATACCCGACAGATGCTTCACCAGCGCTCGCAGCGAATTGCCATGGGCAGAGATCACGACCCGCTTGCCGGCCCGCAGCTCCGGCGCGATCCGCGCCTCCCAATAAGGCAGCACGCGGGCGATCGTGTCCTTCAGGCTCTCGGTATTCGGGACCGCGATGCCGGCATAGCGCCGATCGCCGCTCAGGTCATAGGCGCTTTCCGCCTCCGACACCGGCGGCGGGATATCGAAGGAGCGGCGCCAGACATGGACCTGTTCCTCGCCGTGCAGCGCCGCGGTCTCGGCCTTGTTGAGCCCGGTCAGCCCCCCATAATGGCGCTCGTTCAACCGCCAGTCCTTTTCGACCGGCAACCACAGCCGGCCCATCGCCTCCAGCGCGATGTTGAGCGTCTTGATGGCGCGGGTCTGCACACTGGTGAATGCGAGGTCGAAATCCAGCCCCGCCGCCGCCATCGCCGCACCGGCTTCCTGCGCTTCCTGCACGCCCAGTTCCGTCAGGTTCACGTCCCACCACCCGGTGAAGCGGTTTTCCAGGTTCCAGGCGGACTGGCCGTGGCGGATCAGGACGAGTGTCGGCATGCAGGAACTCCGTCAGCGCGTGGTTCCGCCGCGCGGCGCGGCGGGTAGGACGTCGATCATTTCCCATAGGGCCGCAAGGCAATCCTCCGCCAGCCGCATCGACCGACCGGGCGACCAGCCATAATCCGGGTCCGGCAGGTCGTCATTGTCCTTGAACGGCATTTCCAGCGTCATCGCGACGCAGCCGAAGCGTTCGGCGAGCTGGTTGGTGGACATCGACAGGTTGGCGCGGCCCGGGCCCGTGATCGGATAGCCGTGCTGCACCTGGAAATCGGGCGTGCGGCGGGCCAGCGTCTCGCGGTAGCGGGTGTAGAGCGCACCCTGCGCCTCGGTCCAGGCCGGAATCCCCTCGAACCCGGCGATGAAGACATAGGGGATGGCTTCGTCGCCGTGGACGTCCATCGCGAAATCCACGCCGGTCGCGTCCATGGCATCGCGCACGCACAGCACTTCCGGGCTGCGTTCCGGCGACGGCGCATGCCATTCGCGGTTCAGGTTGGTGCCGACCGCGTTGGTGCGCAGATGACCGCGGGAGGACCCGTCCGGGTTCATGTTCGGCACGACGTGAAAGGTACAACGCTGGCGCAGCGCCCGCGCGATCGGCGCATGCGGGTCGGTCAGCATGTCCAGCGCGCCTTCCATCCACCACTCGGCCATCGTCTCGCCGGGATGCTGACGGCCATAGAGCCAGACCTGCAGCAGCCCGTCGCCCAGTTCGACGCAATCGATCGTCTGCCCGTCGAGCGAATAGCCCAGCACGCGCGCCGTGACGCCCGGCGTCATCGCGGTCCGCGCGATCAGGTCATGATGCCGTTCCATGGCATAGGGCGCGAAATAGGCGAACCACGCGCCGTCGCTGGCGGGCGTGTAGCGAATTTCAAGCACGTCGTCGGTATAGGTCGTCGGCGCCTGTCGCCAGTCGATCCGGTCTTCCGAAACGCGTGCGGCGTAGTTCGGCCAGCCGCCGGGATAGGCTGACCCCCTGGTGTTCAGGATGCGCAGCGTCACCGCGCGCCCGGCGGCGCCGGACAGGCGAAAGTGAAACCACTGGTAAAAGTCCGAATCGCGGTCGGCGACGATCTCCAGGTCGAAGACGTCGCCGCGCTGGTCGAGGACACGGATGTTGCCGCTGTCGAAGCGGGCATGGATCATGGCTGTCATCGGATGGTGATAGTGCGGCCCGATTCGCCGGGAAAGCCCTGGAACAGCGCGGCGGACAGCGCGCGGGCGGCGGCGGTCGCATCGGCGGCGGGCGCGTCGGACCGTGCGGCCTGCTGCGCGGTGCCTTCCCAGATGGCGGTGCCGTCGGACCGGCGCTTCAACAAGACCTTCATCTCGGTGATCGTGACATAGCGCGAGCGCGCCTTGCCCACCGGGAAGCTGATGCCCCCGCCCAGCCCGACTCCGCCGCCCCGCCATCCGCCGGTCCCGCCGCCGGCGCCAAGCCCGATCGAAACCGGCGAGCGTTCCGGGCCGCTTTCCCGCGTGGTGCGGTTCAGATCGACCACCGCGACAAGTTCGGAGCGCGCGACGCCGGGCGCGACACGGAAGCCCAGCCGGGTCAGTTCCGCCCCCACCGCACCGGCATAGGATTGGAACTCCAATCCGCCGGCCATGCGGGGATCGCGCGGTTCGATCGCGATTTCGCCGGGCGCGATCGGCTGGTTCAGGTGAAAGCGGGTCACGCGGGTTTCCGGGCGCGGGCTGGCACAGGCCGCCAGCGCACCCAGTGCCGCCAGCGCGGTCAGGCGGCCGATCGGCCGGATCATGGTTCGATTCATCTTGGCGATCCTCACGCGTCGTCACACCCTGTCCCGTCCTCAGTGGCAGGTGGCGCGGCGTCGTCAAGCGGGACTTTGCTGCCTTTACCTTGACTCGTGGCGGAGCGCCGCATAGGGGGGCGCCTCAGTCCGAGAAACCGATAAGACAGACAAGGCGCGTCCGGCCATGAAGATCCGCAATTCGCTCAAGTCCCTCAAGGGCCGGCATCGCGACAATCGCGTGATCCGTCGCCGTGGGCGCACATATGTCATCAACAAGACCAACCGCCGGTTCAAGGCGCGCCAGGGCTGATAGCGCTGACTCCGGCCGGATCGGCCGGGGTGATCTGAAGTTGAGTCCGGGGGCACCGACGGGTGCTTTCCGGATTTTCCGTGTGTCGCGCATGAACCGCGACCGAGATCCGCGATTCGCGGCACGCTCTGGCGAGACCCTGCGCAGCCTGTCATAGCGCTGGCATGCGCGCCTTCGATCTTGTCCGCCCCGTCCTGTTCCGTATCGAGGCGGAACGCGCCCATGCCCTGACCATGCTGGGGCTGGCCCGGCTGCCGGAACGCACCCCGACGGTCGATTCCAGCCTGGCATCGACCGTAGCCGGGCTCGATTTTCCCAATCCGATCGGGCTTGCGGCGGGCGTCGACAAGGATGCGGTGGCGCCGTCCGGCTTCCTCACGCTCGGTTTCGGTTTTGTCGAGGTCGGGACGATGACGCCGCTGCCCCAGCCCGGCAACCCGCGCCCGCGGCTGTTCCGCCTGGCCGAAGACCGCGCGGTCATCAACCGGATGGGGTTCAACAATGGCGGGCTGGACGCCGGACTCGCGCGGCTGAAGGCGCGGCGGCCGCGCGGGATCGTCGGCGTCAATGTCGGCGCGAACAAGGACGCCGCCGACCGGATCGCCGATTATGCCGCCGGGGTCGCGCGGGCGTCGGCCGTCGCGGATTATGTGACCGTCAACATCAGCTCGCCCAACACGCCGGGCCTGCGCGGCCTGCAGAGCGGGACCGAGCTGGACACGTTGCTCTCGGCCGTCCGGTCGGCGCGCGGTGCGGTACCGGTGTTCCTGAAAGTCGCGCCCGATCTGGACACGGCGCAGATCGACGGGATCGCCCGGGCGGCGATCGACAGCGGAATCGACGCGCTGATCGTGTCCAACACGACAATCGCGCGCCCGCCGCTGCGATCGGCAAGGGCGGTGGAGGCGGGCGGCCTGTCCGGTGCGCCGCTGCGCGATCTCGCGCTCCGGCGGCTTCGGGATTTCCGGGTGGCGACCGGCGGCGCGCTGCCGCTGATCGGGGCTGGCGGGATCGCCTCGGCGACGGACGCTTTTGCCCGCATCCGCGCGGGGGCGGCGCTGGTGCAGATCTATTCGGCATTGATCTACGAAGGGCCCGGCCTGGCGCGACGAATCGTCCGCGAATTGCCGGCGCTGTTGGCGCGGGATGGGTTCCGCAACATTTCGGAAGCCGTGGGCACGGCAGGCGATTAGGCTTTTCCGCCTCGCCGGCCGGGGTTAGAATCGCGGCAACGAAAGGCTCGCGGATAGGGCCGGCAGGAGCGGGCATGCGCGAACTGGAAGTCTTTCCCAATCTGGTGACGATGTTCTTCACGCGCGCCGGCGAGCGCGGCGATGCGCCGTTCCTGTGGGCAAAGCAGGATGGTGCCTGGGTCGCGACCAGCTGGACCATGGCGGCGAAGCAGGTGGCGGCGCTGGCGGCGGCGCTGGCGCGGCTGGGGCTGGCGCGCGGCGATCGCGTGATGCTGGTGTCGGAAAATCGCCCCGAATGGTGCATCGCCGATCTGGCGATCATGGCGGCGGGGTGCATCACCGTGCCCACCTACACCACCAATACCGAACGCGATCATGCCCACATCCTGGGCGATAGCGGCGCGCGCGCGGTGATCGTATCAACGGCGAAGCTGGCACGCACGCTGCTGCCGGCGGTGCTGCGGTCGACGCATTGCGACATCATCATCGGGATCGAACCGCTGGGCGTGGGGCAACAGGCCGGTAATGTCCGCTTTGCGGACTGGCGCGGCCTGATCGCCGCCCGGACCGCCGATGTCGCCGCCTGCGCCGCGGCGGCGGATTTCACGCGCGACGATCTCGCCTGCATCATCTACACATCCGGCACCGGTGGCGCGCCGCGCGGGGTGCGCCAGCATCACGGCGCGATCCTGCATAATGTCGCCGGCTGCACCACCGTCATCGCGGAGGATTTCGGCTGGGACGAGGAGGTGTTCCTGTCCTTCCTGCCGCTCAGCCATGCCTATGAACATAGCGGAGGCCAGTTCTTCCCGATCGGGCTGGGCGGGCAGATCTATTATTCCGAAGGGCTGGAGAAGCTCGCCAGCAATATCGAGGAGGTCCGCCCGACGATCATGGTCGTGGTGCCGCGATTGTTCGAGGTGTTGCGCACGCGGATCCTGAAACAGGTCGGGAAACAGGGACGGCTGCCCAATTACCTGATGGCGCGGGCGCTGGAGATCGGCGGACGCGACCGTCGCTGGCGCGATCTGCCGATGGAGCTGATCCTGTCGCGGACGCTCCGCCCCAGGATCGCACAACGCTTCGGCGGGCGGCTGAAGGCGATGGTGTCGGGCGGCGCGCCGCTCAACCCGGAAGTCGGCCGCTTCTTCACCGCGCTCGGCGTGACGCTGTTGCAGGGCTATGGCCAGACCGAAGCGGCGCCGGTGATTTCGTGCAACCGCCCATCGGCGGGGATCAAGATGGACACGGTTGGCCCGCCGTTGAAGGGCACCGAGGTGCGGATCGCCGACGATGGCGAGATCCTGGTCCGCGGCGAATGCGTGATGCACGGCTATTGGCGCAATCCGGCCGAAACCGCACGCGTCCTGATCGATGGCTGGCTGCATACCGGGGACATCGGCCATATCGACGACGCCGGCCGCGTGGTCATCACCGATCGCAAGAAAGACCTGCTGATCAACGACAAGGGCGAGAATGTCGCCCCGCAGCGCGTGGAAGGCATGCTGACCCTGGAACCCGAGATCGTACAGGCGATGGTCTATGGCGATCAGCGCCCGCACGTCGTCGCACTGGTGGTCCCCGATGCCGACTGGGCGCGCGAATGGGCCGAGGCGCGGAACAGACCCCTCGCCGGGCTGCACGACGACCCGGATTTCACCCGTGCCCTGTCGGCTGCGGTCGACCGGGTGAATGCCGGCCTGTCGGTCACGGAAAAGGTCCGCCGGATCGCGATCGCCGACGAGCCCTTCACGATCGAAAATGAGGAACTCACGCCGTCAATGAAGATCCGGCGCCATGTCATCCGCAAACGCTATGGCGCGCGGCTGGACGCGCTCTACCGCAGGTGACGCTATTTGGCGGCGGTGTAAGGGGTGAAGGACCCGAGACCGCAGGACCCCATCGGAATGCGGCTGCCGCGATCGA
Organism: Sphingomonas sp.; assembly: GCF_036387535.1. GTDB lineage: Bacteria > Pseudomonadota > Alphaproteobacteria > Sphingomonadales > Sphingomonadaceae > Sphingomonas_R. Next base: position 10,480 of record NZ_DASVTO010000103.1, read on the forward strand.
CGACGGAAATGATGTCACCCCGGCATAATTGCGTGGTGGGCGTACGCGAAACGATGATCGGATCCATCCGAAAGCCGCAACCGCCCGCCGGCTGGTTAAGATAGCTGACGCGCCCGACGCGGTAGAGGATGCTGTCCGGCTTGGTGAAAGTCGTCGAGGATCGCACACGCGGCAGCGAAATGCAGTCGACCGGCTTGCCTGCGACCTTGCCGGTCAGCGCCTTGTCCAGCTTCGGATCGGCCAGCGCGGGACGGGCCAGCGCCAGCACCGCCAGGGTCAGGATCATCGGCACACGCATGGCATCACTCCCGTAAGCTCAACCGCGAAACGCATCCTTGGCGGTCCGCCGCGCGGCCAGTGTCGCAACGTCGGGAGAACGAACGAAGGGATTGGTCGCCCGTTCCAACCCGACCGTCGTCGGCAGCGTCGGCCGACCCACCGCCCGCAACGCCTTGACTGCGGCCGCGCGGTCCCGGATCGCGGCATTGTCCGGTTCGGTCACCAGCGCGAAGCGGGCGTTGGATGCGGTATATTCATGCGCGCCATAGATGCGCGTATCGGGATCGAGCGCGGCGATCCGGCCGAGCGCGCGGTGCATCTGCGCCGCCGTTCCTTCGAACAACCGCCCGCATCCCATCGCGAAGATCACATCGCCCGAAAACAGCATGGCGGGCTCGGCCAGGTGGAACCCGATATGCCCGGCAGTGTGCGCGGGCAGTTCCAGCACGGTCGCGGCAACCGCGCCGATCCGGACCGTATCGCCCTCGGCCACCCCGCGGTCGAGCGTCGGGATCCGGTCGGCCTCCGCGGCCGGACCGGTGATGGTGCAGCCGGTCGCCGCCTTGATCGCGGCATTCCCGTCGACATGGTCGCCATGCCAGTGCGTGATCCAGATCTGACCGATCGTCCAGCCCCGCGCGGACGCCGCGGCCAGCACCGGACCGGCCGCACCGGGATCGACCACCACGGTGTCACCGCTGCGGTCATCGTGCAGCAGCCAGATATAGTTGTCGCTGAGCGCGGGGACGCAGACGACCTCGATCATCTCACCAGCTGCCGGTATTCGGCATCGACGCCCAGGGTTCGGCCGGCGCCAGACTGCCCTTCTGGAGCAGTTCGATCGAGATTCCGTCCGGCGTCTTCACGAACGCCATATGCCCGTCGCGCGGCGGGCGATTGATGGTGACGCCCGCATCCATCAGCGTCTGGCAGGTCGCGTAGATGTCGTCGACCTGATAGGCGAGGTGGCCGAAATTGCGACCGCCGGCATACTCCTCAGGGTCCCAATTATGGGTGAGTTCGACCTGCACATCCTCCTGCCCCGGTGCGGCGAGAAAGATCAGCGTGAACCGCCCCTTCTCATTCTCCATCCTGCGGACTTCGGTCAGGCCGAGCAGGTTGAAGAAGCGGATGGTGGCGTCCGGGTCGGACACGCGGATCATGGTGTGGAGATAGCGCATCGCAACTATCTAGGGCGCACGGCGGCATCTGCAACATGCGCGGTTCAGCGGCCCGATGCGGGCGGCGTCGGCATCGCCGCGATCCGCGCGGCTTCCTCCGAGATTTCCGGCGCCCCGGAGTCCAGCGTGCGGGCGGATGCCAGGTCACGCACCGCGCGGGCATGATCGCCCTGCCGACGTGCAAGCGCCGCGGACAGGAGCCAGCCGAGCGGATCGTTCGGCACCAGTTTCACCGCCTGATCCAGATCGCCGCGCGCGGTGGCGAGATCGCCCAGCGCCACCCCGGCGCGGGCGCGGTCCAGATACGCCTCCCCGCGCATGACATCGCTCAAGACCGGCAATGCGATCGCCCGGTCGAGATCGGCGCGCGCCTTGGCCGCATCGTCGCCGGCCAGCGCGGCATTGGCCGCCTGCACCCACAGCCCCGCCGCGCGGCCGTCGCGCTGCTCCTCGGCCTGCGCCGCGGCCTGTGCAAAGGCGATTTCGGCCGGTGCCCAGCGCGACTGCGCGACATAGGCCAGCCCCACGCACAACCGGGCCGGCAATCCCCCGCCGCTTTCCCTGGACCAGCGCTCGCCTTCCGCCACGGCCGCGGCGGCGTCGGTCTTCACCAGCGCGGCACAGGCATCGAACCGCCTGGCCGTGGGATTGACGGGCGATGGCGGCCCCGCCGGGGTCGTGGCGGCCTGAAGCAGGAGGAGAAAGGCGATCATGGCGTGTCCAGCAGGCGGGCGACCGTCGCGATCAGCAGCGCGATGTCCTGCGGTCGCGACAGTCGGTGGTCGCCATCCTTGATCAACAGCGTCTGCACGTCGGCTGAACGAAGCGCGGCGGCCAGCCGTAGCGCGATCGCACAGGGCACGTCGGGATCAGCCTGCCCGTGCAGCAGCCGGACGGGTGCGTCGATCGCGATGCCGTCATTCAGCAGCCGCGCCGCCTGCCCGCTGTCCCAGAAGGCGCGGGTCGTGACGTACGCCGCATCACCATATCCGGACGGCTCGACGATGCGGCCATCCCGGACCAGCGCGCCGCGCGCGGCGGCATCGAACCCCCACTCGGTAAAATCCGGCGCAGCGGCGATCCCGACAAGCCCCACGATCCGGTCCGGCCGCGCCAGGGCGGCAAGCAGCATCAGCCAGCCGCCCATCGATGATCCTACCAGCAGCACCGGGCCGGCGACGACATGGTCGATCAGGGCCAGCACGTCGTCGCGCCAGTCGGCCAGCGTCTGATCCTCGAACCGGCCCTCGCTGGCCCCGCAACCGGCATAATCCAGCCGCAGCATCGCCCGCCCCTGCCCGGCCGCCCACTGGTCCAGCGCAAGCGCCTTCGACCCGGTCATGTCCGACATGTAGCCGGGCAGGAACATCAGTACAGGCCCGCGGCCCGGGCGGTAATCATAGGCGATCGCCGGGCGATCGGGGCGGGTGAAGCGCGGCACGACCTCAGCCGTTCGGATCGGGATCAAGCCCCGCGCGGCCCGCCTGCGGCGTGTGGGTGGGCGCATGCGGGGGCTCGATCTCGGCGGGTTCGCGCACCTCCAGCTGGCCTTCCCATTTGGCGACGACCGCGGTCGCGATGGCGTTGCCGACCACGTTGGTGCCGGACCGGCCCATATCGAGGAACTGGTCGACCGCCAGGATCAGGACCAGCCCCGCTTCGGGAATGCCGAAATGACCCATCACCGCGGAAATGACGACCAGGCTGGCGCGCGGCACGCCCGCCATGCCCTTCGACGTGATCATCAGGATCAGCACCATCGTGATCTGCTGCCCGATCGAGATGTCGATACCGTACAGCTGCGCGATGAACAGCGTCGCGAACGTCATGTACATCATCGATCCGTCCAGGTTGAACGAATAGCCGAGCGGCAGCACGAAGCTGGCGATGCGACGCGGGACACCGAACCGGTCGAGCGCCTCCAGCGTCCGGGGGTAGGCAGCTTCGGACGATGCCGTCGAGAAAGCGAGCAGGATCGGTTCGCGGATATAGCGGATCAGCAGCCCGGTGCTCGGCCCGATGAACAGCCGCGCCGCCAGGAACAGCGTCGCCCACAGCACGGCCAGGCCGAGATAGAAGCTGCCGATGAACTTCCCGAAGGTCAGGAGAATCCCGAGCCCGTTGACCGCCACCGCATGGGTGATCGCCGCGAACACCGCCAGCGGGGCCACGCGCATCACATAATCGGTGATCTGCAGCATCAACGCGACCAGCGATTCGACCCCCCGCACGATCGGTGCCGCTTTCTCGCCGATCGCGGTCAGCGCGACGCCCACGAACAGCGAGAAAACGACAATCGGCAGGATGTCGTTCTTCGCCATCGCGTCGAAGATCGAGGTCGGCACGATATGCGTCAGGAAATCATGAAGGTTGAAGCCCTTGGCATCCAGGCCCAGCGTCTCGGTAACGGGCGGTAGCGGCAGGGACAGCCCGCGCCCCGGCCCAAGCAGATTGACCAGGATCAGGCCCAGCGTGAGCGACACGATCGTGGCGGAGATGAACCACAACATCGTCCGCGCCCCGATCCGCCCGAGCGCCGCGGTGTCGCCCATATGCGCGATGCCCACGACCAGGGTGGAAAACACCAGCGGCGCGATGATCATCTTGATCAGGCGCAGGAAGATGTCGGTGACGATCGTGAACCCGTCGGCAATACCCTTCAGCCGGTCCGGATCGGTGATCGTCAGGTTGAGGACGAACCCGACGACGATGCCGAGGATCATGCCGATCAGGATGTAGAGAGTGAGGCGTTTCGCCAAGACGATGCTCCGGTTGAGAAGACGCCGATAAGGCGGGAAAGGCGCGGCGGGGTCAAGTTTTGCGGTGTCCCTGCCCTGATCGTCGTCCCGGCGGAGGCCGGAACCTCCCGACGAAGAAGCGCTCACCCCAAGCCCAAGGGGAGATCCCGGCTTTCGCCGGGATGACGGTTCGGGTGCAGGGAACCGCAACCCGCTCGCGGGCGTCCCTGACGGCATGATCGCATCGCCCGCCGCCGTCACCATTGCCGTCCCCGCGCCGCGGCCGGGCTGGTTCCTGTGCGATGCGGTGGGGGGGCCCTTCGCCGCTATGGTCGGCATGCGCGACGCGCAGGGGCGGAGCGCGATCACGCTGGTGCCGCGCGGTGCGGGCGCACCGTCGACGCGTGTGTATCAGGTTGGCATGGGCGATGCCGGCATGAGCCAGATCCACTATCCGCTGTCGCAGAACGGCCGGCCCGCGGGCGATCTCCATGATGTGCAGCCCGGCGTGCTGGCCGACCCCGCTACGGCCTGGTCGCCGACATTCTCGTCGGTGACGATCGCCGGGCGGACGCTCGACTGCCGCTGGTTGCCGCGCACGCTGTTCGCCGGGCTGGACGCGCGGCGCAGCATCTGGGTGACGGAAGGCACAGGCGGCATCGTCTATCGCAGCTTCGATGCGGCGCGGCCGGGCCGGGCGATCGTCGGCGCCGGCCTCGACCGCAGCAGCCCAGCGACGCTGACCATCGGCAAGGGCATCCGCGACCGGATCGCCGGCGCCACCCGCTTCCGCTTTGCCAATCGGGGCTATGGCTACACGATCCTCGTCCCGGATCACGGCGCAGCCAGAGTAATGGTCACGCGCGGCAGACGAGTCGTGCAAACCGAGGTACTGCTCGGCCACATGCTGCACGATCCCGGCTAGTCCACGCTTGCCCGCCGCCACGCGGCTGACGCATAAGCCGCCGCATGACTCAGATGTTCCGGATTACCCTTCCCGATGGCTCGCACCGCGAGGTGCCGGCGGGCACCACCCCCGCCGACATCGCGGCGGCGATCGGGCCCGGCCTCGCCAAGGCCGCGATCGCGGCGCGCGTCGATGGCGAGGTGCGTGATATCGCACGGCCGTTCGAGGGCGACGCGCAGCTCGCGCTGATCACCGCCAAGGATGAGGCCGACGCGCTGGAACTGGCGCGGCACGATTTTGCCCATGTCCTGGCGGAAGCCGTGCAGACGCTGTTCCCGGGCACGCAGATCACCTTCGGCCCGGCGACCGACGACGGCTTCTATTATGATTTCGCGCCGAAGGACCGCCCGTTCACCGACGAGGATCTGCCCGCGATCGAGGCGGAGATGCGCCGCGTGATCGCCCGCGACGAGACACTGGTGCGCGAGGTGTGGGAGCGCGATGCGGTGCGTGATTATTTCGCGGCCGCGGGCGAGACGTTCAAGGCGGACTGGGTGATGGAACTGCCCGCCGACCAGACGATCACCATGTACCGGTCGGGCGGATGGATGGATCTGTGCCGCGGGCCGCATCTGGCCTCCACCGGCAAGCTCGATCCCAACGCGTTCAAGCTGACGCGGGTATCGGGCGCCTATTGGCGCGGCGACCAGAAGAACGCGATGCTCAGCCGCATCTACGGCACTGGCTGGCTCAACAAGAAGCAGCTCGACGCGCATCTCCTGCGGCTGGAGGAAGCGGCCAAGCGCGACCATCGCCGGATCGGACAGGACATGGACCTGTTCCACCTGCAATCCGAAGCGCAGGGCTCGGTGTTCTGGCATCCGAACGGCTATCTGCTGTGGCGGCAGCTGGAGGCCTATATGCGCCGCCGGCTCGACGCCGCCGGCTACCGCGAGGTCAAGACGCCGCAGTTGATGGACGCGCGCCAATGGGAGGCGTCGGGTCATTGGGGCAAATATCGCGAGAACATGTTCGTGGTGCCGGACGAGGTGCCGAACACCGAGGATGAGGGCGCGATCTTCACCGGCGAAGGCGACCTGATGGCGCTGAAGCCGATGAACTGCCCCGCGCATGTCCTGATTTTCCGCCAGGGCATCAAATCCTATCGCGACCTTCCGATGCGGCTGGCGGAATTCGGCTGCTGCCACCGCAACGAACCGCATGGCGCATTGCACGGCATCATGCGCGTGCGGCAGTTCACGCAGGACGATGCCCACATCTTCTGCCGCGAGGATCAGATCGTCGACGAGGTGCGGCTGTTCTGCGACCTGCTGGACGTGGTCTACAAGGATCTCGGGTTCGAATCCTATGCGATCAAGCTGGCGCTGCGGCCGGAAAAGCGGTTCGGCAGCGACGCGATGTGGGACAAGGCGGAACAGAATCTGCGCGATGCCGTCCGCGCCGCCGGCCGCGCCGGGCCGGAATATGGCTGGCAAGAACTGCCGGGCGAAGGCGCCTTCTATTCGCCGAAACTGGAATTCCACCTGACCGATGCGATCGGGCGGACCTGGCAATGCGGGACGATCCAGCTGGACTATGTTCTGCCGGAACGGCTGGACGCCAGCTATGTCGGGGAGGATGGCGAGCGCCACCGGCCGGTCATGCTCCACCGGGCGATCCTGGGCACGTTCGAACGCTTTCTGGGCATCCTGATCGAACATCATGCCGGCCGCTTCCCGATGTGGCTGGCCCCGGTGCAGGCGGTGGTGGCGACGATCGTGTCGGATGCCGACGGCTATGCCGCGGACGTGGTGGCGCGGCTGACCGCAGCGGGCATCCGCGCCGATGGCGATGCGCGCAACGAGAAGATCAACTACAAGGTGCGCGAACACAGCCTGGCCAAGGTGCCGGTGCTGCTGGTCGTCGGCAAGCGCGAGGCGGACGAGGGCACCGTCGCGATCCGCCGGCTGGGCAGCCAGGCGCAGACCGTCATGCCTTTGGCCGACGCCATCGCCATGCTGCGGGCAGAGGCGCGGGCGCCGGATCTGGCGTCCTAGCCCCACCGCCCGCCCGGGAGGGCAGGCGCTTTTTGACGGGAAGGGACGCGGATGCTGGGGACGGACCGCGCGGAGGTTCGGGCGACGCTGGCGCTGGCGTTGCCGATGGTGCTGACCAATCTGGCGCAGGCGGCGATCAACGCGACCGACGTCGCCCTGCTGGGGCTGGTCGGGCCGCGCACGCTGGCGGCGGGGGCACTGGGCGTGAACCTGATCACCGCGTGCCTGTTCTTCGGCACCGGTGTCGTCACCGCATCCGCGCCGATGCTGTCGCGCGCGCTGGGCGCCCGCGCGCACGCTGTGCGCGATGTGCGGCGGACGGTGCGACAGGCCCTGTGGTCCGCCCTGGTGCTGGCGGTGCCGTTCTGGCTGATCCTGTGGCATGCCGCCGCGATCCTCGTCCGCCTGGGGCAGGACCCGGCCTTGTCCCTGGCGGCGCAGGGTTTCGTGCGGGCGACGATGTGGGGGCTGCTGCCGGCCTATGCCTATCTGGTCCTGCGCAGTTTCATGGCGGCCGTGGGTCGTCCGGGCTGGTCGCTGGGCATCGCCGCACTGGCGGTGCTGGCCAATGCCGCGATCAATTCCGTGCTGATCTTCGGCGCATTCGGGCTGCCGGCCCTGGGGCTGGTCGGCGCCGGCATCGGCAGCAGCATCGCGAACCTGCTGATGTTCGTCGGCATGGCGATCGTCGTGACGCGCGACCGCAGGTTCCGGCGCTACCGCCTGTTCGGGCGGTTCTGGCGTGCGGATGGCGCGCGGTTCGGGCAACTGTGGCGGCTGGGCCTGCCGATCGCGGTCACGCTGACGCTGGAGGTCACGGTGTTCAACGCCGCGGTGTTCCTGATGGGCTTGCTGGGGACCACAGCGCTGGCGGCGCACGCGATCGCGATCCAGATTGCCGCACTGTCCTTCATGGTGCCGCTGGGCATGGCGCAGGCGGTGACGGTGCGGGTCGGCACGGCCGCCGGGCGGGGTGATCGCGCCGGGGTGGCGCGGGCCGGCTGGACCACCTTCGCGCTCGGCACCGGCTTCATGACGACGATGGCGCTGGTGCTGCTGTCCGTTCCGCGCCTGCTGGTTTCCGCCTTCATCGACGTCGACGATCCCGCGAATGCGGAGGTGGTGGCGCTGGCGATCCGTTTCCTGCGCATCGCCGCGCTGTTCCAGGTGGTGGACGGCGCGCAGGCGGTCGGGGCGGGCATGCTGCGCGGGCTGCACGATACCGCCTGGCCGATGGCCTATGCGCTGTTCGGCTATTGGGTCGTGGGCCTCGGGGTCGCGGTCTGGCTCGGTTTCCATGCCGGGTGGGGCGGCGTCGGTGTGTGGATCGGGCTGGCAAGCGGCCTGGCGGTGGTGGCGGTACTGATGATGACGCGCTGGGCGATGCGCGATCGGCTGCGACTGACATGACCGCGCCGTTCGTCCTGATCGATGACCAGCGCCCCGGCGGCCGCGCAACGCTGTACCGCGATCCGGTCGCGGTGCTGGTGGCCGAAACGGGCGCGGCCGTGGCCGGCGTGCTGGACGGTCTGCGCCGCGCACGGGCGGACGGGCTGATCGCGGCCGGCTATCTGGCGTACGGCGCCGGCGCGGCGCTGGAGCCGCGGCTGGCCCCGGCGGCGGAAACCGGCATGCCGCTCGCCTGGTTCGGGCTGTTCGCCGGCGGAACGGCGGTGGACGCGGTCGACTGGCTGCCCGACCCGGCCGGTGCCGCCACCGGACCGGTCGTGCCGCGGATCGACCGCAATGCTTATGATCGGGCGTTCGCGCAGGTGCAGGCCGGCATTGCTGCAGGCGACATCTATCAGGCGAACCTGACCTTTCCCGCCGATATCGCGATCGCGGGCGATCCGCTGGCGCTGTACGCCCGGTTGCGCGCCGCGGCGCAGGGTGGCTGGGGCGGCGTGGTGTGGGACGGCGCGCGCCATCTGCTGTCCTGTTCGCCCGAGCTGTTCTTCACGCTGGCGGGCGACCGGCTGACCGCGCGCCCGATGAAGGGCACCGCCATGCGCGATCCCGATCGCGATACCGACGCCGCGGCGGCACGGGCGCTGGCCAGCGATCCGAAGCAGCGCGCCGAAAACCTGATGATCGTCGATCTGTTGCGCAACGATCTCGCGCGGGTGGCGGTGCCGGGCAGCGTCGCGGTGCCGGCGCTGTTCACCGTCGAAACCTATCCGACCATCCACCAGCTGACCTCCACCGTCGTCGCCACGCTGGCACCGGGGCGCGATGCGGTCGATATGCTGGCCGCGACCTTCCCCTGCGGATCCGTCACCGGCGCGCCCAAGATCCGCGCGATGGAAATCATCGCCGCGGTCGAGCCCGAACCCCGCGGAGCCTATACGGGATCCGTGGGTTGGATGGATACCGCGGGCGATGCCGCCTTCAATGTGGCGATCCGAACCCTGCGGATCGAGGCGGGGACCGGAGTGGGAACGATGGGACTGGGATCGGGCATCGTCGCCGATTCAGAGGCATCCGCCGAATGGGCGGAGTCGCTGGCGAAGGGCCGGTTCGTGTCCGCCGGCGCGCGGCCGTTCGACCTGATCGAAACCATGCGGTTCGATCCGATGGAGGGGCTGTGCGACCTGGATCGCCACATGACGCGGATGGGGCGTTCGGCCGAGGCGTTGGGCTTCCTGTTCGACCGTCACGATGTCCGCAACGAATTGCAGGCCGCGACCTTCCGGCTGCGCGTGGCATCGCGGGTGCGGCTGATGCTCGCGCGGTCGGGCGTGGTGTCGGTGGAAGCGCGGGCGGTTCCGCCGGCGCCATCCGGACCGGTCGACGTCGCGATCGTGCCGCTGCCGGTCCGGCCGGACGATTTCCGGCTGGCGCACAAGACCAGCGATCGCGGCTTCTACGACGCGGCCCGGCGCGCGGCGGGCACGTTCGAAGTCCTGTTCGAGGCGCCCGACGGCCGGCTGACGGAGGGTAGCTTCACCAACCTGTTCGTCGAACGGGACGGCCGGCTGCTGACGCCGGCGCTGGACGCCGGCCTGCTGCCGGGCGTACTGCGCGACCGGCTGGTTGCGGACGGCCAGGCTGTGGAGGCCGATCTGCGCCGCGCCGATCTTGCCCACGGGTTCCGGATCGGCAACGCCGTGCGCGGCATGATCGTTGCGCGATTGGTGGCGCCGGCTGGTTGAAAGCTGCGCGTCCTGCGGCTATCGCGCCCCGAACGCAAAGGGGCCGATCATGACCAACACTTCCGCCAGCCTGGACCGCATCACGCCGTCCGCGACGCTCGCCATGACGAGCCGGGTGCTGGACCTGAAGGCGCAGGGGATCGACGTGATCGGCCTGGGTGCCGGCGAGCCGGATTTCGACACGCCCGATTTCGTGAAGGACGCCGCGATCGCCGCGATCCATGCCGGCAAGACCAAATATACCAATGTCGACGGCACCGCCGACCTGAAGGCCGCGATCATCGCGAAGTTCCTGCGCGATAACGGGCTGACCTATGCGCCCAGCCAGATCAGCGTGAACGTCGGCGGCAAGCATACCCTGTTCAACGCGCTGGTCGCGACGGTCGATGCCGGGGACGAGGTGGTGATCCCCGCACCCTATTGGGTCAGCTATCCCGACATCGTGCAGTTTGCGGGCGGCACGCCGGTGATCGTGAAGGCGGGCGCGGACCAGCAGTACAAGGTGACGCCCGACCAGATCGAGGCCGCGATCACGCCCCGCACGAAATGGGTGATCCTGAATTCGCCGTCCAACCCGACCGGCGCCGCCTATACTGCGGACGAGCTGGCGGCGCTGGGCGCCATGTTCCGCCGCCACCCGCACGTCATGATCCTGGCCGACGATATGTACGAACATATCGTGTATGACGGGTTCCAGTTCGCGACGATCGCGCAGGTCTGCCCCGATCTCTACGATCGCACGCTCACCATGAACGGCTGTTCGAAGGCGTATGCGATGACCGGCTGGCGGATCGGCTATGCCGGTGGGCCGGTGTGGCTGATCAAGGCGATGGCGAAACTGCAATCGCAATCGACGTCCAACCCCTGCTCGATCGCGCAGGCGGCGGCGGTGGCGGCGCTGAACGGGCCGCAGGATTTTCTGGCCGAACGCAACGCCGCGTTCCAGCGCCGGCGCGATCTGGTCGTCGGGCTGCTGAACGCCATTCCCGGCATCAGCTGCCCCACGCCGGAAGGCGCCTTCTACGTCTATCCCGATGTATCGGGGCTGATCGGCAAGACCACGCCCAAGGGCGCGGTGATCGCGACCGACGAGCAGCTGGTGACCTATCTGCTCGACGAGGCGCGGGTCGCGGCGGTGCATGGCGGCGCGTTCGGGTTGGAACCCGCGTTCCGCATCAGCTACGCCACGTCGGAGGCGTTGCTGACCGAGGCCTGCGCGCGGATCGCGACGGCGTGTGCGGCGCTGGTGTGAGGATAGCCTCCACGCACATCTAAGCTGACCCGTCCGTCCCGAGCGCAGTCGAGGGAGCCTTCGAGCGCAGCCGAGAAGCCAGCTTCAAACCCCTCGGCTACGCTCGGGATCAGCGGGTGAATGGGGCGCGCTTTTCCCCCTCACCCCAGCTGGTTGATCGCGAAGACATAGGCCTCCGCGATTTCCTGCAGCGCGTCGAACCGGCCCGACTTGCCGCCATGGCCGGCACCCATGTTGATCTTCAGCAGCAACAGGTTGGCGTCGGTCTTGGCGGCGCGCAGCCGGGCCGCCCATTTGGCGGGTTCCCAATAGGTGACACGCGGATCGTTCAGCCCCCCGGTGATGAGCATCGGCGGATAGGCCTGTGCACGCACATTCTCATAGGGCGAATAGCTGAGGATCAGGTCGAACGCCGCCTTGTCGGTGATCGGGTTGCCCCATTCCGGCCATTCGCCGGGGGTGAGCGGCAGGCTTTCGTCCTGCATCGTGTTCAGCACGTCCACGAACGGCACGTCGGCGATCACCGCGCCCCACAGATCGGGATCGGTGTTGGCCACCACGCCCATCAGTTCGCCACCCGCCGAACCGCCGTTGATCGCGATCCGCCCCGGCGCCGCGAACCCCGCCGCGATCAGCCCCTTCGCCACATCCACGAAATCATGGAAGGTGTTCCAGCGCTGCTTCGCCTTGCCCTGCAGATACCAGTCATAGCCGAGATCGTCGCCACCGCGGACATGCGCGATCGCAAAGGCGAAACCGCGATCCAGCAGCGACAGCCGCGTCGTCGAGAAGCTGGGCGGGATCGCATGGCCATAGGCGCCGTAGGCATAGAGGAACAGCGGGCCGGACCCGTCCTTCGGAAAACCCTTCGCATAGACCACTGAGACCGGCAGCATCGTGCCGTCGCGCCCCGGCACCATCAACCGTTCGGTGGCATAGCGATCGGGATCGTAGCCGGACGGGATTTCCTGCACCTTCAAGGTTTCCAGGGTGCGGGCGACCGGATCATAATCGAACACCGTCACCGGCGTCACCATCGACGTATAGCCGATCCGGTAGCGCGGCGGATCATAGTCGGGATTGGCGCCCAGCGCGGCAGTATAGCTCGCCTCCGGGAACGGAATGCGATGTTCGTCACCGTCATAGGCCCGCAACCGGATCTGATCGAGACCGTCCACCCGCTCGCTGATCGCCAGATGCCGCGCGAAACTGGACAGCCCGGTCAGATAGACCTGGTCCGATCCCGCGATCACCGTTTCCCACCGGTCGGGCGTCGCCGGATCGGCGCGCGCGATCCGGAAATTGACATGCTCGTCATTGGTCAGGATCCACAGCGATCCCTGCGCGCTGTCGACACGATACTGCCGCTCGATCCGGCGCGGACTGACCAGCAGCGGTGCGGCCCCGAAATCCGCGGTGGGCACCAGCCGGACCTCGTCGGTCTGGTTGTCGCCGGTGCCGATCACCAGATATCGGCGATCCTGTGTCCGGCCCAGCCCGACGCGAAACCCCTGGTCCGCTTCCTCATACAGCGTCGGCGCGCCGTCGGGATCGCTGCCCAGCCGGTGGGCGCGGGCGCGGAACGTGCGCCAATTGTCGTTCACCTCGGTATAGGCGACCTGCGTCGAATCCGCGGACCACACGACCCCGCCGTTGATGACGGTGCTGACCGTCTCGATATCCTGACCGGTCGCCAGATCGCGGATGCGCAGCGTGAAGCGTTCCGCGCCGCTGGTGTCCGCACTCCACGCCAGCAACCGCCCGTCCGGGCTGACCGCCAGCGCTCCGGCACGGAAATAGTCATGCCCCGCGGCCTCTGCGGTCTCGTCCAGGATCAGCTGGTCCGCGCCACCGCCCAACGGGCGGCGATACCAGAGCCGATATTGCCCGCCGGTCTGGAACGCCCACCAGTAGACATGATCGCCATCCGCCTGCGGCACCGAACGGTCGTCCTGCTTCAGCCGGCCCTTCATCTCCTCGAACAGCGTGTCGACCAGCGCCGCGCTGGGCGTCATCGCCGCCTCGAAATACGTGTTCTCGGCCTTCAGATAGTCCAGGATCTCGGGCTGCTCGACCTTCGGATACGCCTGATCCTTCAGCCAGTGATACGGATCCTCGATGGTGATCCCGTGCGCCGTGCCGGCATGCGGGCGGACCGCGGCGATCGGGGGCGGGGGCAGCGTGGCCGGGGTCGTCGGGCCGGTCGGGGCGGGACCATCGGACAGGGCGGAATCGGACAAGGGCAACCTCGGCTTGGCTGGCGCGGGACGGGCCGCGGCGCTATCTGCGAACGGACTGTAGATAGAAGGGCCAACGGGCATGTCCACCTATGAAGACCGCTTGACCGCGCTGCGCGCCGAACTGGCGCGGCGGCGGCTGGACGGGTTCGTGGTCCCGCTGACCGATGAACATATGTCGGAATATGTCGGCGCCTATGCGCAGCGCCTCGCCTGGCTGACGGGGTTTCAGGGGTCGGCGGGATCGGCGGTGGTGCTGCCGGCGGACGCCGCGATCTTCACCGATGGTCGCTACACGCTGCAGGTCCGCGAACAGGTCGACGGCAGCCACTGGTCCTATCAACCGGTACCGCAGGCCAGCATCGCCGGCTATCTTGCCCAGCATGCGCCCGATGACGCGCGGATCGGCTATGACCCCTGGCTGCACACGCGCGACTGGGTGGCGCAGGCGTCGGCGGCGCTGACCGCCAGGGGCGCCGAACTGGTCGCGGTCGATACCAACCCGGTCGACGCCGTCTGGCCCGACCGGCCGGCGCCGTCCAATGCGACGCTGGTGGTGCATTCCGATCGCCATGCCGGCCGAACATCGGCGGACAAGCGCCAGGACATTGCCGACTGGCTGGTGACGAAGGGGGCCGATGCGGTCGTGTTGGCGGCGCTCGACGCGATCGCCTGGACGCTGAACGTCCGCGGATCGGATGTCGATCATACGCCGGTGGCGCTGGCCTATGCGATCGTCAACGCCGATGCGACTGCCGACCTGTTCGTCGCGCCGGAAAAGATGGCGGACGACGTGATGCAGCATCTCGGCAACGCCGTGCGCGTGCATCCGCGCGACGCCTTCGCCGACCATCTCCGCACGCTGCGGGGGCAACGGATCGCGGTCGATCCGACGCAGGCCGTGGCCGCGATCTTCGCCCGGCTGGAAGACGGCGGCGCGCGCGTGCTGGAGGCGCGCGATCCCACGCTGGTGGCCAAGGCGATCAAGAATGACGGGGAGATCGCCGGCCAGCGCGCGGCCCAGGCGCGCGACGGCGCCGCATTGACGCGCTTCCTGCACTGGCTGTCGATCGAAGCGCCGAAGGGGGGCCTCACCGAATTGTCGGCCGCGGCGAAGCTGGAGGCGTTCCGGCGCGAAAACGGCGATCTGGTCGATCTCAGCTTCGATTCGATCTCGGGCGCGGGCCCGAACGGCGCGATCTGCCATTATCGCGTCGATGCGGCGAGCAACCGCCCGATCGAGATCGATTCGCTCTACCTGATCGATTCGGGTGGGCAGTATCGGGACGGCACCACCGATGTCACCCGGACGGTGGCGGTGGGCACGCCGACCGCGGACATGCGGGATCGCTTCACGCGCGTTCTGAAAGGGCATATCGCGCTGTCGCAGGCGGTGTTTCCGGAAGGGACCGTCGGCGGTCAGCTCGACGTGCTGGCGCGGCAATATCTGTGGGCCGTCGGGCTGGACTATCCGCACGGCACCGGCCACGGCGTGGGCGCCTTCCTGTCGGTGCATGAGGGGCCACAACGCATCTCGCCGGCCTGGAGTTCGCAGTCGGGCGGCAGCGAGCCGCTGCGCGCGGGCATGATCCTGTCCAACGAACCCGGTTACTACAAGGCCGGCGAATATGGCATCCGGATCGAGAACCTGCTGTTGGTGGAGCGGCGGGAGATTGCCGGCGCGGAACAGCCGATGCTGGGGTTCGAGACGCTGACCTTCGCCCCGATCGACCGGGCGCTGATCGATGTCGATCTGCTCGACCGGAGCGAGCGGGCATGGCTGGACGCCTATCACGCCGACGTGCGCACCCGGATCGGGGCGCAGCTCGACGGCGACGCGCGGACCTGGCTTGAAACCGTGACGGCCCCGATTGCGTAACGAAAGCCGGTCGACGCGCTTGCGGGTGGGGGCCGTGTGGGCGCATGCTGGCGACCAGCGGATTGCACGGTGACCGGGCGCCCTTCCCGGACAGGAAAAGGATCGAACATGCGCAGATTGGCGACATTGGGACTGGGCGTGGCGGCCATTGGCGGGGTCGCGGTGGCGGCGTTGGCGGTCGGCTTCCCCACGCCGCCGGCCACCCCGCCGATGGCGGCGGCCGAAGCGGCGCGCAAGACCGCCTGGGATTTCAACCTGACCGCGATCGACGGCGCGCCGATGCCGCTCAAGGCCTATCGCGGCAAGGTGGTGTTGCTGGTCAACACGGCCAGCTTCTGCGGCTTCAAGAAGCAGTTTGCCGGCCTGCAGGGGTTGCAGGACAGATATGCCAAGGCAGGCTTCACCTTGGTCGGCGTGCCGTCCGGCAGTTTCAAGGACCAGGAATATGGATCCAACAAGGAAATCGCCGATCATTGTTCGACGACCGGCATCCATTTCCCGATGGCGGAAAAATCGCCGGTGGTCGGGCCGCAGGCGCTGCCGATCTACAAATGGGCCGCGGCCAAGGTGAGCGCGGACGATACGCCGCACTGGAACTTCCACAAATATCTGATCGGGCGCGACGGTCGCCTGATCCGCGCCTTCGGCACCACCACCGATCCGTCCGATCCGGCGCTGAACGCCGCGATCGGCACCGCGCTCAAGGCTCGTCCGGCCCGCGCATGACCGGCAACGGGGGCGTCGCCGGCGTCCCCGCATCCGTTCCGACATCGGCGGCGGCACGCGCCTGCGCCTTCCGCCGCCGCAGATTGTCGCGCAACGCCGCCGCCAACCGCGCGGCGCGGGCCTCGTCCTGATTGCTCATGCCCATATCGTAGCGCTCCGCGCCCGCCGGCGCCACAGTCCGTCGAACGTCCGGCCTTGACGCCAGCCCTGCCCTCCGCCATAGGCCCCCTCCTGTCGCGGGCGCACCCCGACATGCTGCCGTAGCTCAGTGGTAGAGCGCATCCTTGGTAAGGCTGAGGTCGTGAGTTCAATCCTCACCGGCAGCACCATTTTTCAATTACTTAGCTCACCCCTCGGGGGTCGCGAGCCAGCCAGAAGCGAAAAAGGGGTCTTTTAGGGGGTCTTTTTCGCACGGCTGATGTGCGCCCGGCGTCTGTTATTCGACTGATAGCAGAGATGGCCGATACGCTATTCTGTTGCCTCCCCAACATCCTTGGCCGATAGATGTCCGTGGAGCCGCCACGCACGGTTCTGGGGATTAGTACCCCCTCACGAGCGGTAGATGCTGACCGTAACAGCGTCACACTTCCTGACCCTTATGGTCGGGGAGCCTGTGGCGTATGTCCAAGGCTTCTCGCCCAAAGGCCACAGGGCCGACTCGTGCGGTGTACTAACTCCCCGATCACCAAGGGATCATGTGAAGTCGAAGCGGGGGCGTACCGCATCGGACTTCGCGGGGAGAAGGCGATGCCACGAGGCACCCGCCATATTGAGTCGGGCGTTCTACGCCTAACCCGGCTGGGCTATGCGTTAGAACTAAAGGGCGGCGGACAATGGCGGCTCGACATTCCGGGATCGACCCGGCGCTATATAGACCAGCAAGTTACGGTGGACGGGATCAGGTCAGGCTTTGACCTTCTCGACGTGCATCGAATCTGGCTAGGATCGAGCGAGGATCGGCCTTTGACATTTTGGTTGAGATTGAGCCGGATAGCGAGAAATCCATCCGGGAATTGATCGTCAACGGGCGTCAGGTTGCGAATGACACTGCCTTGAAATTCGGTGATACCTCTCTGATGACCCGCCTTCTCGTTCCAGACTCAAGTGAGGACTACGTTTCGTTTAGCAGCACGCTTGCGGCGTTACCCGATTGTGAGGCTGTTGAATTTGACTTTGGGCAGGCAAAATTTGCCACACCGGGTTGGATGATCGTTGTTGGCGGCGCGCTACGTCAGTTTCGGTCGGATCGTCCTGACGTGAAGCGCCGCGCCACTAACTACAAACACCTTGGTTATGCGGCTCATGCCGGGTTCTTCCAATTCTTCGGGCTGTCATTCGGAAAGTTGCCCGCCGCCGCGCCGTCAAGCGAACGCTTTATTCCGATCCAGAATGTCGTAGCCGACAGCATCCGGGAACAAGCCACCGATGAAATGAAGCATCATGGCGACGTGATACAGAACGCCAGCGAGGATTTGGTTGAAGTTCTGCTTCAAGCCCGGAAGGGTGATGCGTTCGACACGCTCGCATACTCCATTCGCGAGATCATCAGAAATGTAATCGAGCATAGCGGGTCTGAAGATTACGCCTATGCGGCGCAATATTGGCCAGCATTGGGCAAGGCCGAAATCGCTATCGCCGATCGCGGTATCGGCTTGGCATCGTCGCTTTCTTCCAATCCCAATTTCAGGGACGTTGACGACCTTTCGGCACTCGATCTTGCTACTCGTCCCGGTGTATCATCGAAAAATTGGCGTAACCAACGATCGAAGGGCGTCTGGGCCAATAGTGGTTTCGGCCTCTACATGGTTAAGGGGTTATGCCTCAAAAGCGGTGGGGCTTTCTCACTAATATCTGGTTCACAGTCGGCGGCATGGACTAGGCGTGGATCGAGTAACGGCTTGACTTCGACTGCCGGAACGACCGTTATCATGAATATTGATAGTAATAATATCAATGACCTGACAGATCATCTAGCAGAACTTCGGACGGATGCGGGACAGCGGAAAGAGGGCATAACTGAGCCATCTCCGGCTTCCATGTCGTTGAAGCCTGGGCGCGGGCCAGAATAGCGGGCGTTTGGTAGGGGGCAAAACAATGCGGGTGAAGGATGCGTTTGACGCGCTGTGCGAGGGCGGCAAACTTACAATCGTCGAGCGCATCGAAACAAAGGGGCGGATTGAAGTCACCCGCCCGCTGCCAGCCGCTTACAGTTCAGGGCTGATGGGCGATTGGCTGAAGGCAAAATTCGGCCAGTCTGACACGGCGTGGAACCACCAAAGCCTCGCTCTAGAAAAGATCGACAGTGGCGCCAACGTGGTTGTCGCAACAGGCACCGCGTCGGGTAAGTCGCTGATTTTTCAGCTCGCGATAATGCGTGAATTGCTTGAGGGGGATGGCGTTGCCCTCGTCGTGTATCCGCTAAAGGCTTTGTTGTCCGATCAGCTTTCCCGGTGGCGGGAGTTGGTTAGCGAATTAGGATTTCCGGCCAACACAGTCGCAGAATTGCACGGCGACGTCCGTATGGATGAGCGTCAGGAGGCATTGCGAACGGCGCGGATTGTCGTCGTGACGCCGGACTTACTTCAAGCGTGGTTTATGCGTCAGGTTTCAGCACCTGTATTCAAGGAGTTCCTCGCCAAGCTCAAGTATTTGGTTGTCGATGAAGCGCATGTTTATGAATCCGTCTTTGGTAGCAACGTCGCATATCTTTTTCGGCGATTTCTTATCGCCAGACGCCGCGCCGCGAAAGATCGCCGGTCAGAGCGCCCGCTCCAAATCGTTGGCGCGACCGCAACAATATTTTGCCCGGTGGATCATATGAACTGCCTCACGGGCTGGGATTTTGAAGCAGTAGGCGAAGAGGATGACGGCTCGCCCAGCTATCCGCGCACACTCCTCCATATTGACGGCCCAGACATGGGCGGTGCCGGTGAAGGAATGCTGGCTGAAATGGTCCGCGAGATTGCTGACGCGGATCAGGATACCTTCATAGCTTTTCACAACTCCCGCCAAGGCGTCGAGCGGGTTACGCGCACCGTCGATAAAGCTGATATTCTGCCATATCGCAGCGGCTATGAAGGCCAAGATCGTCTGCGTATTGAAACGCAGCTTCGGAAAGGTTTGTTGCGCGGCATTGTGACAACTTCGGCGCTAGAAGTCGGCATCGACATAAGCGGGTTCACCGTCGGTATGAACCTCGGCGTCCCACAGTCCAAGAAAGCATTTCGACAGCGGCTTGGTCGGGTGGGCAGAGCCTCGGAAGGCGTGTTCGCTGTGATCGCTCCGCGCCACGCCTTCACGCAGTTGGGATCGAGTTTCAAAGAATATTATGAGGGTTCCGTCGAACCTTCATACCTCTATCTCGACAATCGTTTCATCCAATTCGCCCACGCGCGATGCCTAATGGACGAGTCAGAGCAGCTAGGGTTCAACGACGCGCAAATCCCGCCGGGCATCCAATGGCCGAAGTCATTTGAGAAGGTTTATGAGGCAGCACGGCCCGGCATTCGCCGCCCGAAGGAGTTTGAATTGATTGCCCAGTTGGGAGCCGATTCACCCCACTTTAATTACCCACTGCGGCAAGTCGGTGAGGCAAATTACAAGCTCAAGGAAGGATCGCGAGGTGATCCTGAGCAAATTGGCGACATCGCGCTCAATCAGGCAATTCGAGAGGCATACCCCGGCGCGCTATATCTGCATCTCAAACGCCCTATGAAGGTCAGAGAGTGGAAATCCAGCTCATATGATCGCTCGATCCGCTTGCAGGATGCCAAAAGTCAGGCGATGACCCGCCCGATCCTTCATAAGTCGGTCAATGTCGGTGCTGGCTCTGATGAGGTGGTGTCGGGCCGCATAATGACCGGGCCGTCTGGGCTTTTCGCTGAAGTCTCGCTGCAAGTGAACGAGGCCGTCTTGGGCTTTCAGATTGGAGGAAAAGCGTTCCTATACAAGGAATTGCGAAGCCAAGACCCGACGATGACAAAAAAGCAGCGTGAGTTTGGCACCACCGGGATTGTTTTGCGTATCCAAGAGCCGTGGTTCGCCGGTAGCGGGCAGCAGGCACTGGTGCGCCGTATGGTCGCCGATGCGCTGAAACAAATGCTGCTACGCGAGAAGAGCATCGCCCCGACCGATGTGGATAACGCCCATTCGCATATCGCCTTTTACCAATACGGCGTCCCTCAGCGCGCGACTGACACGATCGTGGTTTACGACAGCATCTATGGCGGACTGCGGTTGACTGAACCTCTCTTCGAGGAGTTTCCAGACTATCTTGATCGGCTAGAGCGTGCGGCAGACATGGCTGGTGGCGACGCGCTTGTGCCGAAGGAGATTGTTCAAAAGCTCAAGGATTGGCACGCTGGCCTAACTGACGGCACGCTCTCTCTAGGCGAGCAACTGACCGCGCCCGATGGCGAATTGGTCGTGTTTGAACCCGGCAGTTTGGTGAGTGTTCGAATTGGCGGCACACTGGTCGAGAGGGAGTTACTAGAGCCGCGCCTATTTGATTTCGGCGACACCAAGATGCTTATGTATCGCTATAAAAATCGCGAGGATGGCGATTCATGGGTGCCTCACGATCAGGTCGAAGCGACCGGGCAGGATTGGAAACAGGTGTTTTGGAACCCTAAGACCGGCGACTATATCGATCCAGAAAGTCTCAATGATGGGGCATTCTAAATATCCGCAGTTTGGCCCGGAAACTTTGCCATATGCGACGTCCGGCCCCTGTTAAATACCTGCTAGCAGGAATGTAGACGAGGTGGATACAGGACGAGCCAACCGACACTCGTTTAGATTCTAACCTCACGCGACGGTTGCGAAGCCAACGGCAAGCGATTCAATTCGCTCCTGATCGCACGCCAGTTTGGCATGAACACGTCCAGCTTGGCCACGAAATCATCGCCATGCTTCCGATGCTCGAAATGAATGAGTTCATGCAGCACAATGTAGGCGATGCAGCGGGGCGGCTTCTGCGCCAGTTCTAGGTTCAGCCATATGCGCCGCGCCGAAGGGTTCGACGTCCCCCACTTCGTCCGCATCTGTTTTATCCCGACGACAGGCGGTTCGATGCCCAGCCGCGTAGCCCATTTAGCGGCTTCCGTTTCGGCACGCTTGCGCAGTTCGCGACGATGCCAGCGCAACACGGCTTGCTCGCGCGCATCCCGATCTGCGTCGGTCGGAACAGCAAGTTCCAGCTTGTTTGCACCGGCCAATCGCACCCGATAAGATGCGCCGCCGCTGGTCACGTGCAGCCGGTATCCACGCCCTAGGAAATAATGCGTTTCGCCAGAAATGTAGCGCCGTTCTGCCTGTCGCTCTTGCGCCTTGAAGTTCCGACGCTGGCGATTGATCCACGCAATCCGCGTGGCGACCGCGAGGCGAATTGCATCTTCTGAAACGTGCCAAGGGGCTGCAACCCGCACACGCCCATCAGGCGGATAGACGGCAAGATGGAGGTTCTTGATCGACTTGCGCACCAGGTCGATAGACATACCGCCCACCCAAAGCGTCCGGGTCTCAATATCCATGCTGACCCTTTACCAGATCGAACACGTCATCGACCTTGGCGACATCGACGTGCTGTCGGATGGCCCGCTTGATTTCGCGCTCCTTCATCAGGTTGCCCCGCCAATCGTCCTTCTTGACCGCGCGGATGGCGGCATCGATGGCGACGGCCAACGGCGCATCATCCCCAAGGTAGTCGAACAGTGCGACCTTTTCCGGGCTGTCGATCTCAGGCGGGCGCGTTTTGCCGCCCTGCGGGGTCGCGACCTTGTTTGCCAGTTCCAGAATCTTCGCGAGATATTTTTCGTAGCTGATAGCCTGGGTGCGGCGCTGTTCGATCAGGTCGTCCAGCAGTTGCGACATCTGCTCATAATAGCGCGGGTTGACCGGCGTTTCGTCGATGATGAGCTTGCGGACGTTGTTCTCAATCGTCTCGGCAACCGCTTCCTGATTGCCCTTGATGCCTTCCGGCAAGGCGTCAATGGCCCCTTCTCCTCGTTCGACGATGAGTTGGATCAGCGTCATGTCGTCGAAAGCGGAAATCTTCTCGCTTTCCTCGGCGCGGATATAGGCATCGATCAGATGCCGCATCGCCGGTTCGTATAGTTTGAGGTCAACGAAGTCGCCACTGGCGAGCTTCACCTCATTGCGGACCTTCTCATAGAAGGCGACTTCATCCAGCGCCGCTTTGGCCGCCGCCGCATCGTAACCGGCTTCCTCCATCTCGTTGGCGATGTTGGCATAGGCGCGGATTAGCTTGGCAGTGCATTGATACAGTGCGAGGCGCTTGGGTTCGGTGGCTTTCAGACCGTCCTTGTCCGCCGCGTCGCCGCCGCAAAAGAAGCGAATGAAGGCGGGCGTGTCGCGCGGCGCTTCGACCGGCTCGCACAGCGCCTTGATCGTCTCCAGCGCGTCCTCCAGCCGCTGCCCGGCCTTGTCGAGGCGGTTGGTCAACAACCCCTCCACGTCCTCCTTGGCATAGGCGTCAAAGGCCTCGGAGGTGTAGTCGGTCATCGACCGCTCAAGGCTTTTGAACAAATCCTTGTAGTCGATGATGTAGCCATATTCCTTGTCGTCACCATCCAGACGGTTGACCCGGCAAATGGCTTGAAACAGCCCGTGGTCCTGCAACTGCTTGTCGAGATAGAGATAGGTGGCGGACGGCGCATCGAAGCCGGTGAGCAGCTTGGCGACCACAATGAGCAGCCGCATCCGCCCCGGCTCTTCGATAAACTGCTTCTTTGCCGCCTTCTCAAATTCCTCAGTCGTCTTGTCGCCCAGCATATCGGTGTAAATCTTGTGCTGGCGCAGTCGCTCGGTCAGCCCTTCACCGCTGTCCTCGGCCTTGATGTCCCCCGGCGTCGGCACATAGCTGGTGACGATGGCGCATTGCCCCTTGAGCGGGGTCTGCTGGAACAGCTCGTAATAGCGGCAGGCGTTGTAGATGCTGTCCGATACAAGGATCGCATTGCCGCGCCCGCTCATCAGCCGGTCACGGGTGCCGAAGTCCATCACGATGTCCTGCACGATCTTTTCCAGCCGCGACTTGCTGGACATGACCTTGCGCATCGTACCCCATTTTTCCTTCACCTGCGCCTTGGCGAGGTCGGAGAGGCCAGCGGTTTTCGCATCGAACCATTTGTCGATTTTTTCGGGCGCGGTGATGTCCTGATCGATGTCGCGGGCTTCATAGAGCAGGTCGAGCACTACCCCGTCGCGCACCCCTTCGTCATAGCGGTAGGTGTGGATGAAGGGGCCGAACACCTCCATGCTGGTCTGCTTGTCCTTTTTCAGCAGCGGCGTGCCGGTGAAGCCCATGAACAGCGCATCGGGCAGGATCGCCTTCATCGCCGAATGCAGCTTGCCCGATTGAGTGCGGTGGCATTCATCGACAAAGATGTAGAGGTCGCCCTTGGGTGCGAAGCCGGACGGGATCGACTTTTTCAGGTCCGCGATGAAATCGTCGGTTGCCGTGTCGTCGTCTTCTTTCCCGCCGAACTTGTGGACCAGCGAGCAGATCAGCGGCGGGATCGTGTCGTTGAGCTTGGCGATCAGATCGGCCCCGCTCTTGGTGCGATAGATCGGCTCGCCGACGCCGTGAAAGACGCCCTCAATCTGTTCGTCCAGTTCGGTGCGGTCGGTGATGAGCAACACGCGGCTGCCCGCGATATTCTCGCGTATCCAATTTGCCAGCCACACCATCGTCAGGCTCTTGCCTGACCCTTGCGTGTGCCAGATGATCCCGCCTTCGCGCGCTTTGACCGCCTTCTGCGCCGCCTTGATCCCGAAATACTGGTTATGACGGCACGTCTTTTTCACACCCATGTCGAACAGGATGAAATCGTGCATCAATTCGATGATGCGATCCTTGTTGCATAGC
>NZ_DASVTO010000104.1:0-32094 GCF_036387535.1 Sphingomonas sp.
CAGGCGCGCGGTGTCGAGCGCGTCGGCCTGTTTTTCCGATGAGACGATGATGCCGGCGAAGCGACCGAAGGGCGGTGCGTTCGCCTCCCGCCGGCTTTCGGTTTCGGCGGCGTAGAAGCTGTCGGCATCGCCCGAAACCAAAGCCTGAATTACCGGCGCGCTGGGATCATGGGTCTGGACGAAGACGCGGCCGGGCTTGGCACCGCGGCCGGCGCGGCCGGAAACCTGTGCGATCTGCTGGAAACTGCGTTCCGCGGCGCGCAGGTCGCCGCCCTGCAGCCCGAGATCGGCATCGATCACGCCAACCAGCGTAAGATTGGGAAAATGATAGCCCTTCGTCACCAATTGCGTGCCGACGACGATGTCGATGTCGCCCGATTCCATGCGGTTGACGAATTCGGCCGCGCGCGCAGGCGACCAGATGGTATCGGACGTGACGACCGCGGTGCGCGCGTCCGGAAACAGCATCGCCACTTCGTCCGCGATGCGTTCGACGCCGGGGCCGCAGGCGACCAGGCTGTCCTCTGCCTTGCATTCGGGGCAGGCGGCGGGCGGCGGCATGCTGTGCCCGCAATGATGGCAGGCGAGCCGCGCGGACAGCCGATGTTCGACCATCCAGGCGGTGCAGTTGGGGCATTGGAAGCGGTGGCCGCAGGTTCGGCAGAGCGTGAGCGGAGCATAGCCGCGGCGGTTGAGGAACAGCAGCACCTGTTCCCGGCGGCCAAGCGTTTCCTCCATCGCCGCCACCAGCGTGGGGGCGAGCCAGCGGCCGCGCGGCGGTTGATCCTTCAGCAGATCGAGTGCGGTGATGGTCGGCATCTGCGCCACGCCGTAGCGGCCGGGCAGCTTCAGTTCCTGATAGCGGCCGAGCGTCACCTGTTGCCGGGTTTCGATGGCGGGGGTGGCGGAGGCGAGGATGACGGGAAACGCCTCGAACCGGCCACGCATCACCGCGACGTCGCGGGCATGATACATCACGCCGTCTTCCTGTTTGAAGCTGGTTTCATGGGCTTCGTCGACGACGATCAGGCCGAGGTCGGGATAGGGCAGGAACAGCGCCGAGCGCGCGCCGACCGTGACCAGCGCTTCCCCGCTGGCGATGGCGCGCCAGGCCCGGCGGCGCTGCGACTGGCGCAGGTCGGAATGCCATGCGACCGGCTGACACCCGAAGCGCGCCTCGAACCTTTTCAGAAAGGGTTCGGTCAGCGCGATTTCAGGCAGCAGCACGAGAGTCTGACGGCCCTCCCGGATCGCGCGGGCGACCGCTTCGAAATAGACCTCCGTCTTGCCGGAGCCGGTGACGCCGTCGAGCAGGAAGGGTTGCGCCGCGCGCGCCGACACCGCGGCGGCGAGCCGATCGGACCCGGCGCGCTGTTCGGTCGACAGCGTCGGCGGGCCGTGATCGGGATCGGGGACGGGATAGGGATCGTCCGCCTGGACCGTGACGGCCTCGATCGCGCCGGCCTTGACCAGCCCGCGGATCACCGCGTCGGAGACGTCGGCGCGCGCGGCGAGTTCGCGGATCAGGCCCTGACGCGGACCGATCCGGTCGAGCGCCTGCGCACGTTGCGGGGTGAGCCGATCGGGCACATGGCCGGTGGCGCGATATTCGACGACGACCGGGCTGCCGTCCAACGCGCTGGCCGAGGCGAGCGTCATCCGCAACACGGCGGCGGGCGGCGCCATGTAATAAGCCGCGGTCCATTCGATCAGCCGGCGGAGCGACGCGCGGATCGGCGGCAGATCATAGACGCCGGCCAGCGGGCGCAGGCGGTTGTCGCCGACCTCCATGTCCGATGGCATCAGATCCGCTTCCCACACCACGCCGGTCAACTGGCGCGGGCCGAGCGGCGCCAGCACGATGCTGCCCGGCGTAACGTCCTGACCCGGATCGACGCGGTAATCGAGCGGGCCGATGGCGGCATTCAGGAGCAGGACGCGGGCGCGCGGGTTCATGCCCCATCAAGTAGGGATGGTGGACGGGTGCGTCGACTGGGAGAAGACGGATGGAACGGATCGACCGACGGAAATTGCTGGGCATGGCGGTGCTGGTGCCGCTGGCGGGGCTGGCGGCGTGCGCGACGGGGCCGGGTGCGGACACCGTGGAGGAGGGCGTGCGCCGGCTGCTGACGCTGTCCACCGAGCGGGCGTTCGCGCAATTGCTGGCGCCCAACGGATTTTATGACAGCCAGGTCGCGCGGATCGCGGTGCCGCAGGCGTTCGGGGGCAACGGATCGGTGCTGGGTGCGCTGTTGCAGAGCGGGCCGGTGCGGCGCGAGCTGGCGATCGCGATCAACCGGGTGGCGCAGGATGCCGCGGACCGGGCGGCGGCGATCGTGATCGACCGCGTGCGGCGGATGTCGCTGCGCGATGCGGTCGCGGTGTTGCGCGGCGGGCCGACGGCGGCGACCGACCTGTTGCAGCAGGCGGCCGGCGGGGCGGTGCTGGACGCGATGCTGCCCGAAGTGTCGCGCGGCCTGCGTTCCGACCTGATCCAGATGGCCAGCGCGGCGATCGCGGCCAAAACCGGGATCGATTATGCCGAACTGGGTCAGACGGTGGCGGGGCAGGCATCCGACGGGATTTTCCGCGCGATCGGCCGCGAGGAGGCGGCGATCCGCGCCAATCCGCGCGCGACGCGCGACCCGGTGCTGATCGCGTTGCTGGGCCTGACGCGCTAGCGGGTCAATCCGGCGCGGCATCGCCGGCGGCGATGGCCCGCGCGGTGAGGCCGACGACCGCGCCGGAGCGGAAGCGGAGCGTGAACGGCACCTGCGTTCCCGGGCCGACGGCGGCCGGCAGACCGAACAGCATGACGTGGCGGCCGGCGGGCGCAAAGGCGACCGCGCCGTGCGCGGGAATATCGACGCCCGTCAGCGGAGCCATCGTCATCATGCCGCCGTGCAGCATCGACGCATGCAGTTCGACGCGGGCGGCCATGCCGCTGCCGATCGCGACCAGCCGGTCCGCGGTGGCGCCGCCCCGCACCGTGAGATAGGCGGCGGCGGGATTGCCGGGCACCGCAGGCAGGCGGACATAGGCGCCGTCGTCGACCCGTACGGCATCCGGCGTGCCCGCGCAGGCGGCCAGCGCGAACAGCATCGCAAACAGGGGCGCTGCGGTCTGGCGGACGGAACGGCGCATGGCGGCATCCTCTGGATCATCTTGGTACAGGCAGGCGGCCGGCAACGCGCCGGACGCGAAAGGGGTCCGTGCTGTTGTGCAGCCACGCTTGAAGGCCCGCAACCCCCGCCTATATCCCGGTCCATCATGGTTCGAACGCCAGCGGCCCGAAGCTACGGGAATGGTGGCGGTTCGGTTTCACTTTCGAGGGGCAAAAGAGAGCATTATGGCCAAAGTCATCGGGATCGACCTGGGTACGACCAACAGCTGCGTTGCGGTGATGGAGGGCGGCAAGCCCAAGGTGATCGAGAATGCCGAGGGCGCACGCACCACGCCGTCGATCGTCGCGTTTGCCAAGGACGGCGAGCGCCTGATCGGGCAGCCGGCCAAGCGCCAGGCGGTGACCAATTCCGAAAACACGATCTTCGCCGTGAAGCGCCTGATCGGCCGCCGGTTCGACGACCCCGTGACGAAGAAGGACACCGAACTGGTGCCCTATCACATCGTCAAGGGTTCCAACGGCGACGCCTGGGTCAAGGCCGGCAACGAGGATTATTCCCCGTCGCAGATCTCGGCTTTCACGTTGCAGAAGATGAAGGAAACCGCCGAGAGCTATCTGGGCGAGACCGTCACGCAGGCGGTGATCACGGTTCCGGCCTATTTCAACGACGCACAGCGCCAGGCGACCAAGGATGCCGGCCGCATCGCGGGGCTGGAGGTGCTGCGCATCATCAACGAGCCGACCGCGGCGGCGCTGGCCTACGGGCTGGAGAAGAACGACGGCAAGACGATCGCGGTCTATGACCTTGGCGGCGGCACGTTCGATATCTCGGTTCTGGAGATCGGCGACGGTGTGTTCGAGGTGAAGGCCACGAATGGCGACACTTTCCTGGGCGGTGAGGATTTCGACAACAAGCTGGTCGATTATCTGGCCGACGAATTCCGCAAGGCCGAAGGCATCGACCTGACCAAGGACCGGCTGGCGTTGCAGCGGTTGAAGGAAGCCGCGGAGAAGGCGAAGATCGAGCTGTCTTCGACCGCGACGACCGAGGTCAACCTGCCCTTCATCACTGCGGACGCGACCGGGCCGAAGCATCTGGTGAAGGCGATCACGCGCGCCGATCTGGAGCGTCTGGTCGACGATCTGGTCAAGCGCACGATCGAGCCGTTGAAGAAGGCGCTGGCCGACGCCGGGCTGAAGGCCGGCGACATCGACGAAGTCGTGATGGTCGGCGGCATGACCCGCATGCCCAAGGTGCGCGAGGCGGTGAAGGCATTTTTCGGCAAGGAACCGCATGTCGGCGTCAACCCGGACGAAGTGGTGGCGATGGGCGCCGCGATCCAGGCCGGCGTATTGCAGGGCGACGTCAAGGACGTGCTGCTGCTGGACGTGACGCCGCTGTCGCTGGGCATCGAGACGCTGGGTGGCGTGTTCACCCGGATGATCGATCGCAACACCACGATCCCGACCAAGAAGTCGCAGACCTATTCGACGGCCGACGACAACCAGAATGCGGTCACCATCCGCGTGTTCCAGGGTGAGCGCGAAATGGCGGCGGACAACAAGATGCTGGGCCAGTTCGATCTGGTCGGCATCCCGCCGGCGCCGCGCGGCGTGCCGCAGATCGAGGTCACGTTCGACATCGACGCCAACGGCATCGTCAACGTCAGCGCCAAGGATCGCGGCACCGGCAAGGAGCAGCAGATCAAGATCCAGGCATCGGGCGGTCTGTCCGATAATGACATCGACCAGATGGTGCGCGACGCCGAGCAGTTCGCCGAGGAGGACAAGAAGCGCCGCGCCGCCGCCGAGGCGAAGAACAATGCCGAGGGCCTGATCCATTCGACCGAAGCCCAGCTGAAGGAGCATGGCGACAAGGTCGACGCGTCGTTGAAGTCCGAGATCGAGGCGGCGGTCGCCAAGGCGAAGACCGCGGTCGAGGGCGGCGATGCCGATGCGATGCAGGCCGAGGCCCAGGCGCTGGCGCAGGTCGCGATGAAGCTGGGTCAGGCGATCTACGAGAAGGACCAGGCCGCGGCGGCGTCGCCGGGCGGCGAAGGCGGTGCCGGTGCAGAGACGGCGGCGGATGACGATGTCGTCGATGCCGAATTCTCCGAGGTGGACGACAAGAAGGCGTAAGGGTTCGACCCCTCACCGGCTCCCCGTCGCCCGGCGCAGGCCGGGGCCTCCCCGTGGCAAGGGACGACCAAGCCACGGGGAGATCCCGGCGTCCGCCGGGATGACGAGCCGCCGACCCGGGGTCGAATAGACGAACATCTGATCGAGATACGCCATGGCCGATACCGAATATTATGAGCTGCTGGAGGTCGATCGCAGCGCGGACGACAAGACGATCAAGTCGTCGTACCGGCGGCTGGCGATGATATGCCACCCCGATCGCAATCCGGGCTGCAAGGATAGCGAAGCGAAGTTCAAGGCGATTTCCGAAGCCTATGACTGCCTGAAGGATCCACAGAAGCGGGCAGCCTATGACCGGTTCGGCAAGGCCGCGTTCCAGAATGGCGGCGGGCACGGCGCGCAGGATTTCGGCGGCTTTTCCGACATCTTCGAAAATATCTTCGGCGAGTTCATGGGCGGCGGCCAGAGCCGCGGCGGCGGGCGGCAGCAGCAGCGCGGCGCCGACCTGCGGTATGACATGGAGATCAGTTTCGAGGACGCCTATCACGGCAAGGACGCGTCGATCACGATCGAGGTCGCGACGCTGTGCGAACCGTGCGAGGGGACCGGCGCCAAGCCCGGAACCGCCGCGCGGGGTTGCCCCACCTGCGCCGGACATGGGAAGGTGCGGGCGCAGCAGGGCTTCTTCGTCGTGGAGCGGGTGTGCCCGACCTGCCACGGTGCGGGCAAGGTGATCGAGGCGCCGTGCGACCAGTGCCGCGGCGAGGGCCGGGTGGACCGCCAGAAGACGATTTCGGTGAAGATTCCGCCGGGCGTCGACGAAGGCACGCGCATCCGCCTGACCGGCGAGGGCGAGGCCGGATCGCGCGGATCGCCGTCCGGCGACCTGTATATCTTCATCCATCTGGCGCGGCATGCGCTGTTCCAGCGCGAGGGCAACACGCTGTTCGCGCGCTGCCCGATTTCCTTCACGACCGCGGCGCTGGGCGGGACGATCACGGTGCCGGGCCTGGACAAGGTGCCGCATGACATCCGCATTCCGGCGGGTATCCAGTCGGGCAAGCAGATCAAGCAGCGCGGCGCAGGCATGCCGGTGCTGAACGGTCGCGGCTTTGGGGACATGGTTGTCGAGATCGAGGTGGAGACGCCGACCAGGCTGTCCCCGCGACAGAAGGATCTGCTGGAACAGTTTCGCGCGACCGAGACCGGTGCGGAATGCCCGGCAAGCGAGGGCTTTTTCGGGAAGATCAAGGGCATCTTCGGCGAATAGGGACGGGCCCTTCGCGCGGGGATGCGCGGAGGGCACAAAAAAAGCGCCGCGGTTGCGGCGCTCTTGATGTCGGCGTTCGACCCCGTGGTGGAACGACGCCCTGTTCAGAGGGCGACAACCACCGCGATGGCGAGGGCCTGGGCCGCGATCGCCAGAACGGCGGTCGTCGCGTTTTCCAGATAGGTCATTGCACTGCTCCTTCGATCCGGCGGAATGCCCTGGATCGGCGCTCTCTAGCGCTGTGGTAGACATATGCGATGCTTGCACCTCAGCGCAATTTTAATACGCGCCGAGGTGATTGCGTTGCGTGCACCTGTAACTTTTTGGTTAATTCGGGTCAGCCGAACACGCGGGCAAAGATCGTGTCGACGTGGCGGAGGTGATAGGCGAGGTCGAACCGGCTTTCGATCTCGGCAGGCGACAAGGCGGCGGTGACGTCGGGGTCGGCCTTCAGAAGCTCCATCAGCGACAGCGCGCCGTCCGATTCCCAGACCTTCATCGCGTTGCGCTGGACCAGGCGGTAGCTGTCCTCCCGGCTGACGCCGGCCTGGGTGAGTGCCAGCAGGACGCGCTGCGAATGGACGAGACCGCCCATGCGATCGAGATTCTTCTGCATGCGCGCCGGATAGACGACCAGTTTCTCGATGACGCCGGTCAGGCGGGCGAGCGCGAAGTCGAGCGTGATGGTGGCGTCGGGCCCGATATAGCGTTCCACCGACGAATGGCTGATATCGCGTTCGTGCCAGAGCGCGACATTTTCGAGCGCGGGCGTGACATAGCCGCGGACCATGCGGGCCAGGCCGGTGAGGTTTTCGGTCAGCACCGGGTTGCGCTTGTGCGGCATCGCCGAGGACCCCTTCTGCCCTGGCGAGAAATATTCCTCCGCCTCCAGCACTTCGGTCCGCTGGAGATGGCGGATTTCCACCGCCAGCCGTTCGACCGACGACGCGATCACGCCGAGCGTGGCGAAATACATGGCGTGGCGGTCGCGCGGGATCACCTGCGTCGAAATCGGTTCGACCGTCAGGCCGAGCTTGTCCGCGACATAGGATTCCACGAACGGATCGATATTGGCGAAGGTGCCGACCGCGCCGGAAATGGCGCAGGTCGCAATCTCCTCCCGCGCGGCGACCAGGCGGGCGCGGCACCGGGCGAATTCGGCATGGGCGAGTGCGAGCTTCAACCCGAAGGTGACCGGTTCGGCGTGGATGCCGTGGCTGCGCCCGATCGTCGGGGTCAGCTTATGTTCGAACGCGCGGATGCGGAGTGCCGCGAGCAGCGCGTCGAGATCGGCGAGCAGGATGTCGCTGGCGCGCGCGAGCTGTACCGAAAGGCAGGTGTCGAGCACGTCCGACGATGTCATCCCCTGGTGCAGGAAGCGCGCGGGTTCGCCGACATGTTCGGCGACGTTGGTCAGGAAGGCGATGACATCATGCTTGGTCTCGCGCTCGATCTCGTCGATGCGCTCCACCTCGAACGCGCCCTTTTCCCAGATCGCGGCCGCGGCGTCCTTCGGCACCACGCCCAGTTCGGCCAGCGCATCGGTGGCGTGCGCCTCGATTTCGAACCAGATGCGGAACCGCGCCTCCGGCGTCCAGATGGCGACCATGTCGGGGCGCGAATAGCGGGGGATCATGGGCGGGTCCTTAGTCGGTGGCGGGTTCGGGCGGGCGGTTAGCAGAGCGGGGGCTGCCGGGGTAGCCCTGCAGACGCCGCGCTTCGGAGCGATCGAAGGAGAATGTTGTGGCGAACGTCGTGTTCGAGGTGATCTTCTGGTGTGCGATCGACGTTTTCGGAGAAATACTTTCTCGTATCGGAAAGCGGCTCTGGCGTGCTGTTCGCCGATGTTAGCTCGGACGATATGAAGCAGACCCATCGGAGCAAGTTCCGTTTGGTTCGAGCCTGTCGAGAACCCTGCGCGGGGTTCTCGACAGGCTCGAACCAGACGGCTTTGAATTGCAGGTCAATGCAAGCGGTTATGGTTCAGATCAAACCCAATGCCTTCAGGCTGGCGTGGCCGGTGCTGCCGATGATGATGTGATCGTGGACCGACAGGCCGAGCGGGCGGCAGGCGTCGATGATGTCGCGGGTGAGGGCGATGTCGGCGCGGCTGGGCTTGGGATCGCCGCTGGGATGATTGTGGACGAGGATGATCGCGGCGGAGCCGAGTTCGAGCGCGCGCCGCACGACTTCGCGGACGTAGAGCGCGGCCTGGTCGATCGATCCTTCGGAGGCGAGTTCGTCCCGGATCAGGCGGTTCCTGGTATCGAGATGGAGGATGCGCACGCGTTCGTTGGCGCGGTGCGCCATGTCGGCGTGGAGATAATCGAGCAGCGCCTGCCAGTTGGACAGGATCGGGCGATCGGCGACGGCGGCACGGAGCAGGCGGAGCGCGGCGGCCTCCGCGATCTTGATCGCGGCGATGGCGGCGTCGCTGAGCCCGTCGACGCGGCGCAGCGTGGCGGCATCCGCTCCGAGCAGGGCACCGATGCCGCCGAATTCCGCCAGCAGCGTGCGTGCCAGCGGTTTCATGTCGCGGCGCGGGATGGTGAGCGTCAGCAGATATTCGACCAGTTCGTGGTCCAGGAACGCGTCCGGCCCGCCGTCGAGCAATCGCTGGCGCAGGCGGGCGCGGTGGCCGGACGTGTCTTCACCCGCGATGGTCATGATGGGTAGGCTAGCGGGGGTTTGGAGGTTCGTCACCCCTCTGTACCGCGTCACCCCGGCGGAGGCCGGGATCCCGTTTGGGTTAGGGGTGAGCGCTTTACCCGAGGGAGATCCCGGCATGCGCCGGGAAGACGGCGGAGGAAAAATCCCGTTGCGCGACGCTTTGAACTGGAACCGTTCAGGCGATGGCGGGTAACGCGGGGTCCATGGACGATCCGCCCGCCCGCCGACAAAGCCGCGTCCGCATCGCCATTGCCGCCGCGTCGGGCGTCGCGGTGCTGGCGTTGACCGGGCTGTGGACGCAGCGGACGCAGATCGCGCGCGACTATGTCGATGCGGAACTGGCGCGGCGGGGGGTCGAGGGCCGCTATGCGATCACCCGATTCGGGTTCGGCGGGCAGCGGTTGGAACGCATCCGGATCGGCGACCCCGCCCGGCCGGACCTGACCGCGGACTATGCCGACCTGCGGATCGCACTGGGGGTGAACGGGCCCTATCTGGCATCGGTGTCCGCCGGCGGGGTGCGGTTGCGCGGGCGGCTGGTGAACGGGACGGTGACGTTCGGTGCGGTCGACCGGTTGTTGCCGGCACCCAGCGGCGCGCCGTTCAGCCTCCCCGACCTGGTGGTCACGCTGCGCGATGCGGCGGTGCGGCTGGAAACGCCGGCGGGCGTGATCGGCGTGGGACTGGCGGGGCAAGGACGGCTGTCCGACGGCTTTGCCGGGCGGATGGCGGCGGTGGCGCCGCGGCTGGCGCTGCGCGGGTGTGCGATCCGGCGGGCGCGGGCGGTGGTGAACATCGCGATCGCGGCGCGGCGGCCGGCGCTGGACGGGCCGGTGGCGGCGGATGGGGTGATGTGCGACGGCGGCATCGCGCTGGTGCGGCCGGCGGCGACGATCGACCTGGCGCTGAACGCCGCGCTGGACCGCTGGTCGGGCGGCGCGTTCCTGAACGTGGCGCAGGCGCGCGCCGGCGCCAATGTGCTGCACGCGGTGACGGGCCGGATCGGATATCACGGAACCGCGACCGGCACCGGCGGCACCGTCACGCTGGCCGCGGACCGCTTCGCCACGCGCGGGCTGACCGCCGGACGGAGCGATTTCGACGGGCAGTACCGGATCGGCCCCGAAGTGCGGGTGAAAGGTGCGCTGACGCTGGCGGACGGCGCGGCGGATGCGGCGACCACGCGCGCGATCGTGGCGGCAGGGCGGACCGGGGCGGGCACGCCGATCGCACCGGTGGTACAGGCGATCGCGACGGCGACGGCGCGGGCGGGCGGCCGGTTCGACGCGCGCGCCCATGTCGATTTCGGGCAGGCGAACGGCGCGTTCAAGCTGCGGCTGGCGCAGGTGACCGCGGTGTCCGACAGCGGCGCGCGGCTGGCGGTGACCGAGGGTGGCGGGCTGGGCATCGACGGGCCGAGCGGGGCGATGCGGATCGACGGGCGGGTAGCGGTGGCGGGTGGTGGCCTGCCGACGATCGCCGCGACGCTGGCGCAACCGGCGGCCGATGCGCCGATCACCGGAACGGTGCGGATGGCGGATTATGCCGCGGACGGCGCGCTGCTGCGGATGGCGCCGGTGCAGTTCCGGACCGCGCCGGGGGCGACGCGGTTCGACACCGTGCTGACCATGGACGGGCCGGTGGCAAGCGGGCGGGTGGCTGGCCTGCGCCTGCCGATCCGGGGGCGGTTGGGGCGCGGCGGATCGTTCGCGATCAATGCGGCGTGCGTGCCGATGACGTTCGATCGGCTGACGCTGTCCGGGCTGGCGGTCGGTGCGACCCGGGTCGGCCTGTGTCCGGGTGGACCGGCATTGCTGGCGCGTGCGGCGGGCGGCGCCGTGCGCGGCGGCGCGCGGATCGCGGCGCCGGTGCTGATGGGGACACTGGGTGGGGCGCCGGTGCGGATCGCCAGCGACTCGCTGGCGATCGACCTGAACGGCGCGGACTTCGTTGCCCGGCGGCTGGCGGTGCGGCTGGGGCCGGAGGACGGGCGGAGCCTGTTGGACATCGATCGCTTTGCCGGCCGCTTCGGTGACGGCGGGGTCGGTGGACGGTTTGACGGGTTGTCGGGCCGGATCCTTGCGGTACCGCTGGCCATGACCGAAGGGGCGGGACAGTGGCAGCTTGCGGACGGCGTGTTGCATGTCGCGGGCGAGACGCTGACGGTGTCGGACACGGATGCCGTGGCGCGATTCCGGCCGCTGGTTTCCAAGACGATCGCACTGACGCTGCGGGACAATGTGATCGCGACGCACGGGCGGTTGCAGGTGCCGGCGACCGGGACCGCGGTGACCGACGTCACGATCCGCCATGACCTGAACATCGGCGCGGGGACCGCGCGGCTGGCGGTGCCGGGTATCCGATTCGGCCCGGACCTGCAGCCGGAACAACTGACCCGGCTGACGCTGGGCGTGGTCGCGAATGTGAAGGGGACGGTGACGGGGGAGGGTGTGATCGCCTGGAACCGGCGGGGGGTGACCAGCGGCGGTACGTTCGCGACGGAATCGATCGACCTGGCGGCGGCGTTCGGCCCGGTATCCGGCCTGAAGACCCGCGTGGTGTTCGACGATCTGCTGGCGCTCCGCACGCGGCCAGGGCAGGTGGCGACGGTGATCGAGATCAATCCCGGCATCGCAGTGCGCGACGGGATGGTGCGGTACCAGCTGTTGCCGGACCAGCGGGTCGCGATCGAGGATGGGCGCTGGCCGTTTTCGGGCGGTGCGCTGACGCTGGAGCCGACGCTGCTGGATTTCGGCGGCACGCGGGACCGGCGGATGACGTTCCGCGTCGTCGGGATGGATGCGGCGCAGTTCGTGCAGCAGTTCGAGTTCAAGAATATCGCGGTGACCGGCATCTTCGACGGGGTGATGCCGATGATCTTCGACGATCGTGGCGGGCGGATCGCGGGCGGGCGGGTGGCGGTGCGGCCGGGCGGCGGGACGCTGGCCTATGTCGGGGAGATTTCGAACGCCGATCTGGGCCGGTTCGGATCGCTGGCTTTCGATGCGCTGAAACGGATGCGCTACCGCGACCTGACCATCCTGCTGGACGGGGCTCTGGACGGAGAACTGGTGAGCAAGGTGGTGTTCGACGGCACCAACCAGACGCCGAAGGAGGCGATCCGCCGCAACGGATTGCTGTCGGCGTTCTCTAACCTGCCGTTCCGGTTCAACATCGTCATCACCGCGCCGTTCCGCGCTTTGCTGAACAGCGCGCAGTCGCTGAACGATCCGCGCGGATTGATCCGCCAGGCAATGCCGACCGCGGAACCGCCGCTGCCCGGCTCTGCCCCCATTCAGGCCCAGGAAAGCGAACCCGTGCGATGAGAGACGGCATGATGACGACGAGCGGAGTGACGATCGGCCGGAATGCGGCGCTGGCGATGACGGGCCTGCTGGTGCTGGGCGGGTGCATCACGGTGAAGGCGCCCGACAAGCCGATCGAGATCAACCTGAACGTCAACATCCGGCAGGAGGTGGTGGTCAGCCTTCGCAAGGACGTGCAGAATTTGGACCAGCAATATCCGGGAGTGTTCTGAGATGGAACGGCGAACCAAGATGCTGATCGCGGGCGGGCTGATGCTGGCGGCGCTGGGCGGCGCCGGCGTGGCGATGGCGCAGGGCGACGACGGCGTGGTGGCGGCGGCGCGCGCCAGCGGCGACGTGGGCGAACAGGCGGACGGCTATCTGGGCTTCGTCACCGCACCGTCGCCGGCGGTGAAGGGCGCGGTCGACGCGGTCAACATCAAGCGCCGCGCCATCTATACCGAGATCGCGGCGAAGCAGAATGCGACCGTGCAGGAAGTGGCGACGGCGCGGGGATGCGACCAACTGGCCAAGCGGGTGGCGCCCGGCCAGAAATACAGGGTCGGCGGCGCATGGGAAACGCGGGGGGCAGGGCCGATCCCCCTGCCCGCGGTCTGCGGGTGAGGCGTGACCGGTCGGGATGATCCCGGCCGCCGCGCGACACCGCCGGCCGGCGCATCCCGGAAATGATGACAGGCCGTCCATGTTGACTCGGTTCCGGCGCTTTCCTAAAGGGACCGGGCCTTGGCGGGGCTGCTCGCCGACATCGTCGTGCGCGCTTCCGGATGGGAGGGGCATGAGATGGCGGCAGGTGATCCCGGGCAGGACCCGAACGGCGTGGACGGACGGCTGACATCGCTCGACGAGCGATTGAAGCAGGCGCACCATGCGGAATCGGTCAGAACCGGCAAGACGGAACGTGCGTCCACCAAGGGATATTCCCAAGGCAACCGCGTTCTGGCCGAACTGATCGCGGGGCCGGCGGGCGGTGCTCTTGTCGGCTGGTTGCTGGACCGCTGGCTGAATATCGCGCCCTGGGGCCTGTTGGTGCTGATGATCCTGGGGATCGGTGTCGCCTTCAGAAACATCATACGGATTTCGAACGAGCGTCCGGAATAATTTCCGGGCGCTTGTCGCATGCTAACCAGGGGTTCAAAAGTGGCGGCAGAAGGCGGCAAGATCGATCCGATGCACCAGTTCACGGTCGAACCGCTGTTCGGCCACTGGGCGGTCGGCGGCTATGACCTGTCGTTCACCAATTCCGCATTGTGGATGGTGATCACGCTGGCGTGCCTGTGGGTGTTCATGCTGGGCGGCATGAAGCGCGACCTGGTGCCTGGTCGCTGGCAGGCCGCGGTCGAAGGCGTGACCGGGTTCATCAACGGCATGATGGCGACCAATGTTGGGCCGGAAGGCAAGCGGTTCGTGCCGCTGGTCTTCACGCTGTTCATGTTCATCCTGCTGTCCAACATCCTGGGCCTGTTGCCGATCGGCATCACCGGCGCGCATCCGTTCACGTCAACCAGCCATTTCACGGTCACGGGCGTGCTGGCGCTGCTGGCGTTCGGAACCGTGCTGGTGGTGGGGTTCGCCCGTCACGGTTTCCATTTCTTCTCGCTGTTCGTGCCATCCGGTACGCCGGCGCTCATGATCCCGCTGATGTTCGTGATCGAACTGATGTCGTTCCTGGTCCGCCCGTTCAGCCTGGCGCTGCGACTGTTCGTGGCGATGACGGCGGGTCATATCCTGCTGAAGGTGCTGGCCGGGTTCGTGATCAATGCCGGCAATGCCGGCATCGGCTACGGCATCCTGGTCGGTGGTCCCAGTTTCATCCTGATGGTCGGCATTTCCGCGCTTGAGCTGCTGGTTTGCGTCATCCAGGCCTATGTGTTCGCGCTGCTGACCTCGCTCTATCTGAACGACGCCGTGAACCTGCACTAAGTTCGTTTCTCAACCACTGGTTTTTCAAGGGAGTTTTATCATGGACGCAGAAGCTGCAAAGCTGCTCGGTGCCGGTCTGGCCGCAGTCGGCGTGGGCCTCGCCTCGCTGGGTGTCGGTAACGTGTTCGCCAAGTTCCTCGAAGGCGCGCTGCGCAATCCGTCGGCTGCCGACGGCCAGCAGGGCCGCCTGTTCATCGGTTTCGCCGCAGCCGAGCTGCTCGGCCTGCTGGCGTTCGTGATCGCCATGGTTCTGGTGTTCGTCGCCTGAACCCATGACCGGCTGGGGTCGGCCATAGCGCCGGCCCCGCCACCGTACAGGACTATCAGATGCCTCAGATCGCGCAGATTGCTGCGACCTACGCCTCCCAGATCTTCTGGATGCTCGTCGTCTTTGCCGTGATCTATTTCGCGATCGGCAAGGGCATGGTGCCGAAGATCGAGGCCACCGTCGATCAGCGCGACCGCCGGATTGCCGACGACCTGGCCGCAGCGCATGCCGCGCGGGCCGCGGCGGACGCGACAGAAGAGGCGTATCGCGCCCGGATGGACGCCGCGCGCAATGGCGCACGGATCGAAACCGAAAAGGCGAAGGCCGCCGCCACCGCCGCTGCCGAGCAGCAGGTGAAAGCCGCTGATGCCGCACTGGCAACCAAGGCGGAAGCCGCGGATGCGGAATTGCGCGCCGTCACGGACCGGGCGCTGGCGGGCATCGAGACGGTCGCGGCCGAGGCCGCGCAGGACATCGTCGCCCGGCTGTCGGGTGCCCATGTCGCGCAGGACGATGCCGCGCGTGCCGTGCGGTCCGCACTGGCCGCGGCCTGACCCGTCGCAAAGGATAGCAGATGAGCAGCAACGGTTCCGTCCAGGTCGCAGACAATCTGGCGCATCCCGCACAGGCCGAAGGACTGGACCCGACGCATGTCGGGGCGACGTTCCACGAAGGCACCGAGGTGGCGCATGCCGACCCGACGATGCTGGGGCTGAACGGTACCGCGGTCGTCGGCTGGGCGATGCTGGTGCTGATCGCGATCATGATCTGGAAGAAGGTGCCTGGCGCGATCGCCGCGGCACTGGACAAGAAGATCGCCAGCATCCGGGTTCAGCTGGACGAGGCCAAGCGGCTGCGCGCCGAGGCCGAGGCGCTGAAGGCCGAATATGAGGCGAAGGCCGCCGCCGCCGCGACCGAAGCGGATGCGATCGTGGCGCAGGCGCATGTCGATGCGCAGGATATCGTCGCCAAGGCGCAGGCGGATGCCGCCCTGCTGATCGAACGCCGCGGCCGGATGGCCGAGGACAAGATCGCGGCCGCCGAACGCGCCGCCGTCGCCGAAGTGCGGGCCAAGGCCGCAAACGCCGCCGCCGCCGCCGCCGCCACGCTGATCGCGGAGCGGCATGATGCGGGCGTTGATCGGGCGCTGGTCGACCGCACCATTGCGGGTTTGGGTGGAGCGCGCCTGAACTGAGGCGCGGGGCGGACCTGCGGGTCGGCCTGTTCCCTCCGTATTCCAGCGTTTGCCGGCCGACCGATCGCAGGTCGATCTGTGGGCGGTCCGGTGTCATAGTCCGCGAAACGGACTCGCCGGATGGCGGGTCGGGTGCGTGGGAGAACAGGATGCGTTCGGGTCTGCTTTGCCTATCGCTCGCGCTGGCGCTGGCCGCGCCCTTGTCCGCGCAAGTCGCGGGACGAGACGCCCCCACGATCCAGGTGGTGGGTAGCGGCAGCGTGTCCACCATCCCCGACCGGGCACAGATCGATTATTGGGTGACCGGCGAGGGCAAGACCGCCGACGATGCGGCGTTGGCGCTGAACGCCAAGCAACGCGCCATCAGCGGGGGATTTTCGCGCTTGCTGGGTACCCGGATGCAGCTGACGGGCGGCAATGTCATCATGATCGAGGCGCGTGATCCGCGCTGCGCCCGGCAGGATGGCTATGACAATCGCCCGACGTTGAGCGAGGGCAATTGCGTCGTGACCGGCTATGTCGCGACGCTGCAAGGCAGCGTCCGGACCGAGCGGATCGACAAGGCGGCGACGGCCGTGGGGCTGGCCGGGCGGCTGGGTGCCCGCGATGCGCGGCTGCAATCCTTTCAGCTTG
Source organism: Sphingomonas sp. (assembly GCF_036387535.1). Classification (GTDB taxonomy): domain Bacteria; phylum Pseudomonadota; class Alphaproteobacteria; order Sphingomonadales; family Sphingomonadaceae; genus Sphingomonas_R. The sequence continues at coordinate 16,546 of NZ_DASVTO010000104.1, forward strand.
GCGACGACAAGCCCGCGCGCCGCGCCGCCATGGCGGACGCGATCGCCAACGCCCGGGCACAGGCGGAGGCGCTGGCCACCGCGGCCGGGGCGAAACTTGGCCCGGTCATCATGATCCGGGATCAGCAGAACATGACGCGTTTCGATGTCGTGGCGACGGGGAGCCGGGCGGCCCCGGTGATGTCGGCACCGGCCCCAGCGCCGATCTCAATCGATGTCGCACCGCGGCCGATCGACACGCGGGCGGAGGTATATGTGACCTATGCGATCGTGAATTGAGGATCGGGTACGGCCTGCTGTTGGTGCTTTCCTGATGGTGGGGGTTCTCGACAGGCTCGAACCGAACGGGGTGGCGGAGGTCGTCGGGTTCTCGACAGGCTCGAACCGAGCGGGATCGGGGAGCGTTGCGCGGCTCTCGACAGGCCGAAACGGGGCGGGATCGGGAAAGGTAGCGGGTTCTCGACAGGCTCGAACCGAACGGATGGCGGTTGGGGCTCATCATCCGTCCGGCCTCGTGTCGTGCCGCGCGCTTACGCCATTCCGGCAATGACCTTGTCCAGCGTCAGCGGATAGTCGCGGATGCGCAGGCCGCAGGCGTTGTAGACGGCGTTGGCGATGGCGGCGCCGGCGCCGCAGATGCCGAGTTCGCCGACGCCCTTGGCCTTCATCGGAGACGATTTCTCGTCGAGTTCCTCCACGAAGAACACGTCCTGTTGCGGGATGTCGGCATGCACCGGCACATGATATTCGGCCATGTCGTGGTTGACGAAATAGCCGAAGCGATGGTCGGGCACCGCGTCCTCCATCAACGCCGCGCCGATGCCCATCGCCATCGCGCCGATCACCTGGCTGCGCGCGGATTTGGGGTTGAGGATACGACCTGCGGCGAAGGCGCCGCCCATGCGGCGGACGCGGATTTCGCCGGTCGCGGCGTCGACGCCGACCTCCGCGAAATGCGAGCCGAACGTGGCCTGCGCATATTTCTTGCCGAGATCGCCGAACTCGATCTTGTCGGTCACGACGGTGCCGGACGGCCCCGCAGCCTCGGCCAGCGTCACGCTACGGTTGCCGGCGGTGATGCGTCCATCGGCAAAGCTGGCATCGGCATTGAAGCCCGCCTGTTGCGCCAATCGCGCGCGCAGCGTCATGCAGGCGGCATAGACGCCGGCGGTCGAACTGTTCGCGCCCCATTGTCCGCCCGAACCGGCGGAGACGGGAAAGCGGCTGTCGCCCAGTTTCACCGTCACCCGGTCAAGCGGCACGCCCAGCATCTCCGCCGCGGTCTGCGCCAGGATGGTGTAGGTGCCGGTCCCAATGTCGGTCATGTCGGTTTCGACGGTGACGATGCCGCGCGCATCCACCCCGACCCGAGCCGCGGAGTCCATGGTGATGTTGTCCCGGAACGCCGATGCCATGCCCATGCCGATCAGCCAGCGGCCGTCGCGGACCTGGCCTGGCTTCGGATTGCGTTTCGACCAGCCGAACCGGTCCGCGCCGATGGTGAGGCATTCGACCAGCTTGCGGCTGGAGAAGGGACGGGTCGGGCCGGCCTCCGGATCATGCTGGATATCGTTGACGATGCGGAGCTGGACCGGGTCCATGTTCAGCGTTTCCGCCAGTTCGTCCATCGCGACTTCCAGCGCGAGCAGGCCGACCGCCTCGCCCGGCGCGCGCATGGCATTGCCCTCCCCCAAGGTGAGGGTGGCGAGGCGGTGCGAGGTCAGGCGATGGTCGCCGCGATAAAGGAGACGGGTGGCGTTGGCCGCGGTTTCCACGCCGCCGCCGGGCAGATCGCCCGACCAGACCTCATGCGCGATGGCGTCGATCCGGCCGTCCTTGCCCGCGCCCAGCCGAATCCGCTGGATCGTCGCCGGGCGGTGGGTGGTCATGTTCATGATCTGCGGCCGGGCGAGTGCGACCTTGACCGGGCGACCGATGGCGCGGGCCCCGAGCGCCGCCATGACCGCATCGGCACGGACCCAGAGCTTCCCCCCGAACCCGCCGCCGATGAAGGGCGAATCGACGCGGATCTTGTCCTTCGGGATCAGCAGCGTTTCGGCCATGTCGCGCGTGGCCCAGTCGATCATCTGGTTCGAGGTCCAGAGCGTCAGCCGATCCCCGTCCCACGCGGCGATGGTGGCGTGCGGTTCCATCATCGCATGGCTGTGATCGGGGGTGGTGTAGGTCTGGTCGATCGTGACCGCGGCTTTGGCGAATGCGCCGGCAAAATCGCCGACCGCGGTGTCGGGCGTGCCGGATTTCGGCTTGACCGCGCTGCCGCGTGCGCCGGCGAGATCGGCGCTGGGCTTGTCCTGCGCATAGTGGACACGGACCAGCTTTGCAGCGTCGCGCGCCTGTTCGAAGGTTTCGGCGACCACCAGCGCGACGGCCTGGTCATAATGTTCGACCTTCGGCCCGGCGAGCATGGCGGCGGTGTGCGCCTTTGCCTTGCCGATCCTGCCGGCATTTTCATAGGTGACGACCTTCAGCACCCCCGGCGCGGCCAGCGCATCCCGGCTGTCGATCGCGGTGATCCGCCCGGATGCGATCGCCGACCCGACGATCCAGCCATAGGCAGCGTCGGGGGCCATGGCATTGCGTTCATAGGCATAGGGCGCGGTGCCGGTGACCTTTGCCGGTCCGTCGATGCGGTCGTGCGGGCGGCCGATCACCTTTTGCTGGTCGATCGGGTTGCGGGCGGTGGCGGGCGTGTCGAACTTCATGGGGATCAGGCCTTCGCTTCCGAAAAGACGGCGGCGAGCGTCCGGCGGACGAGCGGCACCTTGTAGGCATTCTGCGCGGTCGGGCGGGCGCCGGCCAGAACGGCGTCGGCGACCGGACCGGCGCCCTGCGGGGCCTGCGCCTCCGCGGATTCGACGCGCCATGGCTTGTGCGCCAGGCCGCCGAACGCGAAGCGGCCGGTGCCGTCGGGTTGCAGCACCGCGGCAACCGAGATGGTGGCAAAGGCATAGGAGGCGCGGTCGCGGACCTTGCGATAGACCTGCGTGCCGCCCGCCGGACGCGGCAGCGTGACCGCGGTGATGAACTCGCCCGGTTTCAGCGTGGTTTCGATATGCGGCGTGGCGCCGGGCAGGGTGTGGAGATCGGCGATCGGAATCGCGCGGGTGGTGCCGTCCGACGCGACGGTTTCCACGACCGCATCCAGCACGCGCATCGCGACCGCCATGTCGGACGGGTGGGTGGCGATGCACTGGTCGCTGACGCCAAGGATCGCGAGCCCGCGGCTGTACCCGCCGATCGCCGCGCAGCCGGAGCCGGGCTGGCGCTTGTTGCACGGCTTGGTCGTGTCATAGAAATAGGGGCAGCGCGTGCGTTGCAGCAGGTTGCCGGCGGTAGTCGCCTTGTTCCGCAATTGCCCCGACGCGCCGGAGACGAGCGCGCGCGAGAGCACGGCATAGTCGCGGCGCACCGTCTTGTGCGCGGCAAGATCGGTGTTGCGGACGAGCGCGCCGATCCTGATGCCGCCGTCGCGGGTCTTTTCGACGGTGTCCAGCCCGAGATGGTTGACGTCGATCAGATGCGCCGGAGTCTCGATCTGGAGCTTCATCAGGTCGAGCAGATTGGTCCCGCCCGCGATGAACTTCGCATTCGGCGTGCGCGCGATCGCGGCGGCGGCGGCCCGGGGGCTGTCCGCGCGCTCATAGGTGAACGACTTCATGCGCGGTCCCCGGCGACGTCGCGGATCGCCGCGACGATGTTGGAATAGGCGGCGCAGCGGCAGATATTGCCCGACATGCGTTCGCGGATCTCGGCTTCGGTCGGCGCGATGCCGGCGGTCAGGTCCTGGGTGACGTGGCTGGGAATACCGGCCTTGATCTCTCCCAGGGTGGCAACCGCGGAGCAGATCTGTCCGGGGGTGCAATAGCCGCATTGATAGCCGTCATGGGTGACGAACGCCGCCTGCATCGGGTGCAGGTCGCCCGGCTGGCCGAGCCCTTCGATCGTGGTGATGGCGTCGCCGTCGTGCATCACGGCCAGCGTCAGGCAGCTGTTGATGCGCCGACCCTCCACGATGACGGTGCAGGCGCCGCATTGCCCATGGTCGCAGCCCTTTTTCGATCCGGTCAGCTGGAGATGTTCGCGCAGCGTATCGAGCAGGGTGGTGCGCGGATCGAGATCGAGCGTGCGGGTCTTGCCGTTCACCTTCAGCGTGACCGGCATGGTGGGCGTGGCGCCGCGCGGCGTCGGTTCCGGGGCAGCCGGCGCGGCGGCGAGCGGCGTGGTGGAGGCGGCAGCGGTGGCGACTCCGCCGGCGATCAGGGCGCGACGCGTCACGTCGAGCGGGTTTTCAGTGGCATGCATGGACTTTCCCCGTACGACGTTCGGACGAACCGCCGCTATCATAGGATAAGCGCGCGAGCCGGTGGTTCGATCCTGTTGCGAGTGATTTTCAGCGCGGTCCGCACCGTGCGGACCGGCGGGCGGATCGATGCGGTCATGCATCGGCCGGGCGGGTGGCGTGGCGGAGATGGTGGAGGACGATGCCGCTGGTGGTGGCGACGTTGAGGCTGTCGAAGCCGGGTGCCATCGGGATGCGCAGCCCGGTGGTGCGGGCGAGCAGCGCGGGGGCGAGGCCGGGGCCCTCCGCGCCCAGCAGGACGGCGGTCCGCGGCGCGGGGCGATGTTCGGCCAGTGTGGCGGCGCCGGACGGCGTGAGCGCGATCGGTGAGAAGCCGTGGCGGTCCAGCATATCGAGCGGATCGGTGTCGCGGGCGATCCGCGCGAACGGCACCAGCAGCGCCGCACCGACCGAAACGCGGATCGCCTTGCGGTAGAGCGGATCGCAGCAATCGGCATCGAGCAGGATGGCGGGGACGCCGAACGCGGCGGCATTGCGGAAGATGCCGCCGAGATTGTCATGATTGGCGATGGCGGACAGCAGCAGGATCGTGGCGGGACCGGTGATCCGCGCCAGCAGCGCATCGGCATCGGGCGTATCGACGCGCCGCCCGATCGCCAGGATCCCGCGGTGGAGCGGGAAGCCGGCGATGGCGTCCAGCACCGGCTGCGCCGCGGCATAGATGGGCACGTCGGCGGGGACGGTGGCCAGCAGGTCCGCGAGCCCGGCCATGCGGTGCGCGGCGATCAGCAGTGAGACCGGGCGATAGCGGCGCGATGCCAGCAGCATGGCGAGCACGACCTTGCCCTCCGCCACGAACAGCCCGTCGCGGCCGACCACGTCCCGATCGCGGATGTCGCGATAGGCGTGGATGCGGGGATCGTCCGGGTCGATGACGGGAACGATATCAGTCACGCCGCGCGCCGACATGCGGTTGCCCGCGGGCTTCGGCAAGGCGAACCTGGCGATGGCGTTCGGCATAGCCGGCGCGCTGGTCCGCATCGCGGGTGGCATGACAGGCGGGGCAGCTGACCCCCTCCACGAACCGCGGCGAGGCGCGATCGGCGGGCGAGACCGGCATGCGGCAGGCGCGGCAGAGCGCGTGCGTGCCGGGCGCGAGGCCATGGCCGACCGCGACGCGTTCGTCGAATACGAAGCATTCGCCCTGCCACAGGCTTTCGGCCGCGGGCACGGTTTCGAGATATTTGAGGATGCCGCCGCGCAGATGGTGGACGTCGCCCACGCCCTCCGCCTTCAGGAAGGCGGTCGCCTTTTCGCAGCGGATGCCACCGGTGCAGAACATCGCGACTTTGGTCGTCGGGGCGATGCGGTCGCGGTTCGCGCGGAACCATGCGGGAAAGTCGCGGAAGCTCTGCGTTTTCGGATCGAGCGCACCGGCAAAGGTGCCGACCGCGACCTCATAATCGTTGCGGGTGTCGATGACGAGCGTGTCGGGATCGGCGATCAGCGCGTTCCAGTCCTCCGCCGCGACATAATGGCCGACGCCGTCCAGCGGATCGATATCGGGTTCGCCCATCGTCACGATCTCGCGTTTCGGGCGGACCTTCATGCGGTGGAACGGCGGGGTGTCGGCGTGGCTGTATTTGACGTCCAGGTCGGCGCAGCCCGGCAGGGTGCGGATGTGGTCCAGCACCGCCGCGATGCCTTGCGCCGGGCCGGCGATGGTGCCGTTGATACCTTCGTTGGCGAGCAGCAGCGTGCCCTTGATGCCATGCGCGGTGCAGGCGGCGAGGAGGGGCGGGCGGAGCGCCTCCGGGTCGGGGAAGCGGGTGAAGCGGTAGAGGGCGGCGACCTGGATCATGGAGGGTGCCTGTAGCAGACGCGAAGGCGGTGCGTCATCTGCGTGGGCGTGGAGCGGCGTGTCGATCCCAGCGTGTCACTCCGGTGCAGGCGCGGTCTCGTTTGGGCTGGGGGAGCGCACTGTACCGGAGGGAGATCCCGGCTTTCGCCGGGATGACGGAGCGGGTGTGGCAGCGTGGTCTCGTCCGCGCGGCGATGGCGACGGATGGAGGCGCGTTCGACGTCGGATCGTCACCCCGGCGCAGGCCGGGGTCTCGTTTGGGCTGGGGGAGCGCACTGTACCGGAGGGAGATCCCGGCTCGCGCCGGGATGACGGGCTTTGGCCTAGCAGCATTTTCCCCCGCCGGCGGCGCCGTAGCGGGCGTCCTGGCGGTTGCGGAAGAAGGCGCGTTCGGTGAGCGGTTCGCGGTCGGGGTGATGCAGCGCCATGTGCGCGCGGTACGCGTCGTAGCTGGAGACGCCGACCATCAGCCGGGCGGTATCGCGCAGCGCGCGCAGCAGGATCGCGGCGCGGATCATTCGGCGGGCACCAGGCCGGGAATCTCGCGCACCGTAACATGATCGGCGCGGCGGGCGGCAAGGCAGGAGCGCACGCCATAGACCAGGATCGCGACGACGACCGCCAGGAAGATCGCGCAGAGGCCGGCGTCGATCCGGTCGTTGAGGACGATGCGGCGCATGTCGCCCATCGATTTGGCCGGGGCCAGCAATTCGCCACGGGACAGCGCGTCGCCGTAGCGGGCGGCATGGGCCAGGAACCCGACCTTGGTATCGGCGGAAAAGAGTTTCAGCAGCCCCGCGACCGAGGTGCAGAGGATCAGCCAGGCGGCAGGGACGATCGTCACCCAGGCGAATCGTTGCTGCTTCATGCGGAACAGCACGACGGTGGCGAGCGTCAGCGCGATCGCGGCCAGCATCTGGTTCGATATGCCGAACAGCGGCCAGAGCGTGTTCACGCCGCCGAGCGGATCGGTGACGCCCTGATAGAGGAAGAAGCCCCAGGCCGCGACGCAGAGCGCGGTCGCGACCAGCCCCGGCGCAATCGCCGCGGTATCGCGGAAGCGCGGGACGAGCAGGCCGAGCAGATCCTGCAGCATGAAGCGGCCCGCGCGGGTGCCGGCATCGACCGCGGTCAGGATGAACAGCGCTTCGAACAGGATGGCGAAATGATACCAGAAGGCCATCATCGCCTTTCCGCCCAGCACATGGCTGAAGATCTGCGCCATCGCGACGGCCAGCGTCGGAGCGCCGCCCGTGCGGGAGATGATGCTGGCTTCGCCAACGTCGCGCGCGGTCTGCGTCAGCGCGGCGGCGTCGATCGGGAAGCCCATGGCGGTGACGGCCGCGGCGGCGCTGGCGGGATCGGTGCCGAGGACGGCGGCGGGGCTGTTCATCGCGAAATAGATGCCGGGATCGAGGATCGATGCGCCGACCAGCGCCATGATCGCCACGAAGCTTTCCATCAGCATCGCGCCATAGCCGATGAACGGGGCATCCGCCTCCGACGCGATCAGCTTGGGCGTGGTGCCGCTGGCGATCAGCGCGTGGAAGCCGGAGACGGCACCGCAGGCGATGGTGATGAACAGGAACGGGAACAGCGCGCCGGACCACACCGGCCCGCCGCCGGCCGCAAAGGCGGTGACCGCGGGCATGCGTAGCGGCGGCGCCATGATCGCGATGCCGATCGCAAGCGCGGCGATCGCGCCGATCTTTAGAAAAGTCGACAGATAGTCGCGCGGGGCGAGCAGCAGCCAGACCGGCAGCACGGAAGCGACCGCGCCGTAGCCGATCAGGATCCAGCACAGCTGGACGGGCGTATAGGTGAACAGCGGCGCCAGCGTGGGGGACGCCGCGACCTGCGCCCCGAACAGGATGGCGGCGAACAGCCCGACCATGCCGAGCAGCGACACCTCCCCCACGCGGCCGGGCCGGATCCAGCGCGTGTAGCAGCCCATCAGGATCGCGAGCGGCACGGTGGCGGCAACGGTGAACAGGCCCCACGGGCTTTCGGCCAGCGCCCGGACCACGATCAACGCCAGCACCGCCAGGATGATGACCATGATCATGAAGGCGCCGAACAGCGCGATCGTGCCGGGCACCGTGCCCATTTCCATGCGGATCAGTTCGCCCAGCGAACGCCCGTCGCGGCGCATGGAGATGAACAGCACCAGGAAATCCTGCACCGCGCCGGCCAGCACCACCCCGGCCAGGATCCAGAGCGTGCCGGGCAGATAGCCCATCTGCGCCGCCAGCACCGGCCCGACCAGTGGCCCGGCGCCGGCGATCGCCGCAAAATGATGGCCGAACAGGATGTTGCGGTGGGTGGGGACATAATCCAGCCCGTCGGCGCGGCGATGCGCGGGGGTGGGACGGGCCGGATCGATGCCGAGTACGGCATGTGCGATGTAGCGCGCGTAGAAGCGATAGGCGATCAGGTAGACGGAAATCGCCGCGGCCACGATCCAGAGCGCGTTCACGGGTTCGCCGCGTGCGGTGGCGAGCACGGCGAGCGCCCCGGCGGCGAGTGCCGCAAGCGCCGCCCAGCCGGTCTTCTGCACGATGGTCATGGCGGCCCGCTCCCGGTTTTGCTTTGGTCCGTTCTGGCCGGGTTGGCGGCGGGGGGCAAGGATTTCTCCCTCTCCCGCCGGGAGAGGGAGGGGGCCCGCACGCTTGCGCGTGGGAAGGGTGAGGGTGCGCTTGGGATCCTTGTTCCGGCCTCACCCTCCCATTCGCAAGGGCGAATGGGGCCCTCCCTCTCCCGGGGGGAGCGAGGTAAGGGACACAGGAATCGAGGGGGAATCGGGCATGAACCGGCGGGTGTTGTGGGCGAGTCTGGTCGGGACGGCGGTCGAGTTCTACGATTTCTATATCTATGCGACGGCGGCCAGCCTGTTCTTCGGGGCGCTGTTCTTTCCATCGACGTCGGCGGCGGCGCAGCAGATGGCGGCCTATGCCAGCCTGGGCCTCGCCTTTGTCGCGCGGCCGGTGGGGGCGGCGGTGTTCGGCCATTATGGCGATCGGATCGGGCGGAAATCGACGCTGGTCGCGTCGTTGCTGCTGATGGGGGGATCGACCACGCTGATCGCGGTGCTGCCCACCTATCAGGCGGCCGGCTGGGTCGCGCCGGCGCTGCTGTGCATCCTGCGGTTCGGGCAGGGGTTCGGGCTGGGCGGCGAATGGGGCGGGGCGGCGTTGCTGGCGGTGGAGAATGCGCCGCCCGGTTGGCGCGCGCGGTTCGGCATGGTGCCGCAGCTGGGCGCGCCGGTCGGGTTCATCGCGGCAAACGGTTTCTTCCTGCTGCTGGGCGTGGCGCTGACACCGGAGCAATTTCGCGACTGGGGCTGGCGCGTGCCGTTCCTGGCGAGCGCCGTGCTGGTCGGGCTGGGGCTGTGGGTACGGCTGAAGCTGACCGAGACGCCGGCGTTCGCGCGGGTAATGGCGAAAGGGCCGCCGGTGGCGGTGCCGTTCGCGACGGTGTTCCGCCACCATCTGGGCGCGACGCTGGCAGGCACGTTCGGCGTGGTCGCGTGTTTCGCGCTCTATTATCTGGCGACGGCCTTCGCGCTCGGCTGGGGCACTACCGCGCTTGGCTATAGCCGAACGCAGTTCCTGCTGATGCAGCTGGGCGCGATCCTGTTCATGGCCGGCGGGATCGTGGCGGCAGGGGTGCTGTCCGATCGTTATGACCCGCGCCGCGTGCTGATCGGCGGATGCGTTGGCACGATCCTGGTAGGTGCGCTGCTGTCGCCGCTGTTCGGCAGCGGGCAGGCGGCTGGCGTGTTCCTGTTCCTGGCGCTGGCCCTGCTGGCGATGGGGTTCGTCTATGGCCCGCTGGGCGCGTGGTTGCCCGGGCTGTTCCCGGCGGAGGTGCGCTATACCGGCGCGTCGCTGGCGTTCAACGTCGGCGGCATCCTGGGCGGCGGCGTCGCACCGCTGGCCGCACAGGCGATGGCGGAACGCGGCGGGCTGGTGCCGGTCGGCCTGTACCTGGCGATCTGCGCCGCGGTAAGCCTGGCGGCGCTGATCGCGGCATCAAGGTCGGGACGCGCGGTGGAGTGACGGCACGCGGCGTCTGATCCGTCGAAAGCTAGATGTTCGCCGTACAGAAAACGACGGCGAAAATCATTTTTGAACATACTCCATTTGGAGAATGCCGCCCGGCGGGAATCGGCTGCATGTACTTGCTGTCGAACGGGGGCTTAGATCATGGTGAATATAAGTCGGCAAGCAATGATGCTTGCCACCTTGGTTGCAGCCGCGACCGGCGTACCGCTGGAAGCGCGGAAATCCGACCGGGCAACCACCACTCGAACGCTGGATCCCAGTTCGCAAGGGATTGTCAGCGGCGTGGGGATCGAGGGGGCGGACATCGTCGCCATGGCCGATCAGATGATGCGCGACATGCTCGCCACATCCGCGCTCGCCGGACGGGCGGTAGCGCCCCAGATCATCGTCGACGCCGAATATTTCAGTAATGAAAGCAGTCAGCGGATCAACAAGAACATCATTACGGACCGTCTGCGCGTCAGCCTGAACCGGGCCAGCCAGGGCCGGTTCGTCTTCGTGGCGCGGCACCGGGCCGACATGGTGGAACAGGAACGCGCGCTCAAGCGCGAAGGCGTGGTTGATGTCGGCACGACGGGCATGACCCGCGCCCAGGCGGGCGGCGACTTTCGCCTGTCGGGTAACATCACCTCGCTGGACCAGCGCAACAATGCCACCGGCATGGTGCAGCGCTTTACGCAGATCACGTTTGAAATGGTCGATCTGGAGCGCGGCACTGTCGTGTGGAGCAACACCTACGACGTCGCACGGGCATCGGCGGACGACATCATCTATCGTTGAGGGGAGCGGGACAATGAAAACGATCGTAGGTCAGTTGGTCGCGGCGTCGCTGCTGGCGGGATCCTTGCCGGCCGCGGCACAGGCGCCGGTCGTGGATGCCAAGGCCGCCAAGGCGGCGGCGAAAGCAGCCGAGAAGCACATGCGCGAGTTGCGCCGGCAATATGGCGAAGGCCCGTATCCGGAGGAGATCGACGCCTATGTCGCCAAGCGACCCGAAGCGTTGCGGCCGCTTTACCGCCTGCTTTACACGCAGGGCGAGCATGTCGCGGTCCTGAACTTCCAGCGCATCGGCCTAGCAGCCATGGAATTGGGATATTACAAGGAAGCCGAAGTCGCGTTGGACCAGGCCTTGCAACGGATCGAAGCGATCTATGCCAAGGATGCGCAGGCCGAAAAGGCACGCTCGCTGTTCCGCAAGGAAAGCAACAAGGATTATAAGGGCGAGCCTTACGAGCGCGCCATGGCCTTCTATTATCGCGGCTTGCTGTACTTGCGCGCCGGCGACTTTGAAAATGCGCGCGCTGCCTTCGAATCGGCCGAGTTCCAGGACACGGTTTCGGAGGAGGAGAATCATCAGAGCGACTTTGCGGCCATGGATTATCTGTCCGGCTGGGCAAGTCATTGCCTGGGCCAGACCGCACGCGCGAAGGACGCGTTCCAGGCAGCGGCAAAGGCCAATGAAAGGCTGGTGCCGCCGTCCGCGGATGCCAACACCCTGTTCATTGCCGAGTTGGGCGCGGCGCCGCTGAAGGTGAGGGCGGGCAGCCAGAAGGAATTGCTGAGCTTCGAGCAGGCGAAAACGTTCGACGAAGATGATGTGGTCTTCGACGTGGTCGGCAAGGACGCCGTGACAGAATATCAGGCGTTGCTGGCGAGCAGCGTATGGGAACAGGCATCGACGCGTGGCGGCCGGCCGATCCAAGGCATCCTGAACGGCAAGGCCCAGTTCAAGAGCACGACAGGTGCCGTGGGCGATGCCGCCATGTCGGCCAGCAATGCGGTGATGCAGCAGGCGCTGACGAGCAACGATTCCGGCTTGGGGCAGGCGGGCATGATCGGCATGGGTCTGGGCCTGTTGTTCAAGGCCGCATCCAGTGCGGCGCGCGCGGATGCCGATATTCGGGCTTGGGACAACCTGCCCGATGCACTCATGCTGACCACGGCGCATGTGGAGGGGAATGGTTTCAAGGCCACCCCGCGCTATTTCGCGAAGAAGACCTTGCTTTCGCTGGGCGACCGACCGGTGATGCAGGCGACGAACGGACGTTGCACGATCGTCTGGGCGCGGTCGCGCACGGCAGCGGGCCTGACCGAGATGGCACCGGGGATCGATGCCGGCGTCCTGAAGAGCCGGGCCAAATCCAGGCCTGCGGTCGAAAAGGACAAGCAGTTCCGCGCCACCCTCGCCAGCCTGGAGAGTTGAGATGCGTCGAACGCCGATGATGATCCTGAGCGCGGTGCTGACCGCGTTCCTGATGACCGGTCCCGTGCACGCCGACGAAAACCGCGTGCTCAAATGCAAGATCGGCAAGGCCCGATCCGGCGGACGCTATGACGGACCGGCACTGGTCGCGAACGTCCCGCGCGCCATGACGCCGATCGACCTGAACGCGGTCCAGATGACGGATAAGGCGGTCACCAAGGCCGTGATCGTCGAGTCGATGCTGGCCGAGCGTACGCCTACCGATACGTTGCGGGTCATGACCCGACTGGTGAACTGCACCAAGGCGCCGTTGCAGGTCGAAGCGCGATCCAATTTCCTGGATGCTAATCAGGCGCCCGCGGAGGTTGCGTCGGTCTGGAAACGGGTCTTCATCCCTCCGCTGGCGACCGCGGTCTACACCGAATCCTCGATCTCGCGGCTCCAGGTGCAGCAATATCTGGTCGAATTGCGGAGCGCGCAATGAAGCGGTTGAGTGTCGCGGCAGGCATCGTCCTGTTGTCGGGAGCCGGTGCGGCGCAGGCACAATATCGCCCGGATGTGCCGGAAGTCCTGGAGCCGCAGCCGGTGGTGGATGCTGGCGCGTCGTCTGCCGGTACGTTTCGCGCGGCCTATGCGCGACAGGGCAGCCCGCGTGTCGCCCTGTTCTGGAACCGGGTGTTAACGGACGAGGCGCGAAATCAGTATGTCGAGCGGCTGAACCTGCGTTCGCGTAGCGGCGTCCTTGCGGCGCGTAACGACGATGGCGAGGGGGGCGAAGCGGCCGGGGCGGTCAGCGTCCACGAAATCGACGCCACCCGCGGCACCGTCCGTGCGCCGGAGGCCGCCCGCGCATCGATGGACGAGGTTGATGACTGGAAAGTGGGTGCCGCGTTCAACGGGGTGCTGCGCGCGGCCGGTGTCCGGCTGATCGACCGTTCGCTGATGATGCGAGTCGGGGCACGGCAGACCGGGCAGGACGATAATCTCCAGGCGGTCGAGACCAGCGCCTTGATGGGCAAGGCGGACGTGTTGATGGAGGTGTTGCAGACCCCGGACCCCGCCAGCCCGATCGGCTACAGCTTTCGGGTGGACATCAAGGATATCCTTTCGGGTGCGGTGATTGCGTCCCTTGTGGAGGACGGCGAAAACCGGTCGCCTCGTCCCGGCCGGTTCGTGGCGGGACCAAGCGGGTTCGTGCGGTCGACGCCAGCACCCTTCGATCTCGACGATATGGGCCGAAGCCTTGCCCGGCGGGTGATGACGGCCTTGGCCGCCCAATGGCGGTGAGCGGATCATGTATTGTCAATTATTGACAATAATACATAGAATATCAGCAGGACGCAACAAGAGCACCTGAAAAACTGGCCTCATCCCATCGAAAATCCTGTAAAGACGTGTACCTCGCTGGGTGTGAACGAACGCAGCGAGGATGCCGACATGACCTACCAGACGCAGATTGCGGAGATGAACCAGCGGATCGGCAGCCATGGCGCCGGCTGGGCCGGGATCGATGGCGAGGCAGTGGCGCGGATGCGGTTGCAGAACCGGTTCAAGACCGGGCTGGACATCGCCCGCTACACCGCCGGCATCATGCGCCGCGACATGGCGGCGTATGATGCCGATCCCGCCAACTACACCCAGTCGCTGGGGTGCTGGCACGGGTTCATCGGCCAGCAGAAGATGATCGCGATCAAGAAGCATTTCGGCACGACCGAGCGGCGCTATCTGTACCTGTCGGGCTGGATGATCGCGGCGCTGCGGTCCGAATTCGGGCCGTTGCCCGACCAGTCGATGCATGAGAAGACGTCGGTCCCGGCGTTGATCGAGGAACTGTACACCTTCCTGCGGCAGGCGGATGCGCGCGAGCTTGGCATGATGTTCCGCGATGTCGATGCGGCGCGGGCGGCGGGCGACGTGCTGAAGGAGCGGCAGGTGCTGGCCGCGATCGAGAACCACCAGACGCATGTCGTGCCGATCATCGCCGACATCGATGCCGGGTTCGGCAATGCCGAGGCGACCTATCTGCTGGCGCGCAAGATGATCGAGGCCGGTGCCTGCGCCTTGCAGATCGAGAATCAGGTATCCGACGAGAAGCAGTGCGGGCATCAGGACGGCAAGGTGACCGTGCCGCACGAGGATTTCCTGGCGAAGGTGCGGGCGTGCCGGTATGCGTTCCTGGAACTGGGCGTGGAGGACGGGATCATCGTCACCCGCACGGATTCGCTGGGCGCGGGCCTGACCAAGCAGATCGCGATCAGCCATCAGCCCGGCGATCTGGGCGACCAGTATAACAGTTTCCTGGATTGCGAGCCGGTGACGCCGGAAACCAGCCGCAGCGGCGACGTGCTGATCAACCGCGACGGGCAGTTGATGCGGCCAAAGCGGTTGCCGAGCAACCTGTACCAGTTCCGCGCCGGCACCGGCGAGGATCGTTGCGTGCTGGATTGCATCACATCGTTGCAGCACGGGGCCGACCTGTTGTGGATCGAAACCGAGAAGCCGCACATCGAACAGATTGCCGGGATGGTCGACCGGATCCGCGCGGTCGTGCCCAACGCCAAGCTGGTCTACAACAATTCGCCGTCGTTCAACTGGACGCTGAATTTCCGCCAGCAGGTTTATGACGCCTGGGTGGCGGAGGGCCGCGACGTGGCGGCGTATGACCGGGCGCGGTTGATGAGCGTCGATTATGACGGCACCGCGTTGGCCGACGAGGCGGATGAACGCATCCGCACGTTCCAGGCGGACAGCGCAAAGCGGGCGGGGATCTTCCACCACCTGATCACGCTGCCGACCTATCACACTGCGGCGCTGTCGACCGACAATCTTGCGAAGGAGTATTTCGGGGCGGCCGGCATGCTGGGATATGTGAAGGGCGTGCAGCGCAAGGAGATCCGCGAAGGGATCGCCTGCGTGAAGCATCAGAACATGTCCGGGTCGGACATCGGCGACGATCACAAGGAATATTTCGCGGGCGAAGCCGCGCTGAAGGCCGGTGGCGCGCACAATACGATGAACCAGTTCGCGGCCTGATGTTCCGGGGCGGAGCGTTGGGCGCAGCGCTCCGCCGCCGAGAATGGATGACGCTGTCGTCTTTGCCG
>NZ_DASVTO010000105.1:0-36722 GCF_036387535.1 Sphingomonas sp.
GATTTTTCGGTTCGGCTGATCGGGGATTATACCCGGCGCGACGAGAAGTGTTGCGGCGCGGTCTATATCGATACCCGCGAAAAAACCGACCCCACCCCCGGGACGCCGGGTGATTTCAGCATCGCCGCACAGAACCGGATCGTGCCGATCCTGCAGCGACTTGGCGGGGTGCTACCGAGTCAGGGCGATCCCTATAATCGCCAGATCGCCAACACGCCGGGACGCGCCTATGCCAATCTGACGACGGATTATGGTGTATCGGCACGCATCCGCTGGAATGTGGGTTCGGCGCAGCTGACGTCCCTGACCGCATACCGGGAATATAAGTCCTTCGGCGCAGCGGACATCGACTATGGCAATGTCGACATCGCGTACCGCCCCGATGACGGCAATGCCTATCGCCAGTTCCACACCTTTACGCATGAAAGCCGGCTGAGCGGATCGATTTTCCAGAACCGGCTCGACTGGCTGGTGGGCGGCTATTATGCGCATGAAACGCTGCGCGTGGTCGATAACCTGCGGTTCGGTACGCAATATGGCGCGTTTGCCGCGTGCCGCATGGTGGCGACGATCAATCCCAATCCGGTGTTGCAGAACGCGACTGGCCCAGGGTGCCTGAGCACCGCAGGGCGCAGCGCGCTGACCGCCGCCGTCGGCCCGCAGATCATCGCGGGGATCGACCGACTGAGCCAGATGAGCGATGTCGGCAGCCTGCGCGACGTCTATGACCAGACCAGCCGCAATTTCGCATTCTTCACGCACAATATCTTCAAACTGACCGATACGCTGAGCATCACCGGCGGTCTGCGCTACACGAACGAGCAGAAATCACTGGATGCGCGTTTCAATAACAACAATACCGTCTGCCCTGTCCAGCAGGCAGCACTCCGCCCGTTGCTGGGCAGCAGCAATGCCACGCTGGTTTCGCTGGCCGCGGGCATCATCACGCTGACCTGCACCGGCAATTCCACCGTCGCGTTGACGGGCCTGCCGATCCGCGACGGGATCAAGGAAGGCCAGTTCACCGGGACCAGTGTCGTATCGTGGAAGCCATCGACCCGGCTGCTGGTCTATGGATCCTATGCGCGCGGATACAAGGCGGGCGGGTTCAACCTCGACCGGTCCGATCTGAGCACGACCGTGTTCACGACACCGACCGCGGCATCGGCGCGCAACTTGCGGTTCGATCCGGAAACGGTGCAGTCCTACGAAGTGGGCGTAAAATATACGTCCCGCCATTTCACCGCAAACCTTGCCGGGTTCCGATCGGCGTTCAAGAATTTCCAATTGAACACGTTCAACGGCACCAATTTCATCGTTCAGAATATCGGATCGTGCAGCAACAGCCTGAACGGTGCGGACACCGATAATTCATCGGCCACCGGGGCGTGTACCGGAAAGGTGCAGGATGGCGTGCTGACCCAGGGTGTCGAATTGGAAGTGGGTGTGTATCCGACGCGCACCGTGACCGTGAACCTCGGCTATACGCTGGCCGATACGCAATATCGCAACGATCTGGTTGGCAGCGATGCGGGCGAGGCGCTGAACGCGGCGCTGTTCCTGTTGTCGGGCAGCCAGATGCCAAACGCGCCGCGCCACACCGTTACGAGTTCGGCGACCTGGTCGCCCGAACTGGGGAGCAGCGGACTGACCGGGCTGCTTTATGTCGATGGCCGGTTGACCAGCGACTATAATACCGGATCCGATCTGTTCTACGAAAAGGCACAGGACGGGTTCTTCGTGGTCAATGCGCGTGTCGGTGTCCACGACAGCGACCAGCGCTGGGCGATCGAGTTCTGGGGGCAGAATATCTTCAACACCCGCTATCAGCAGGTGGCTTTTTCCGCGCCGTTCCAGGGGGCGGGCAGCCAGGCCCAGGTCCAGACATTCGGGGCGCCGGGATTTGCGACCGGCAACACGATCTTCTCCTCCTTCCTGGCCGAGCCGCAGACCTATGGTGTGACGCTGCGGACGCGGTTCTGATCGGGTGCCGTGCCCCGCCTGGGGCACGGCACCCGCGCCATGCTAGCGCGCCAGCAACACGCGGGCCTGGCCCGCAATCTGCGCCAGCATCGCGGCCGTGGGCGCAGGCGCGGCGCGGGCGCGGTCGATTAGCGCGCGGAACTGAAGCACGCGGTTGCGGTGCGTTTCCAGCCAGGCGTCGACCAGTGCGATCGGATCGGTGCTGCGCTGCTTTTCCAGGAAATCTAGCCGCAGCTGTTCGAAATCGCGGGCAAGCCCGGCGGTCAGCAGGCGTTCCCAAGGATCGATCGCGACGAACCGGACGGCGGCCGACTTCGCCCAGTCGAGCCCCAGCGCTTCGCCCAGGCGGACATAGGCGCCGGTTGCCGCAACTTCGTCGACCCCGGTTTCGGCCGCCAGCGTGGCGGTGCCGATCGCGCCATCGAGTTCCGCCAGCCGGACGATCCGGTCGATCAGCGCAGGATCGGCATCGAAGCCCCCGATCGCCGTGCGGAGCGCCGTGGACTGAATACGCGCCTCGTCCCGGAGCAGCGCTTCGACCGCGGCGTCGAGCCGCGCGACACCGGGCGACAGCCGTTCGATCATCGGACCGGGACCGGTTTCGGTGGCGGCGATGCGGATCAGGTCGGCCAGATGGAGCCGGGCGATGCCGGCCATGACCCGGAACAGCGTTAGGCGTGCCGTTTCCGCCAGCGGCGCGGTTTCGATGCGATGCCAGACGTCCTCGAACCCGAAAATGGCATCGGCCGCGAAATAGGCCGCGGCGACCTGTGCGATGCTGACGCCCTCTTCCTCCGCCAGTTCGAACGGGATGACGATGCCGAGCCGGTTGACGACGCGGTTCGCCATCCGGGTGGCGATGATTTCCGGACGCAGGCGGTGCTGGTCGATGGCATCGCCAAAGCGTTCGCGCATCGCCGTCGGGAAGGCGGCGTGCAGCAGTGGACGCAGTGCCGGATCCTGCGCGAAATCGGCTTTTTCGATCCGCGCCTGCAGCGCGAGCTTGCCATGGCTGAGCAGGACGGCGAGTTCCGGGCGGGTCAGCCCGCGGTCATCCTGCGCCCGGCGGAGCAGATCCTCGTTCCCCGCCAGCCCTTCAACCGCGCGGTCCAGCCGGCCCATCGACTCCAGTGTCTCGATCACGCGGACATAGCTGGGGATCGCCGCGGCGCCGCCACGTTCCGCCAGCGACAAGGCCAGCGTCTGGAGCCGGTTGTCCTCCAGCACGATCGCGGCGACATGGTCGGTCATCGCGGCCAGGAACGTGTTGCGATCGTCGAAGCTGAGCCGGCCCTCGTTCATCTCGCGGTTCAGCGCGATCTTGATGTTGACCTCGTTATCCGAACAGTCGACGCCGGCCGAATTGTCGATGAAGTCGGTGTTGATCCGGCCGCCCCTGGCGGAAAAGGCGATGCGTCCGGCCTGGGTGACGCCCAGATTGGCGCCTTCGCCGATCGCCTTCACCCGCAACTGTTCGCCATTGACGCGGTTGGCGTCGTTGGCGGGATCGCCCACCTCCGCATTGCTTTCATGCGCGGCCTTCACATAGGTGCCGATGCCACCGAACCAGAGCAGATCGACCGGTGCCTTCAGGATCGCGGCGATCAGCGTCGCGGGATCCAGGCTCGTTTCGCGAATGTCGAGCACGGCGCGGATTTCGGGCGACAGCGGGATTGCCTTCTGCGCCCGCGGGAAGATGCCGCCGCCGGCCGAAATCAGCCCCGTGTCATAATCCGCCCAGGACGAGCGCGGCAGCACGAACATCCGCGCGCGTTCCTCCCAGCTGGCGGCCGGCTCCGGATCGGGATCGAGGAAGATGTGGCGATGGTCGAACGCCGCCACCAGCTTCAGGGATTTCGACAGCAGCATGCCGTTGCCGAACACGTCGCCCGACATGTCGCCACAGCCCACCACCGTGACCGGGTCCGATTGCACATCGACCCCGCGTTCGGCAAAGTGCCGCTGGACGGAAACCCAGGCGCCCTTGGCGGTGATGCCCATCGCCTTGTGGTCGTAACCCTGCGATCCGCCGCTGGCGAACGCATCGCCCAGCCAGAAGCCATGATCGACCGCGATCGCGTTGGCGACGTCGGAGAAGGTTGCGGTGCCCTTGTCCGCGGCGACGACGAAATAGGGATCCTCGCCATCGCGGACGGTGACGCGGTCGGGGTGGACCACCGTACCCTCCACGATGTTGTCGGTGACGGACAGCAGCGAGCGGATGAAGATGCGGTAGCTTTCGGTGCCCTCCGCCAGCCACGCGTCGCGATCGGACGGCGCCGGCAGCGCCTTCGGATAGAAGCCGCCCTTGGCCCCGGTCGGCACGATCACCGCATTCTTGACGACCTGCGCCTTCATCAGGCCCAAGATTTCGGTGCGGAAATCGTCGCGCCGGTCGGACCAGCGCAGACCGCCACGCGCGATCGGCCCGCCGCGCAGGTGAATCCCCTCGATCCGCGGCGAATAGACCCAGATTTCGCGCCATGGCACGGGTGCGGGCAGCCCGGGGATGAGGCGGCTTTCCAGCTTGAACGCCAACGCCTCCTCCGCCGCGGGGGAAAAGGCGTTGGTGCGCAGCGTCGCCTGGATCACGCTGCGGATCCGGCGGAGAATGCGATCGTCGTCGATCGCCGCGACATCGGCCAGCGCGGCATCGATCGCCGCCTCCGCCGCGGCGGGATCGGCGGTGCCGGCGGGATCGTGCCGCGCATCGAACAGGTCGATCAGCCCGCGGGCGGCATCCGGCGCACGCTTCAACGCCTCCACCACGGTCGCCAGGCCATAGGACAGCCCGGTCTGACGCAGATAGCGAAACCAGGCGCGCATCAGCACGACCGCGCGCGGCGCCAGCCCGACCGCCACGATCAGCGTGTTGAACTCGTCATTCTCCGCACGGCCTTCCAGCACCGCCGCGATCGCATGTTCCGCGACATGGGCATCGCGGGCGATCCGGTCCGCGATGTCGCCCGATCCCACGTCCAGCAGGAAATCGTGGATGTAGCCGGCCCGGCCCTCGTCCAGCGCGGTCGCGGTTTCGCCCAGCACCCGGAACCCGAAATTTTCCAGGACCGGTACGGCATCGGACAGCGGGATCATGCCGCCGATACGGTAGGTTTTCAGGTGCAGCGCGCTCGACGGTTCGCCCGCACGGCGGCTGATCCGCGCGCCGCGGGCATCGGCATCGGCCAGCGCCGCCATCCGCAGGATATCGATCGCACCCTCGGCCGGATCGGTCCGGTTGCGATAGGCGATCGGAAACGCCCCGGCATAGGTGATGGCCAGCCGCGCGCCGCGGCTGGCGCCTTCGCTGGCGGCCAGGTTCTGCTCGATCGCCGGCACCCACCCGCGCAGCATCGATTCAAGCTGCGCATCAAGCGCGTCGGCATCGGGAACATGATCGGCATCGGTGCTGGCGAAGGTCAGCCGCAGCAGCGCGAGACCCCCTTCGCCCAGATCGAGCGACCAGTTCACCGGCGCCGTTCCAACCGCCTGACCGATCATGTCGGCGATGGCGATGCGGCGCTGCGTCGTCAGTTCGTCCCGCGGCAACCAGACGAAAGCGACGACGTGGCGGCGCAGCGGGGTGGTGACCAGCACCAGTTTCGGGCGCGGCCGATCCGCCAGCGACATCGCGGTCAGCGCGACCCGTTCCAGCGAGGCACGGTCGAGCCCGGTCAACAGGTCATGCGGCAGTTCCGACAGCGCATGGCGCAGCGCCTTGCCGGCATGGCCCGAAGGATCGAAGCCATATTTCTCCTCCAGCGTCGCCAGCCGGGTGCGCAGCACGGGCACCTTGTCCGATGGCGCCCGCAACGCCGCGCTGGTCCATAGGCCGACATGGATCGACAGCGCCACGACGCGGCCAGCATCACGCAGCGGCACGACGATCAGGTCGAGCGGTGCCCGGCGGTGGACAGTGGCGATGGTGTCGGATTTCAGGATGAGCGGTGCTTCGCCACCGCCTTCGAAATGCGTGACCGCGCCGGCACGATCGGCATCGCTCCACAGCGGGCGCGGTGCGATGCGCAGAATACCGAGCGCGTCGCGGGCGGCGCCGTCCAGCGCCTCGACCTGCGCACCCAGCAGGGTGAAATGCCGGTCGAGCAGCCAGCGCAGCAGGGCCGCGCCTTCGCCATCGGGCATGCGCTCGGCCTCGTCGCGCAGCGCGACCTGCAGCTTCGGCCAGTCCTCCACCGCGGCGCGGACATCGGCAAGCACGGCGCGGACCTCTTCTTCGATCCCGCGGCGATCGCGCGCATCGGCCCGTTCGATTTCCATGTAGACGATCGATTCGCGGCGTTCCCCGGGCGTGCCGACCGGCAGGATCGCATCCAGCAGGCCATCCGCGTCGCGGCGCACCGAAACGACGGGATGGAGCAGCCGGTGCACGGTCAGGCCACGACCGGCGATGGCGTTCGCGATCGAATCCACCAGGAACGGCCGGTCGGCATTGACCGCGACCATCCGCATCCGCCGCCGCCCGGCATCGGATCCGGCGGATTCGATCCGAACCACCGCCTCGCCAGGCCCGCGCCGTGCGACCACCTCCGCGACGAAGGAAGCGGCCGCGCGTTGCGCCTCGGCATCGAATCCGTCGGTTTCGCCGGGCAGGGCGCCTGTGACAAGGGCGGCGGCGATCGCGTCGCGCTGGCTGTGCGATGCGGCGGGTGCCGCGGGCTGGCTGGCCATGGATGTCCGCTCCTTCGAACGCGCGGGATGCCCCGCTTGGTCTGGTGGCGGCAGGCTATGCGCCCGCATCCGGCCGCGCACAAGGCGGCGCGGCGCGGATGCACGGCTTTGCAATGCCCCTACGGAAAAGCAGGCGTTACAGTAGCATTATGGCCCGAACTGCCGCTCCCGCGACATAAAGGAACAGGAGCGCGCGGCGATCAACCGCCGCGGCGGGCCGAACGCTC
The DNA here is from genome assembly GCF_036387535.1 of Sphingomonas sp. Taxonomy (GTDB): domain Bacteria; phylum Pseudomonadota; class Alphaproteobacteria; order Sphingomonadales; family Sphingomonadaceae; genus Sphingomonas_R. The sequence continues at coordinate 6,900 of NZ_DASVTO010000105.1, forward strand.
TGCCATCACGACGCCGTTCAGGCCATCGGCCTGTCGTTCGATCAGCATGCGGAGCCCGCCGGCTTCGGTGCCTGTCCGACACCCATATGCCAGGACGGCGGCATAGTCGGCGCGGCGGTGCGGCGGCTCGTCCGACCCGAACACGTCCCGCACCAGCGCGGCGATGCGCCGGGATGCACGGCGATCGGCGGGATCGAACGCCGTGGCTGCCTCCGATGCGAGCAGCGCGTCATAGGCCAGCCCGAGCGCGCGGTGCAGCGCGGTGCGCGCCCGCGCTTCGGTCGAGCGGGCGAGATCGACGGCCTCGCGCGCCGCCATCAGCCGGTCGGTGGTGTCTTCGCTCCGGTTGGCAGGGGTGGAAACCGCCGGTGCGGCCTGGCGGGTCGGCCCGTCCGCCCAGGCGGGAACCGCGCTGGTCGGGCGCGGCGGCGGTGTCGATGCGCGCGCGACTTCGGCGGCGATCCCCGCCACCAGGCCGGCATCGGCGACCTCCTTCCAGTTCACGACACCATAGATATAGTCGATGCTCTCGCCGTTGGAGGAAAACGGCATCAGGATGCCGCGATAGAGCGTATGATGGCCGCGGACGTTGACGAATTCCGCCTCGAACCCGATCGGCGCGCGGTTCGCCACGACGTCGTGGAAATGATCGGTCAGGCGCGACAGCAGCGAACGGCCGGGCACGTCGGCCATCGTCGCCACCGGCCGGCTGTGCCCGCCTTCATCCCGGAGCGCCTGCCCGAGCCATGGGATGGCGGGATCCTGACGATTGTTCGTGAAGTCCAGCAGGACACCATGCGGCCCCAGATCGCCGATCGTCGCCGGATCGAGATCATCGATCGACGGGAAAATCCGCCCGCGCAGCAGCGACGCCCAGTAATTATACGCGCGGACATGCATGCGGCGTTCGTTGTTGCCGATGGCCGGCGGCGGATCCATGCAGGGCTCCGCCAGCGCTTCCCCGGTCATGCTGCGTGTATCCATGTCGTCGTTCCGGGCCCCAGACGTTTCCGGACCGTGATGCACCGACCATGCTTTCCGAAAGGTTAAGTCGGTATGCCGGCACGGCTTGTTTCCCGGCCGATCCCTTGGTAAGGCCCTTGCGTCCGGCGCACCGGGCCGCTTTAGCTCAGTTGGTAGAGCATCGCATTCGTAATGCGGGGGTCACAGGTTCGAGTCCTGTAAGCGGCACCATTTCAAATCAGTGGGTCAGGTCCTTTCCGGGGTGGCGTCCCTGTCCTAGTGGCGGAAACTTCGGAGCATATCGTGAGCGGAAGCACGGAACCCCCGCCCTCCCTTAGGCCTGTGCAAGCTCTCCGGTGTTGGTGCGAATGCTGTTCTGAGCGAACGCTTCAAGATCAGCCGGGAAGTACCGTACCAGGCGCTTCCCCAGCTTCCGATAGGGGGGGGCGCCACCCCGCAGCCGCCAATTCTCAAGTGTGCGCCTAGAGGTTCCGAGCTAGGCGGCTGCCTCGGTCGTGGTCAGGAGACGGCCGTCATTGGGCGCCTACGCTCCACGCAACAATCGCGCTGGGCCGTTCAGATGAAAAGCCGCGCTTATCGCAATTCTCGCTCCTGACAAAATCCATCGCAAATTGCCGGAGTGTCCGGGGTTTATGTCAGGATCTCCGCATCGCGGCATCATACTCTCCTGCTGGCCGGTCCATCCCGGCGTTTGACAATGGTAATTCTATTTCAGGTCGATCGTGATCGAAAAGGGCAGATCGAGCGACGAGGTGCCGAGGCGTAGCGTCACGCGGTCCGGCAACGGCGCCCAACCTCCGTCGCTCCAGCGTCGGAGCGCCAGCGGATCAATCGCGATCGTCACGCTTTCGAACCGTCCGGCTCCGATGACATACCGGGCGAAGCCGGCCAGCGCACCGTCCTCGCGATACGCCTGGATTACCGCAGCGGTCGGCCGGTCGGCTTCGTTGCGGACATCGACAGTGAGGCGGGCCTGGCCGCCGACACTCGTGCCCGTCGCGTGGAGAAGCGTTACGGCGCCGTAGCCCAGCCCCGCGCCGAAGCCGTAGGCGGGGCGACGTCCGGCCGTCGCCATGCCGCGATAGCCGATGTTGCCGCCTTCGGCGTAGACGAGCCGGCCATCGGCGGCCGGAATGGCGTGCAGCACCGGATAATCAGCCTCGTTCGCGGCCAGCGCGACCGGCAGCCGGCCGGACGGTTCGCGGTCACCCGCCAGCACGGCCGCGAGCGCCGCGCCGAACGCCTCGCCGGGATACCAGACGGCGAGTAGGGCTGCGGCATCGTCCGCAACGGTAGGATCGAAGGCATGGCCGACATTCACCGCGACGATCGTGCGCGGATTGGCGGCGGTCACGCGCGCGATCAGTTCCTGCTGGTCGGCGGCAAGTTGCGTCGTGTCGCGATCCTTGCTCTCGACGCCGGCGTCGGCCGTCTCGCCGACCAGCAGCAGCACGGCGTCCGCGCCCCGCGCCAGCGACTCCGCCTCCGCAAGGAGGCTCTCCGGATCTGCGGGCGTGCCCAGCCCGAACCACAGGCCATGCGCGCGCGCCGGTCCGTAGCGCAACTCCGCCTCGACCAGCACGGGCGTTCCTGCGAACAGCGCCAGTTCGACCATGTCGCTGTCGCCGCCTTTCAGCACGCCCATGATGTCGGCGGGCGCGATCCGTCGATCCGCGGCGAAGACCTCCCGCCCGTCGACGCGCAAGCACACCGATCCCGTCCCGCCGACATGCAGGCGGTAGATGCCGTCGACGGCGGGGACGATCAGACCGCTGGCGCGGACGCCGCCCGGCCGATCGAAGACGCCGATCTCGTGCATCCCGTGAAACCAAGTCAGCGAGTTGGTGTCGCGGGTTTCAGTGCCAATCGGCAGTACGGAGAAGTCGTGGCCCTCGAAATAATCGACGGTCATGCCGCGGGTCGCACCGTCGTGCAGATCGCGCGCAGGCGTCGCCGGCATGCCAGGCAGGCGCGGGGACGGTGGGCAGCCAGGTGCGAACCGCACCCGGTCCGCGCCGAAACGGCGGCGCAGCGCCTCGATGGGCAGCACCGCATCGGGACGCAGCGCGATCTTGGCGAACGTGCCGCCCTGCAGACAGGGCGCGAGCGCGTTCGGCCCGATGACTGCCAGCGTCGTGATGCCGTCGACCGAAAGCGGCAGGAGACCACCGTCGTTGCGCAGCAGCGTGAAGCCCGCCGCCGCCGCCTCCTCAAGCAATGTGTCGCGGTCTTCGGGTTCCGGCCCGGCATCGCCCCCGGCCCAGCGCGAAGCCGCCAAGGTCACGCGATCCGCAGCGTCTCTAGTCGCGGCCGTCAGCCCATCGTCGGCCGCGACCGCGTCGCGCAGCTTTTCACCCAGGAAGCGGGGAGGGCCCGGCATTTCCAGGTCCAGACCGGCGGCGACCGCTTGCGCGCCGGATTGCGTGCCGAACCAGTCGCTGACCGTGAAGCCGGTAAAATCCCAGTCGCGTCGCAAGACGTTCGTCAGCAGATGCGCGTTCTCGGAACAATAGGCACCGTTGACCTTGTTGTAGGCGGCCATGATTCCCGCGCAGCCTGCCCGCGCGGCCATTTCGAACGGCAGCAGGTAGATCTCCCGCAGCGTCTTCTCGTCGACGATGGCGTCGTAGCGGTCGCGCTGCGTCTCGCTGTCGTTGCAGACCAGATGCTTGGCGACCGCGCCGACATGGCGGGTCTGCACGCCCGCGATCCAGGCAGCGCCCAACGTGCCGGCCAACAGCGGGTCCTCGCCGAACATCTCGAACACGCGGCCGGCATTGGGGGTGCGGGCGAGGTTGAGGTTGGGGGCGAGGATCATGTCGACGCCCTTGCGCTTCGCCTCCCCACCGACCGCCGCGGCGACCCGGCTTACCAGCGCGGTGTCCCACGTCGCGGCCAGCGCGATGCCGCTGGGGGTCAGGACCGAAACGTCGCGCTCGTCCACGCGGCCGCTGGCGATGCCCATCGGTCCATCGGCCATCTTTGCCGATGGGATGACCCCGTCGGTGTGGGTGGACCACATGTCGCGTCCGGCGATGAAGGGGAGATGGTCGGTCACGCCGCCGCACCCGCCAGGAACAGGATCTGGTCCGCCTGCAACATCACCTGCCGCCGTATCCCCTCGTCCGTCAGCCTGCCGTCGGCATCGAACGGCTTCTGATCGACGGTATTAACGGTGATGCCGACCGGCGTGGGCCAGCCGCGCATCGCGTGGACGATGCCACGCAGCGCCTGGAGCGTGACGCCGCAGGCCTGCCATCCTGCGGCGGTGACGACGAGGCCGACCGCCCTCCGGTCGAAATAGATCCGCGTGTCGGTGCTGAGATCTTCCAGCAGGTCGATCGCATTCTTGACGAGCCCCGATACGCCGCCGTGATAGCCGGGCGTTCCGATCACCAGCCCGTCACAGGCCCGGACCGCCTCCACGAAGCTGCGCTGCGCCTCGGTCCGATCCGGGTTTTCCGGCGCGAAATGCGGCAGGCCGGCGAGTTCCGTTCCCCCGAACATCTGCGTCGCCGCGCCTTTTCTTGCACAGGCGGCCAGGACGGCGCGCACCATGCGCTCGCCCGATGAGCCGGGACGGGTGGTGCCGCCGATGCCGACGATCTGAGGCGCGGGCATCAGCCGCGCCCCTTGAACCGGGGCATCACCTCGGAGGCGAGCAGGTCGAGCGTGCGATTGGCCCAGTCGAGCCGCTGCGGCGTCACCGGGCCCGTCGTGGTGCCGCACAGGATGTTGCCGATGCCCAGTTCGGCATACGGTTCCAGATGCTCGGCGACCGTCCTGGCGCTGCCGTGGAGACACCAAGTGGCGATCCAGTCCTCGGTCAGCGCCATCGGCGTCCGGTCGGTCTTGATGTTGGCGTCGTCGACCTCCGCCTTGTCGCCGTACAGCTTTTCGCGGTCCACCGCCGCCTGGTAGGCGGTCAGGATCTGCTGCAGTTCCTCGCGGGCTTGATCGTCCGTTTCGGCGATGTGGACGCACTGGTAGGTGTGCGTCGTCCAGGACAGTGCATCCTTGACGGTGGCGTCGTCATGGCCGGCCGCGAGCAGCATGTCGCGGTAGGCGGTAAAATATTTGGTCACATGCGTCAGCGGCTCGGTGCCGCCGATCTTGGGCGGGGTGAAGGCCGGGATGAATGCGGGCCAGCCGTGCTGGGCGGCACGACGCGCGCTGGTTTCCTTCATCGCGACCGGCATCAGGCGCGCGTGGCCGGGCGTGAACGCCGCCGGGGCAATGCGCTGCAGGACCTCACCCTTGTAGGGGCCGTTCTCGAAGGTGACGGGTGCGTCGGCCAGCTTCTTCGCCCATAGCTGCTCCGCTATCGCGAGATTGGCCTCGGCGACCGGCGATGCTTCCTTGTAGTTGACGCCAAAGCCGATCATCTCCTCCGGCGTGGTGCCCGAGCCGACGCCGACCAGGACCTTGCCGCCGGTCAGCTGGTCGAGGATGTTCACCCGCTCGACGAATCGAACCGGGTTGTGGAGCGGCACCGAGGTGATGGAGAAGCCATAATGCAGCTTCGGAAACCGCGCCGCGAGATAGGCGGCGAACATCATCGGGTCGCTGGCGATCGGCATGTAGCCGGTGAAGTGGTGATCGGGCAGGAACACGGCGTCGAAGCCCAGCGCTTCCGCACGACCCGTATGGTCGATCGTGTCTAGGATGAACTGGCGATCCTGCTCTGGCGCCGTGGTGCGGCCGTTCAGAAAAACAGAAAAGCGCATCGTGCTATCCTCCCCCATGCGCGGACGTTGCCGCCATGATTGCGTTGAGCGATGGGTCCCGCGTAAGGTGACCGCTGTAATCCAGAATTAGAACTGTAGTTCGTAATAGCGGCTTAATCCCGAGGGATCATGCTGTCAACGGACCAGTTCGAGAGTGCAGGTGCCTAACCCGTGAACGAGATCCAGCTAGCCGTCGCGCCGTCCAGGGAGCCGCAACAAGGCCGTAGCCGCGCATCGTACGAACGGTTGATCGCCGCGGCGGAGAAGCTGCTACGCGAACGTGGTAGCAATGAATTCACGCTGCAGGAGGTCAGCAAGGTCGGCAAAGTGTCGATCGGCTCGATCTACAACCGCTTCGACAGCAAGGATGATCTGGTGCGTGCGGTGCAGAGCCGCGTTCTGATCGCCGTCGATCGCGAGCAGCGCGAGGTCGTGGAGGCCGCGGAGGCCCGGGCCGGGCATCTCCACGAACTGGTCCCGATGCTGATCGACGGCATCGCGGAGGCGCTCCGCCGCCACGCCGACCTGATGCGCCCGATGATGCTTCAGGCGGTGTCTGATCCAGTAGTGAGCGAAGCGGGCAAGCGGAGCTACGAGCAGGTCGAGGCGATGGTCTGCGCCGCGCTGCTGACCTACCGTTCGGAGATCCGGCGCGCCGATCCCGACCGTGCGGTCCATGCTGCCTACCGAATCGCCTACGCCGCATTGGCCCGGGATCTGGGATTCGGTGCGGCGCCGGGCTATCATGTCGCGGGCGAATGGCAGGCGCTCAAGGAAACGCTGGGCGACATGGTTTCGGCCTATCTGGGGTCCGCGACCTGACGCGCCACGATCGCCCGTGCGCTTGACAACCCGGCTGGCGAGCCGTCATTGGAATGGTAATTCCAAACGGTGAGGTAGCATGGCCGGTACGCGCAAGCTGAGGCTCGGTCTGATCGGCGGTGGGCCAGGTGCGTTCATCGGGCCGATCCACCGTATCGCCGCCGAGTTGGACGGGCGGATGACGCTGGTCGCCGGCGCATTTTCCAGCGATCCCGATCGTTCCCGACTGGGTGGTGAACGGTACGGGATCGATCCGGCACGCGCCTACCCCGATCATGCGACGATGCTGGCGGCCGAGCGTGCGCGCGACGACGGCATCGATCTGGTCGCGATCGTCACACCCAACCACCTCCACTTTCCCGCCGCCATGGCGGCGCTGGCCGCCGGCGTCGCCGTGATAAGCGACAAACCCGCTACGTCTACGCTCGCGGAGGCGCGCGAACTCGCCGTGGCGGCGGCGCGGGCGGGGGCGGGGCGGCCCTATGCGCTGACCTACACCTATTCGGGTTATCCGCTGGTCCGCGAGGCGCGGGCGCGCATTGCGGAGGGGCTGCTGGGGACCGTTCGGCGCGTAGCGGTGGAGTATGTGCAGGGCTGGCTGTCCGCACCGATGGACGAGGGGGCCAGCAAACAGGCGCGCTGGCGCCTTGACCCCGCGCAATCGGGGGTCGGCGGCTGCATCGGCGACATCGGCGTCCACGCCTTCCATCTTGCTGAGTTCGTGACCGGCCTGCGCGTGACGCGACTATGTGCCGATCTTGGCACGGTGGTGCCGGATCGGGCTTTGGACGACGACGTCGCGGTACTGCTGCGATTCGAGAATGGCGCCCGCGGCGTTCTGACCGCGTCTCAGGTTGCGACGGGCGAGCGCAACGGGCTGTCGATCCGCGTCTATGGGGACAGAGCGGGGCTGGTCTGGCGGCAGGAGCAGCCCGATCACGTCGTCATCATGCACGCGGATGGGCGTAGTGAGACGATCTGGGGTGGCACCGCTGCGCTCGGGCCGCACGGCCAGGCGGCCAGCCGGACGCCGGGCGGGCACCCGGAAGGCTATCTGGAGGCCTTCGCGACCCTGTACCGCGACTTTGCCGACGTGCTGCACGGCGGATCGGCGCCGCTGCTGCCCGGCATCGCGGACGGCGTGCGTTCGATGGCCTTCATCGAAGCCGCGGTCACCGCCAGCCGCGACGATGCTGGCTGGATCCTGTTCGAAGGGCAATAGGCGATGAAGACGATCAAGGGCCCGGCCATCTTCCTGGCGCAGTTCATGGGCGATCATCCCCCGTTCGACACGCTGGAGCATCTTTCCGAATGGGCCGGCGGGCTGGGTTATGAAGGCATCCAGATTCCGGCCGACCCCAGGTTGATCGACCTGGCGACGGCGGCAGAGAGCCGGGGGTATTGCGACGATCTGCGCGGGCGGCTGGCGGCGTTCGGCGTGGTGCCGACCGAATTGTCGACCCATCTTCAGGGGCAACTCGTTGCCGTGCACCCCGCCTACGACGCGCTGTTCGACGGGTTTGCGGCGCCGGAAGTGCGCGGGAATCCGGCCGCGCGGCAGGCCTGGGCGGTGGACCAGGTGATGCTGGCCGCCAAGGCCAGCGCTAACCTCGGGCTGACGGCGCACGCCACCTTTTCCGGCGCACTGGCGTGGCCCTATGTCTACCCATGGCCGCAGCGCCCCGCCGGCCTGATCGAAGAGGCGTTCGCCGAACTGGCACGGCGCTGGCGGCCGATCCTCAACGCCTTTGGAGATGCCGGGGTCGACTGCGCGTTCGAGCTTCATCCGGGCGAGGATCTGCACGACGGCGTGACGTTCGAGCGATTCCTGGAATCGGTGGGCGATCACCCGCGCGCCCGGATCCTCTATGATCCGAGCCATTTCGTGCTGCAGCAGCTCGACTATCTCCAGTTCATCGATCTCTATCACGAGCGGATCAGCTGCTTCCATGTCAAGGATGCCGAGTTCAACCCGACCGGCCGATCGGGCGTGTATGGCGGTTATGCGGGCTGGACCGAACGGGCCGGGCGCTTCCGCTCGCTGGGAGACGGTCAGGTCGATTTCCGCGCGGTCTTCTCCAAGATGGCGCAGTTCGACTTTCCGGGCTGGGCGGTGCTGGAATGGGAGTGCGCGCTGAAGCATCCCGAAGATGGCGCACGCGAAGGGGCGCCGTTCATTCGCGACCATATCATTCGGGTGACGCCCAGCGCGTTCGACGATTTTGCCGCCAGCGGAAGCGACGCGTCCGCCAATCGACGCATCCTGGGGATCTGATCGTCTTCCGCAGAGAGCGATTGACCGAGCCTGCTTCTCGTTTTAGAATGACCGTTCTTGTTTAGGGCGACGACATGTTCGGGCGGTGGGGAGCAGAAGCGCCAAGGCGCCACCTCGCCATCCGGATCGTCGCGGTGAGAGGCATGGCATGGCCGACAAAGCTCTGGGACAGTTCGACCGCCGGCAGCTGATCGGAAGCGGCGCCGTCTTGGCCGCACTGATCGGAACGCCGCTGTGGATCTGGCAGCGCGCGCGAAGCGGGGAGCGGGGGGAGGCGACCGATGCCGAGCGGAAGATGCTCGACCGTGTGGCCGATCTTGTCATTCCGCGTACCGATACGCCGGGCGCTTCGGACGTGGGGGTCGGGGACTTCCTGGTGCTCGCGCTGAACCATGGGCTTGATGGCACCCGCGATCCCGGAGGTGGCAGCGCCGCCATCCAGGGCGCGAACCAGACGGCGACGCCGCATGGCGGCATGTTTCTGCTCGACGATCTTGCCATTCACTTGCGCATCAAGGCGGGCGGAGACTTCAATTCCGCGACGCCGGAACGACAGCGCGCCGCAGTCGAGGCGATCGATGCCCAGGCCTTCGCGCCCGGTGGCGAACGGCACATGTGGCACAAGATCAAGAACCTGATCCTGACGGGCTATTACACGTCGGAAGCCGGCGGATCGCAGGAGCTTCAATATGAACTGGTGCCGGGCCGGTGGGATCCGGACGTCCCGCTTCGATCATCCGACCGCGCCTTTTCCAGCGACTGGACAGCGGTGGATTTCGGATGAGCATGCAATTCGATGCAATCGTGGTCGGCTCCGGCATCACCGGCGGATGGGCGGCGAAGGAACTCACGCAGGCGGGGCTGAAAGTCCTGATGATCGAGCGCGGCCGCAACATCGAGCACGGTACGGGTTACAAGACCGAGACGCTGGCACCATGGGACATGCCGTTCCGCGGAGCGGGCGATGCGGAGCTGTACGCGCGCGATTTCGCGGTCCAGTCCAAGAACCGGCATTTCACCGAGTTCACGCAGAACCATTTCGTCAACGATGTCGAGAATCCCTATGCCGTTCCCGCCGGCATGGACTTCAACTGGTGGCGATCCTACCAGCTCGGCGGCCGTTCGCTGACGTGGGGGCGGCAATGCTATCGGTGGTCCGACTATGACTTCGGCGCCAACAAGGCCGACGGCCATGGGCTGGACTGGCCCATCCGCTATGCCGACGTGGCACCCTGGTACGACCGGGTGGAAGAGTTCATCGGCGTATCCGGCGCGGCGGAGGGGCTGGACGTGCTGCCCGACGGCCGCTTCCAGCCCGCGATGGCGCTCAACGTCGTCGAGCAGCACTGCCGCGACGTTTTCCTGAACAAGTTCCCGGAGCGGCGGCTGACAGTCGGCCGGACCGCCAACCTGACCGAGGCCAAGGAAGGGCGATCACCGTGCCAATATCGCTCGATCTGCGCGCGCGGCTGCTCCTACGGCGCCTATTTCTCCACGCAGAGTTCGACGCTGCCGGCGGCGCAGGCGACCGGCAATCTGACGCTGGTGACCGATTCGGTCGTGGAGGGCGTCGATCATGATCCCGCCACCGGTCGCGCGACCGGCGTGCGCTACCGCGATGTGAAGACGGGCAAGCGTGGCACGGCCACGGCGCGGCTGATTTTCCTCAACGCCGGTGCATTCAACTCGAACCACCTCCTGCTGCGCTCGCGCAGCCAGGCGTTCCCCAACGGCCTCGCCAATTCGTCGGGCGTGCTCGGCACCCACATCATGGATCATGCGACCACGCTGTCGGGCATCGCGATCATGCCGGGTTTCGAGGGGCACACCAGCTATGGAAACCGGCCGACGGGCGTCGTCGTGCCGCGCTTCCGCAACGTCGACCGGCGCGACGCGCCCGGCTTCACCCGTGGCTACAGCTATCAGGGTGGTGCGGTGCAGAGCACCTGGACCGCTGGCAAGCGCGAGCCGGGGATCGGCACCGCGCTGAAGGAGAAGCTGCGCCATCCCGGCGCGTGGCGGATGATCTTCGTGACCTTTGCCGAGAGCCTTCCGCGACCCACCAATCGGCTGACGCTGGATCCGGTCAAGGCCGACCCGCACGGCGGGCCACAACTGCGCATCGCGTTCGAGCATGGCGCGAACGAGCATGCCGCGCTCGCCGACGCGAAGGAGCAGGCCAAGGTCATGCTGGAAGCGGCGGGCGGGCACGTCATCATGGGGCTGGACCAGCCCGGGGCGGGCGGATCGGCCATCCACGAGATGGGGGGCGCGCGGATGGGTGACGATCCGCGCCGGTCGGTGCTTGATCGCTGGAATCGTGCGCATGACGTGCCCAACCTGTTCGTCACGGACGGCGCGGCGATGAGTTCGTCGGCCTGCCAGAACCCTTCGCTCACCTATATGGCGTTGACCGCCAGGGCGTGCGACGCGGCGGTGCGGATGCTGCGCGAGGGTGCGGTCTGACCATGGCGACCGCGCCAGCGCCGGGGCGGCCGATCGCGCGCGAACTCGCCGCCGCGCTTGATCCGCGGGCCCGAACGCTCGCGTTCGTCACGCTGACGATCGCGTTCGTGATGGAGTTGGTCGACGGCACGATCGTCAATATCGCCATCCCGTCGATCCGGGCCGACCTGGGGGCGAGCCCGACGGCCGTGCAGTGGATGGTGGCGGGCTACGCGGTCGCGTTCGCCATGCTGCTGGTCACCGGCGGGCGGCTGGGCGACATGATCGGCTATCGCACGATGTTCGTGGGCGGCATGGCCGGGTTCACGATAACGTCAGTGATGTGCGGCATGGCCGCCACGCCCACGCAACTGGTTCTGGCCAGATTGCTGCAGGGTGCCACCGCCGCCTGCATGGGGCCGCAGGTGATGGCGCTGGTGCAACTCCTCTATCCTCCACAGGAGCGGATCAAGGCGCTGTCGCTGTTCGGCGTGCTCGGCGGCCTGTCGGCGGTTCTCGGGCCGATCGTGGGCGGAGCGTTGATCGACGCGGATATCGCCGGGCTGGGGTGGCGCAGCATCTTCCTGATCAATGTGCCGATCGGGGTGGCCGGCATCGTCGCCGGTCGTGCGCTGCTGCCGCGCGGTGCGTCGCCCGACGCGATCCGGATAGACTGGATCGGGAATGCAGTGCTGATCCTGCTGATGTTCTCGCTGATCCTGCCGATGGTGGAGGGGCGCGAACTGGGCTGGCCGTGGTGGATCTTCGCGCTGCTCGCGCTTGCGCTGCCGCTCGCTGCGCTGTTGCACGGTCACCTGAAGCGCCGGATGGCACGGGCGGGATCGGCGTTGCTGGACCCGGCCATGTTCCGCGAGCGCAGTTTCGCCAACGGGTTGCTGACATCCACGGTGTTTGCCACCGCCGGTGGTGGCCTCCTCATCGTGCTCACTCTGCTGCTTCAGGTGGGATTGAGTCTTGATCCGTTCGTCGCCGGATTGGTGCACGTTCCGTTCGCAGTGGGCGTCGGTCTGGGGGTCGGCCTGCTCGGCCGCCGGGTGTTGCCGCGATTGGGCAGGTCCGTCCTGGCGGCCGGCGCGACGGCGATGGCGGTCGGCGTCCTGGGCCTGTGGTGGGCCGTCGCGAATGACGCCGGCCTCGTCGCCATCGGCATCGCCCTGTTGGTCGCGGGTTTGGGGATGGGAACCTGCGCCGGGCCGCTTTCCCCGATTGCGCTGTCGCGCGTCGATACGCGGCACGCCGGCGCAGCCGGTGCCGCGCTCGGTACGGTCCAGCAACTCGGCAGCGCGATCGGAGCGGCCAGCATCGGTGCGCTCTTCTTCGCGACCGCACATGGCGCGACGGAAGCGACCCCGACGCGCGCCGCCTTCGGCCCGGCCGCCCTGTCGATCTGCCTGCTGCTCTGCATCGTGATCGTCCTCAGCCGGCGGTTTCCGGTCCGGCTGTTCGACGGACCGACCGCAAGGGATTGACTCGGGCACTTAACAGAACGAATGTTCTAATATTAGAAGCACGGATGCGTGCGTCGGGAGAGGTTGATATGCGGTCCTTGATGGAGTCTCTGCGTCGGCTGACGATGATACCGCAGGGCATCACGATCGTGACCGCCGCCTTCCTGCCGATCTTTGCGATCGTCTCCATGTTCCCGGCGGTGCCCGCGATCATCGATCATTTCGCGGCTGATCCCGATGCCCGGTGGAAGGTCCCGATGATGGTGTCTGCGCCCGGGCTGACGATCGCGCTGATCGCGCCGTTCGCCGGGTTCTTCGTCGACCGGTTCGGTCGTCGCCCGCTGCTGATCGGGGCGACATTCCTCTATGGCCTGTTCGGCACGGCGCCCTTCTTCCTCGACAGCCTCAACGCGCTGTTCGCGTCGCGACTGCTGCTGGGTGTCGCCGAAGCGGCGATCCTGACCATCGTGAACACGCTGATCGGCGACTATTGGGATGATCGGGGCCGGCGCGACTGGCTGCTGCTGCAGGGACTGGCCGGGCCGTTCCTGGCGTCCGGTGTGATCCTGTTGTCCGGGCACGCATCGGCCATCCGCTGGAACGGCATCTTCCTGGTCTATGCCGTCGCCTTCCCGATCTTTTTCGCCATGCTGGCCTACCTGTTCGAACCCAAGCGCGAAGACGGTGCGACCGTGACTGATCTGGCACAGGCGCCCAAGGCCCGTGTTCCGTTTCCCACCCTGTCCGTGGCGTTGATCGGGGTCGTGACGCTGGCGGCCTCGGCGCTCTACTACGTCTTCATCATCTCGGGCGGTCTCGCCTGGCGGGAGGTGGGCGTGCAATCGGCCGCCCAGATCGGCGAGCTGACGGTGATCCCCAGCCTTTTCGTGATGCTGGGCGCGGTCATCTTCCGCGTCGTCAGCAGCCGGTCCAACGGTGTCCAGCTCGGCATCTTCTTCGCGCTGATCGGCGTCGGGCTTGCTGGCATCGGCCTTGCCGCCGACTGGCGACAGATGACGGCGGCGCTGATCGTGCAGCAGACGGGGGCCGGCATGGCGGTGCCGGCACTGATCGCCTGGGCGCAGACGAAGCTGCCGTTCGAGCATCGCGGCCGCGGCATGGGCGTATGGACCGCCTGCTTCTTCTTCGGCCAGTTTTCCAGCCCGTGGATCGTGCACCAGTTCAACAATGTGACCGGCACGATGCAGGGCGCCTTCCTGGTTGCGGGCATCTTCGGGATCGTCGTTGCGGTGCTCGCCTTCACACTCGGACGCCGCACGACGACGCCGGCTGCCATCATGGGTCAGGCGGCATGACGGGCGCGAACGAATGCACGGGCCGCTACCGCGATCCGGCGTGATGTTCCCGGGCGCATCGCGCCGGACGGTCGTGGCGTCGCCGGCAGGGGCCCGATCGCAGCTGCCGTCTCGACCAACCGGTCCCGGCAGGTCGACCCGGCGGTCGCTGGCCATGTGGCGGCGCTGATCCGTCCTTCGCAACGACGCCACGCCGAGCCACGTCACGCACCATCAGGATGAGAAATCGACATGGAAACTACCGTCAAACGCGGCATCAGCCTGTACAGCTTCCAGGAGGAACTGTTCCTCGGGCAGATGTCCGTCGAAGATTGCGTCGCCTTCGCCGCGTCGATCGGCGCGAAGGGGATCGAGATCCTGCCCGAGCAGAATATCCCATCCTTCCCCAACGTGACCGATGCCGAGGTCGGCAAGTGGCGGGAGACGATCGCCCGGCACGGATGCGAGCTGACATGCTACGACATGTTCCTCGATACCAAGCGACGGCGCGACCGGCCGATGACCGATGAGGAGCAGATCCAATCGATCCGGCGCGATCTGGTGCTCTGCAACCGCCTCGGCATCCGCAACATGCGCATCCTGGTGTTCGTCCGCCCCGACGTTCTGGAGCGTTGCGTGCCCTATGCGGAGGAGCTTGACGTGCATATGGGGGTCGAGGTCCATGCACCCTGGCACATAGAACATGCCTGGATCCTGCGCACCGTGGAGGTCGCCGACCGGCTCGGCACCCAACATCTTGGCCTGCTGCCCGACATGGGCATCTTCATGAAGCATTTTCCGCCCGTATGGCGGGCGCGGTTCGAGCGTGACGGCGCCCGGCCGGAAATCGCGCAGTTCATCGTCGATCAGCACGAGGCCAAGATCATGGCCGAATACACGATCTACGATGTCGCGGTGCGGATGAAGGGCAACCCCATCGAGGTCCGGATGGCGGAGGCGCTGCGCCACGCGCCCTATTCCAATCCCAAGCGCATTCGCGACTACATCCCGTATTTCCGGCACATCCAGGCCAAATTCTACGAGATGACCGAGGACGCGCGGGATCCGTCGCTGGCCTATGATGAGGTCATTCCGGAACTCGTTGCCGGCGGCTGGAACGGGTATCTTTCAAGCGAGTATGAAGGAAATCGCTGGGTGCAGGATGTCGAGGAGGTGGACAGCCGCGAACAGGTCCGCCGGCAGCACCGCATGTTCGAGCGCCTTCTGGGCGCACACGACCGGGAGAATGCATGATGTTCGACAAATATCTGATCGACGCCGACAGCGTCCGCGACACCCGCTCAACCACGGATCCTGACGGTTTCTCGTTCTCGGCGAAGCTTGGCTATTATCGCGGTCTGGGCCTGTCGATGATCGAGGAACTGGCGGTATCGATCGATGGCGAGGAACTGCCGCGCGCGGCAGTTCGCTTCGATGACGGCCATGGTCCGTTGACGCTGGACGAGATGGAGACGGCATATGATCGCCGCTGGGCGTTCGGGACACCGGCCACGATCCTGGTCACCCGTCCCGGCGGGTTTCCGCGCGGTTCCCACGATCTCGGGCTGCGCCAGAAGCTGCGCGTGTCATATCTGCCGTTTCCGTCGTTCAACACCGACCGCAAGACGATCGTGCGGTGACGGCGTCGTGCGGCTGAGCATGTCGGTGTCCGCATCGGCGGCCCGCGTTCAGCCGCATTCGCCCGGAGCCCATGGTCGGTCCTGTGGATGACCAGCGCCAGGACGTGATCACCCGATCGTTCCGCGTTGTCGCGGCGTGGCGCGCGGGGCCGCCGTCATGCCCGGGCGACGGCGAAGACGTGGCGTGCCGGGTCCGATCGTACGACGCCCGTCCTGTCGAAGACGACCGTGGGGTTGCCGGGCGCATGGGCTGGCCAGGCTCGGCCTTCCACCACCGGCCGTCCCGTTGATGCGAAGCTCACGAACGCGTCGGCCATGATCCCGGCGAGCCGTTGCGCGGCGGCATCGTTGGCCGTCAGCTGGTCGCACTTCTCGGTATTGTCGAAGGCATAGGCGATGTCGGCGCAGTGCGGCACGCCGATCCTGCCGTCGAGCAGCGGCGACGGATGCATGAACCAATATCCGTATGCGGCCGCGCCGCCCTGCTGGCGCTTCAGGTCCAATTGCCGCAACGCCGCGACTCGCCAGCCGATCCCGCTGACCACGCCGTTGTGGTCGTTCGGCCCCAAGCCGGGGAAATCCTGGCGCAGCGCCTCCAACATGGCCGGCGCCCGGGTTCCGTACAGAGAAGCGACTCGTGCCTCCAGCTGCGGTTGATCGACCACGATCGACGAGAGGCGAAACTCGTCGCGGACCGTGCCGACCATCAGCGGTATGTCGTGCGACACCGCGGGGGCGCCGTTCACCCACGGCTCGGCCGCGACGACGGTGCCGTCACCGACGGGCGCCCACACGCGTGAACCGGCGATGGGTCCGCGTGCCCCGGCGGGGGATGCGGCGGCGGCGGCCTTCTGTACCGCTTCGGCTGCGGCCACCAGCGCGCCGGCGGGAACGGCACGCAGACCCGCCACGTCGGACACGCCCAGGCGCTGCATCACGGCGTCGGTCGCCTGGCGTGCGTCGATCCGCGATCGCGCGGTCGGGAAGGAACCGCTCATCACGATCGCCCGGTGGAACAGTCCGCGCGCCGCCGGCATCGCCATCAGCGTCGATACCTTGCTGCCGCCCCCGGATTGACCGAACACCGTCACCCGGTCCGCATCGCCGCCGAACGCTGCAATGTTGTCACGGACCCATTGCAGCGCCAGTACGATGTCGAGCATGCCGGCGTTGCCCGACGTCGCCAGCGCGGCATCGTCGAGGTGGGACAGGTCCATGAAACCGAACGCCCCCAGCCGATGCGTCACGCTGACCACCACCGCGCCGCGGCGGGCGAGGCGATTGCCGTCATAGGCAGGCTGCTCGTACGCCGATCCGGTCACGAAGCCACCGCCGTGCAGCCAGACCATCACCGGCAGCTTGCCGTGCGCTTCCACCGACGGCGTCCAGACGTTCACCGTCAGGCAGTCCTCGCTTGGATAGCGATCCTCCCAGTCCGCGATGAACGCCATTTCATCATTGGACCAGTTGCGCGCCGGTTGCGGGCATTGCGGACCTTTCGACAGACACGACCGCACGTCGGACCAGGCGGTCGGCGGCGTGGCGGGCGCGAAACGGCGCGCACCATCGGTCGGTCCACCATAGGGAATGCCCCGAAAGGTGAAGATGCCGTGCCGGGTGAAGCCCCGGATGCGCCCCGCGTTCGTCGCGACGATCGCGGCGTCGGGCGTGGCGACGCCGCCGCCCGACACGCCCGCCGCATTGCGCGCCGCACCTGCATCCGTTCGGCCGGGTGACAGCAGCAGGGTTCCGACCACGGCGCTGCCGATCAGGGCGCGCCGGCTTACCACACCGTCCTGATTGCCGGTCTGCGGATCGTCGATCCTCACGCGACCGTCATCCGATCGTGCGGCGTCGCTGCGACTGGTTTCACAAGGCCCCTCCTATTATATAAGAATGACTGTTCTAATTTATTCCTATGGCCAACCGACTCAGGCTTGACCGAACTAAAATACGCATTCTATATAAGCCGTGTAAACCGGATTAAGCCGGAACACGGGAGTGAGGGGAGGATCATGAGAGCACGCGCTATTCGTTGTCTGCTGGGAAGCAGTCTTTTGGC
The DNA here is from genome assembly GCF_036387535.1 of Sphingomonas sp. Lineage (GTDB taxonomy): Bacteria > Pseudomonadota > Alphaproteobacteria > Sphingomonadales > Sphingomonadaceae > Sphingomonas_R. Next base: position 24,619 of record NZ_DASVTO010000105.1, read on the forward strand.
GTATGGGGCCCCGATCGTCGTGGTGCCGGCTGCGGCGCAGGGCGTCGTGCCTGCCGCTGATGCTGGCGCCGCTGCGGCCGCCGCACAGCCGCAGGATACCGCCGGTGCGCCGGGGCAGGTGGATCCGTCGTCGCCAGGCACGCCGCAACCGGACGCGGATGTGTCGGGCGACATCATCGTCACCGCGCAAAACCGCGCGCAGCGAATCCAGGATGTTCCGATCGCGATCAATGTGATCGGCTCGGAGGCGTTGCGCGACAATGGGGTGACCGATTTCAACTCATTGGCTCGGGTCGCGCCGGCTCTGCAGATCACGAACGATACGACCTTCACGCGCGTGGCCATTCGCGGCGTCGGCACCAACAGCAATGACGAGGTGCAGGACCAGTCGATCGCGATCAACATCGACGGCGAATATATCAGTCGCGCTACCGTGCTGAACGCCGCGCAGTTCGACCTCGACCGGGTCGAGGTGCTGCGTGGGCCGCAGGGGACGCTTTACGGCCGCAACTCCACCGGCGGCGCGATCAATTTCATCACGCGCAAGCCAGGCGACCGCTTTTCCGTCGAAGGATCGGCATCCTACGGCAATTATGACCAGTATATCGTCGAAGGGGGCGTGGACCTTCCGTTCGGTTTTGGCGGACTGCGGCTGTCGGGCATCTACAACGACAATGACGGCTACACCTACCATCCCAACGTGAACGCACGGAGCGGTGCCACGCGCACGGCCGCCGGCCGGGCCACGCTTCGCCTGAAGCCGGTGGACAATCTGATCATCGATGTCGCCGGCGAATATGGCACGACGCGGGTCATCACGCCGGCGCAGGCGTTCGTGAACCTCAACCTGCCGGGCAACGGACCAGGAGCCACCTGCGCGCTCAACGGCTATATCGAAATCGCGCCGTTGACGCCTGGCGTCCAATGCTATCCCCAGAACACCAATTTCCTCAGCCAGGTCGACCGGCATCGGTACAACGCCCCGGCGACGGGCGTCGGATATGCACGGCGCGAGACGGTGGCGGTTCGCGGGCGTGCGGCCTATGACTTCGGCCCGGCGACGCTGACCTATACCGGCGGCTACCGCGATACGGACGCCGACCCGGGGCGCACCACGCTGTCGCCGGCCTTCACCACCTTCAGCTACGGCAACAGCGTGGCGACGCAAAGCCACGAACTGCGCCTGAATGGCGAGACGCCGGGCGGCTTTGTCTGGCAGACGGGCGGCTTCCTGTTCCGGGAACGGCAGGAAAATGCAGGCCAGGGGCTTTATACGTCAGCACTGGGTCCGAACGGCGGCTTCATCACCTATTTTCGACGGCCGTTCGTGAAGATCCGTAACTGGGCGGCATTCGGGCAGGTGGACGTTCCGCTTGCCGATCGGCTGACGGCGGTGGCGGGTCTTCGCTATACCAAGGATAATCGCTCCGCCATTTACGAGCAGCTGGGTTTCCGGTTCAACTCGGGTCCAGGCCGCATCGACGCACCCGCGACCGCCGCGCAGACGTTCAACCTGAAGACCGACGCCGACAAGATCACTTGGCTTGCCGGGCTCAACTTCAAGCTCGACCGCGATACGTTATTGTATGCGAAGGTCGCGACGGGCTTCAAGGCAGGCGGCTTCGACGCCGTTGGCACCTATGATCCGGAAACCAATACCGCTTATGAAGCGGGCGCCAAGTTCAGCTTCGGATCGGGCGGTCGCAACACGTTCAATCTCGCCAGCTTCTATTACGATTACAAGAACCTGCAGGCATCGGTCCTGATCGATTCGGCACTGGGCCAGCAGATCTTCAATGCAGGCAAGGCGACGATCTGGGGGGTCGAGGCGGAAATGAGTGTTGCACTTGACGACAATAATCGCTTCAATGCCAGCTTCAACTATCTCAACGCGCGGTACGACAGGTTGCTGGCCTCCTATCCGGTCTTCTGCGTCGGTTGCGCGGCGACCGGTGTGGGTGATCTCGACACCAATCCCGCAACGGTGACGCAGCCCAACCTGTCGGGCAATGTTCCGCCCCAGTCGCCGAAGTTCATCGTCACGACCGGCTACGACCACGACTTCGACTTCGAGTTCGGTGTCGTGACCGCCAGCGTGTTCTCGCGGTTCAAGAGCGCCTACTTCCTGGATATCTTTAATGGACGGGACTCCACGCAGAAGTCCTTTACGCAAACCGATCTCAATCTGAAGTACCAGCCACTGGACAAGAAGTGGAACGTGCAAGCCTTTGTTCAGAACATAGAGGACATTCGGCCGCTGGCTTATGCGGGCTTCACCGCCGCCGGCAACGACGACATCTACAACTGGCAGTTTGGTGCACCCAGAACCTATGGTGTCCGAGTGGGCGTAAATTTCTGATCCACATTTGGTCCGATGAACCGGTGGCCCGCGCGTCTTCGTGACGGGCGGGCCAGATTTTGATCCTTGTTGAGTGCCGGTCTGACCGTGTGAGAAACCGCTCCTCGGTCAGGCATGGCGCTGGCCGTTGGTCCGTGTATGAACATGCGGATGAGCCCAACCAACCTCGTCGTCCCGACTTTCACGCAGATGCTGAGCACGATGTCCGGATGGCTCGACAAAGCGCAAAAGGCCTCAGGCGGAGCGGCGGACAGGTTGCTCCTCGCGCGTCTCGCACCGGACATGTTTCCGTTGGGGACGCAGGTTCGCTTCGCGTGCGTGCAGGCCTGGGAAGCTGTGTGTCGATTGAAGGGCGAGGACTTTCCGGCGTTCATCACGACGCTTCTTGATGAAGGGCGGAACGCGGGCGAACATCCCGGCACGGTTGCCGACGCGCAGGCCCGGATCAGCGAAACAATGGCCATGCTCGACCGTCTGGCGCCCGATGCGCTGGATGGCGACCCCGGGCGAACCATCGCGCACGCGCTGCCAACGGGCATGACCTTCGACCTGACGGCCGAGCAATATGTCCGCGACTGGACGCTCCCCCAGTTGTACTTCCACCTGATGACCGCCTACGCGATCCTCCGCAGCCAAGGCGTGGACATCGGGAAGGCTGATTATGTCCCGCACATGTTCGCCTATCTTCGACCCGGAACACTGCCCGCCGCCTAGCGGTCGTCGCTGGTTCCCGAGATCGCATCGTTTGTAAGGGGATGCGCCCCGCTCGGGGTGACATTCACCGCCACACCGCGGCCGCGCTTGCCGCCGATGAAACGGCAATCCGGCCCACGGGCAGGGCGTTCCCAAGATCGCCCTGCGATGCCTGTCGGCGGACGGGACCCGTGCACGCGATCAGGATCCCAGCATCGACCGCACCCGCCGGGTCAGATCCGACATGGTGAACGGCTTGGTAAGCAGCTCCATCCCCGGCTCCATGTGACCGTTGCCGACGGCGGCATTCTCCGCATAGCCGGTGATGAACAGCACCGGCAGGCCGGGGCGCGCCGCCCGCGCGGCATCGGCGACCTGGCGTCCGTTCATGCCGTTGGGCAGCCCGACATCGGTGATGAGCAGGTCGACCCGGCCGTCCGACTGCAGCATCTTCAGCCCTTGCGGCCCGTCGGCCGCGACGATCACCCGGTATCCCAGTTCGCCGAGCAGCTCTTCGATCAGCCGGCGGATGGTCTGTTCGTCATCGACGACCAGCACCGTCATCCCGCCGCCGTCGACATCGACGGGGGCGCTGGCCTCCGTCGTCGCCGCGTCCACGTCGCCGGCATGACGCGGGAGGTAGATGCACATCGTCGTCCCTTGGCCGACTTCCGAGTAGATGCGGACCTGTCCGCCCGACTGGCGCGCGAACCCGTAGATCATCGACAGGCCGAGGCCGGTTCCCTCGCCCAGCGGCTTCGTGGTGAAGAAGGGGTCGAACGCCCGCGCCTGCGTCTCCTCGCTCATGCCCGTGCCGGTGTCGGTGACGCAGACCGACAGATACTGGCCCGGCGGCAGGTCGTGTTCGACACCGGACCGGTCGTCCACCCACCGGTTTGCGGTTTCGATCGTCAGGCGACCGCCGTCCGGCATCGCATCCCGTGCGTTGATGCAGAGGTTGAGCAGCGCGTTTTCGAGCTGGCTCGGATCGATCAGAGCGGTCCACAAGCCGGCCGCGCCGACGACCTCCATCGTGATGGCGGGGCCGACGGTGCGGTGGATCAGATCCTCCATGCCCGCGATCAGCCGGTTGACGTCGACCGGTTTCGGGTCGAGCGTCTGTTGCCGGGAGAAGGCCAGCAGGCGTTGCGTGAGCGCCGCGGCCCGGCGCCCGGCGCCCTGCGCCGCGATGATGAACCGGTCGGCATCCGCCAGTCGTCCTTGTTCGGCCCGCATCTGCAGAAGTTCGAGATTGCCCATCAGGCCGGTGAGCAGATTGTTGAAGTCGTGGGCGAGCCCACCGGTCAGCTGCCCGACCGCCTCCATCTTCTGCGCCTGTCGCAGGGCGGCCTGCGCGGCACGAAGTTCGGCCTGCTGTTCGCGCTCGGCCGTGACGTCGCGGCCGTAGGCGTAGATCAGCGTCTGCTCCGGCGCCGCCACCCAGGAAATCGTCCGCAACGCGTCGCTCTTCGTGCGGTAGCGATTCTCGAACGTGGGCAGCGAGTCCTCGCGCGCATGCTGCAGCGCCTCAAGGCTCGGTGCCACGTCGTCGGGGTGGACGAAGTCGAACACGGCCTTGCCGATCATCTCCTGCTCCGACCAGCCCAGGATGGCGGTCGTCGCCGGGTTGATCCGGCGGAACACGCCGTTGCCATCGATGACCACGAAGATATCGCGCGCGTTGCGCCAGACGCGGTCCAGATCGGCTGCGGTCGCCGCCACGCGCTGTTCCAGCGTCTGGTTCAGATCGCGCAATGCGGCTTCCGCCGTGACCTGCCGCGTCGTTTCGGTGCAGGCGCAGAACATGCCCGCAATATGTCCGGCATCGTCGCGGACGGGTGAATAGGAGAAGGAGAAGGTCGTCTCCTCATCGAAACCGTGGCGGTTCATCCGCAGCGGCAGATTTTCGAGCCGCACTGCCTCACCCGCCATGGCCTTGTCGATCAACGGCGCTATGTCGTTCCAGATCTCCGCCCAGATCGCGTGAAACGGCCGCCCGAGCGCGGCCAGATGCTTCGTGCCGAGGATGGCGGAATAGGCGTCGTTGTATAGGAACGTCAGCTCCGGTCCCCAGGCGATGAACATGGGGAAACCCGAATCGAGCATCAGCGTGACCGATGCGCGCAGCGATGCGGGCCACGAACCCGGATGGCCCAGCGGAGTCGCCGCCCAGTCCAACGCTCGCATGCGCGCGGCCATGTCGGAACGCCCGACGAACAGGCGGGCGAGGTCCCCGGCGATATCGGTGGAGATGTCTTTTGTCTGATCAATGCCGGTCATGTCCGCCCCATAGCACAGGCATGCGAACCGCCGTCGACCTAATCAGATGCAATCCATGTAGGGCCGCGGGTGCGACGCCGTCGGGCGATCGGCGCGCGGATCATTGCGCCGTCAGGCCGCCGTCGACGACGAACTCCGCCCCGGTGACGTAGCGGGCCTCGTCGGAGGCGAGAAACAGGACCATGTTGGCGACGTCGGCGGGATCACCCATCATCCCCATCGGAATGCCGGCCGTGATGATCGCGAATTGATCGGGATTGTCCTTCAGCGCGACCGATTGCATTCCGGTCAGGATCATGCCGGGATGGACCGAGTTGACGCGGATCCCCTGCTTGGCCGTTTCCAGCGCGATCGCCTTTCCGAACAGGCGAAGTCCGGCCTTGCTGGCCGCATAGGCGGAGACGCCGGGAATACCCACCAGTCCCGCCACCGACGACAGGTTGATGATCGATCCGCCGCGGCCCGCCGCGCGCATCGCCGCGACGCCCGCACGCATGCCCAGGAAGCCGCTGGTCATGTTGACCTCCATCTGCCGCGCATAATCCTGCGGCGTCAGCGCCTCGATCATGCGCAGGATGGCGATGCCGGCATTGTTGACGAGGATGTCGAGCCCGCCGCCTTCGGCCACAATCTCCGCAATGACCGTGTCCCAGGCGGTTTCGCTGGTCACGTCATGGACCAGACCGCGGGCGCGGCCGCCAATCTCGGCCGCGCGGGCCTGCACGCCTGCCGCGTCGATGTCGGTCAGCCAGACGGTCGCGCCTTCCTCCGCCAGCCGGCGGGCGGTGGCCGCACCCAGCCCGCCGTCGGAGCCGGCGCCGGTCACCAACGCGGTCTTGCCTGCCACCCTTCCGGTCATGTCCGTCTCCTAGATCCTCGCGCCTAGATGCGGTGCGGCGGCGGGCCCGGTCACCTAGCCAAGCTGGCAGCTTGTCGCCTGCGCGCGGCGCGCCGATCCAGCGGTATCGCCGTCGTCCGGCAGGACATGGCTGACATGCCGGCCGGGCGACTGCAGGCGGGTGATGACGGAGGGCGGGCATGATGGAAACCGGCGCGGTGGACCCCGTCCAGCGACTGCTCGCGATCGAGGCGATCAAGCAGCTGAAGGCGCGGCACTTCCGGTGCATGGATAGCCGGGACTGGGCCGGTCTGCGCGCGGTCTTCTGCGACGATGCCGTGTTCGATGCGCGCGGCGCGTTGAGCCTGGACGGTGCGCGCGGTGCCGGCTGGAACGCCGACTGGGTCTATCGTGGTGGCGCGGCCATCACCGATTTCGTGCGCGACACCGCCGGACCGTGGCGCACCGTCCATCATGGCCACGGGCATGAGATCGCGCTGCTGTCCGCCACCGATGCCCGGGGCGTGATCGCGGTGGAGGATCAGATCTGGGCGCCGGATAGCGGTGCGTCCTATCTCCACGGTTGCGGCTATTATCATGAGGATTACCGGATGGGGTCGGACGGCTGGCGCATCCTGACATCGCGCCTGACGCGGCTCCATATCGCGCTGGGTCCGGCGGCCGGCTGATCGGATCGGGTTGGGCGGTGCCCGGCGCTGAAACAAAGGAGAGGTGCGCGCGGTCCGCGCAGGCACGACGATGGCGGGATCCGCCAGGAGGATTTTCATGACCCAGCAGGACCATAACCTGAACCAGACCAGGCGCCTCTATGCACTGTCCGCGGCGGGAGACTGGGCGGCGGTGCGCGACATGCTGGATGACGATTTCTGCGCGACCGAGGCGCCGGGCCTGCCCTATGCGGGTACCTTTCGTGGCAAGGACGGTCTGCGCGCGCTGTTCGTGCTGGTCATGGGCATGATGGCGATCGAGGCGATGGACCTGATCGAGATGACCGCGGGTGGCGACTGGGTGATCGTGCTGGTCACGATGCGCGCACGCGACGCGGATGGTCCGTTCGACATCGAACTTGCGGAGGCGACCCGTTACCGCGACGGCCGGGTGATCGAACTCAAGCCCTTCTACTTCGACCCGGCGGCGGTGCATCGGGCGGTCGCGGCGAAATGCGCGGCGGCATAGCGGCCGGCGCCAAGCTCCGCGTTTGATCAGGTGACGGCCGCCGCGGCGATCCTATCCTGCGGCGATGACCACCCTAGTCGCCGACCTTCCACCGCATGTCGATGCCGATCGCGTCGTCGATTTCGACATCTATGCGCCGCCCGGGGCGGAACAGGATTTCTTCGCGGCCTGGCTGGCGTTGCAGCGGCGGCCCGGGCCCGCGATGCTGTGGACCGCGCGCAACGGCGGGCACTGGATCGCGACGCGGGGGGAGGTCATCCGCACGCTGTGGGCGGACACCGAAAGTCTGTCCAGCGCGGTGCTGTCGGTGACGCCGGGACTTGGCACGGTGATGCAGTTCATCCCGCTTCAGCAGGACCCGCCCGAACACAAGCCGTTCCGCAAGGCGGTGATGCGCGGCTTCGCATCGCAGTTCATCGTCGCGATCGAACCGCAGGTGATCGATGTCGCGCGCGCGCTGATCGCATCGCTGGCCGGTCGCGACGGGTGCGAATTCGTCGCCGAATTCGCGGAGATCCTGCCGATCAACATCTTTCTGACGCTGATCGGCGTGCCGACCGAGGATCGCGCGATGCTGCGCGAACTGGGAGCGCAACTGACCCGGCCCGACGGATCGATGACCGTTGCGCAGCTGTGCCAGGCCGCCGACGACTATCTTGCGCCCTATGTCGAAAGCCGTCTGGCACAGCCGGGCGAGGACATGTTCAGCCGTATCCTTTCCGTCCCGATCGACGGCCGCCCTTGGACGCTGGACGAGGCGCGGCGGATGTGCCGGAACCTGTTGTTCGGCGGTCTGGACACGGTGGTGGCCATGGTCGGTTTCATCATGCTGCACTTGGCCCGCCATGCCGATGACCAGGCACGCCTGCGCGCCGACCCCGCGCTGATCCCGGCGGCGGTGGACGAACTGATGCGGCGCTATGCCAGCGTGTCGGTCAGCCGCAACTGCGTGCGCGACGTCGCGGTCGACGGCATCGTCCTGAAGACCGGCGACATCGTCTATCTGCCCAGCATGCTGCATAATCTCGACCCCGATTGTTTCGACGCGCCCGATGTCGTGCGGTTCGATCGCGGGCTGAACCCCACACGCCATTCGACCATGGGGCAGGGCGCGCATCGCTGCGTCGGTGCCGGACTGGCGCGGATGGAGCTTGTCGTCGTGCTGCGCGAATGGCTCGCACGGATGCCGCCCTTCCACGTCGATCCGGCGCAGGCGGTACGGATGAAGGCCGGCAATGTCGGGGCCTGCACCGCCATCCCCTTGCGCTGGGATGCGGGGGCATGACGCCGCCCGGCGATGCCGCGGATGTGTGGGACTATGTCATCGTCGGCGCGGGGTCCGCGGGATGCGTGCTGGCCAACCGGCTGTCCGCCGACGGCCGATCGCGCGTCCTGCTGCTGGAAGCGGGCGGCGGTGATCGCCACCCCCTGATCCACATGCCCAAGGGCATGGCCAGGCTGGTGATGGACCCACGGCATTGCTGGCATTTCCCGGTCGCCCAGCCGCGGGTGCCGGGTGAAGCCGCCGGCGAGACCTGGGTACGCGGCCTGGGACTTGGCGGATCGTCGGCGATCAACGGCATGATCTATGTCCGCGGCCAGCCGGAGGATTATGACGAATGGGAGGCGCGCGGCGCCGCCGGCTGGGGCTGGTCCACGATGAAGGCCGCGTTCCGTGCGATCGAGGATCATGACCTGGGCGACGACGGCGTGCGGGGAAGCGGCGGGCCGGTGCATGTCAGCACGCGCCATTTCCGCTATCCCGTGGCGGACGCTTTGATCGCGGCGGGCGAACAGATGGGGCTGGCGCGGCGCGACGACCTGAACCGCGAGGATCAGGAGGGGGTCGGCTATTACGCGCACAACATCCGCGGCGGCCGCCGGCAAAGTGCGGCGACGGTGTTCCTGAAACCGGCGCGCGGGCGGCCGAACCTGACCGTGGTCACCGGGGCGATGGCAGACCGCATCCTGTTCGATCGCGGGCGTGCGGTGACCGTGGTCGCGCAGGTCGGGGGCGTACAGCGCCGGTTCGCGGTGGCGGGCGAGGTGATCCTGGCTGCCGGCACGCTGATGTCCCCGGCGATCCTGCAACGATCGGGAATCGGGCCGGGCGCAGTATTGCGCGCGGCCGGTGTCGAAACGCTGGTGGACAGCCCCGACGTCGGCGCGCGGATGCGCGACCATCTCGGTTTTTCGATGGCCTATCGGTTGAAGCATGATCGCGGAATCAACCATGAGTTTTACGGTCGCGGCCTCTGGAAGAACATCGCGCGTTATTATCTGACACGCAGCGGGCCGCTGGCGACCGGACCGTTCGAGGTGGGCGCGTTCGTGCGGACCACATCCGAAACCGACCGTCCCGATGTCCAGCTCTACATGGGCGGGTTCACCTTTGCGCGCGGCGGCGACGACAATTTTCCGGTGCCGCTGGCGGATGTGGAGCGGGCGCCGGGTGCCACCTGCTACGGCCAGTTGCTGCGCCTGACCAGCGAGGGAAGCGTGCGGATCACGTCGGCGGACCCGGCCGTGCTGCCGGAACTCAGGCCGAACTGGATGACGACGGCGGACGACCGCGCCGCCGCCGTCGCGATGATCCGGTACATGCGCCGTTACATGAGCCAGCCGGCACTGAGCGGCGTAATCGCGCACGAGGTCTTTCCCGGCGCCCAGCAGGAGAGCGACGAGGCGCTGTTCGACCTGTTCCGTCGCCTGTCGACCTGCGGCACGCATGCGGTGGCGAGTTGCCGGATGGGATCGGACAATGCGGCGGTGGTCGACGCGGACCTGCGCGTGAACGGGGTGACGGGGGTGCGGGTGGTCGATTGCTCGGTCATGCCGGCACCGGTGTCCGGCAACACCAATGCGCCGGCGATGGCGCTCGCCTGGGCGGCGGCGGACCGCATGATGAAATCGGACAGACCGGCATGATCGGGCCGCGCGCGCTGCCGTTCGGCCGCGGCGGAAATGCGGCTGGCTGGCCTATTGCGTAGGTGACGCCCGGTTCCGCGCCGGACCATGAATGGACCCAAGACAATAAACATCTTAGCTGTCCTTAGGGGGGAAGCATGAAAGCATTCTGCGATCGCGCCATGATACTGGCGTTGGGTGGATGGGCGCTGGCGCAGTCGGGGGCAGCCCTGGCGCAGGACGCCGCTGTTCCTGCGACCCCGGAGGCGGGAGCGGCATCCGCGGCGGCAATCGCCGATCCGGTGCCGGTCGCCGCCACTGCCGCCGGAAACGGCGACGAGGTCCAGGCAGTCTTCGTCACCGCGCGCCGCCGTAACGAGACCATCCAGACCACGCCCGTCGCCGTGACGGCGATCGCACCCGCCACGCTGGAGGCGACCGCGACGGTCAATATCGGCCAGTTGCAGGGGGCGGCGCCCGGCGTGCTGATCACCACCCAGTCCACGGGTGCGTCGACCGCCAACATATCCATCCGCGGGATCGCCTTCGCCGACGTCGAGAAGAGTTTCGATCCCGCGGTGGGTGTCAATGTCGACGGCGTGTATATCGGCACGTCGACCGGGCAGCTGCTCGACTTCTTCGACATCGAATCGATCGAGATCCTGCGCGGCCCGCAAGGGACGTTGTTCGGCCGCAATACGATCGCGGGCGTCATCAACGTGCGGCGCACCCGCCCGACCGGCGAATTGGGCGGCAAGTTCGAGGCGAGCTACGGCAGTTTCGACCAGATCGGGCTGCGCGGCATCCTGAACCTGCCGGTCGTGGACGGCCTGCTGGCGGCCAAGCTGTTCGGCTTTCATAACGAGACCGAAGGCTATCTGAAGCGGGCGGGCACCGGGGAGCGGCTCGGCAAGAGCAGCAACCAGAATTTCGGCGCGGCCTTCCTGCTGACACCGACACCCGATTTCGATGCGCTGCTGACCCTGGAGCAGCAGGATCAGCATTTCGATCCCTATAACGGATCCCTGCTGCGTCCCGGCGACGCCTTCTGCACGTTCGTGCCGGCCGGCGCCTGCGGCGGCAACAACACGACGGACCAATATACGATCTATCCGGGCCTCGATCCGATCGGTCGCTACCGCGCCCGCGCTGCAACGCTGGAAATGAACCTGACCGCAGGCCCCGTGAAGGTGACGTCGGTCACGTCGTACCGCGAAAGCGACGAAGCGCAGCGGCAGGACTATGGCACCGCCGGCCTCTACGATGCGCGCCGTGACCAGACATATCATCAGTTCAGCCAGGAACTGCGCGCCAGCGGAAAGCTGGCCGACACGTTCGACTATGTTGCCGGCGTCTATTATTTTGAAAGCGAGTACCGGCTGGTTCAGCAGACAAATGTGTTCGGGGCCTTTGCAGGATTGCAGGACACGACCGGCAAATCGCGTTCGGAAGCGGCCTTCATCGATCTCAACTGGGAATTCCTGCCGCGTCTGCGGCTTTCGGGCGGCGGTCGCTATACCCATGATACCAAGCAGAACATCAATCCCCTGCTCTACACCGGCGCCAAGAAGGCGTCGTGGAGCAAGTTCACGCCGCGGGTGACGCTGGATTACCGCCCGACCGATGACCTGATGGTCTATGGATCCTGGTCACGCGGCTATCGGTCGGGCGGGTTCAACGGTCGCGGCCAGACGATCTTCTCCGCCAGCACCCCCTATGATCCGGAAACGGTGACCGCCTATGAAGTCGGCCTGAAGAGCGAGTTCTTCAATCGTCGCGTGGCGTTCAACATCGCCGCCTACGACACCGACTATAAGGGGATCCAGCAGA
>NZ_DASVTO010000106.1:0-8738 GCF_036387535.1 Sphingomonas sp.
ACCATGCCCCTGCCGCGCACACCATGATCGATCGTATCGCCATCATCGGGAATCATCCGCCGCGACTGTGCGGGATCGCCACCTTCACGAGCGATACCGCCAACGCCCTGCGCGCCGCGTTTCCGGCGGTGTCGGTCGACGTCTATGCGATGAACGATGTCGGGTCCGATCATGCCTATGCCGGCCGGGTGGTGGCCGAGATCGACCAGGACGATATTGCCGATTACCGCGCCGCCGCCCGCATCATCGACCAGAGCGGCGCGCAGGTGGTGATGGTACAGCATGAATATGGGATCTTCGGCGGCCCGGCCGGAGCGAACCTGATCACCCTGCTGGACCGGGTGCGCGCACCGGTCGTGGTGGTGCTGCACACCGTCCTGGAAAGTCCCGACCTGGACCAGCGCACCGTGATCGAGGCGCTGGCGCGGCGCGCATCGAAGCTGATCGTGATGGCGGACAAGGGCCGCGACATTCTGGAACGGCTGCACGGCGTGCCGCGCGACCAGATTGCGGTGGTCCCGCACGGCGTTCCCGATCGCCCTTATGGCCGTGCCGCGGAGAAGAAGCGCCAATTCGGATTTGAAGGCCGCAAGGTTCTGATGACGTTCGGGCTGCTGTCCCCGAACAAGGGGATCGAAACAATGCTGCGCGCGCTGCCGGCGATCGTGGCGGACAACCCCAGCACGCTGTACGTCGTGCTGGGCGCCACCCATCCGCATCTGGTGGCGCGCGAGGGCGAGGCGTACCGCAATGGCCTGGTCGCGCTGGCCGACGAACTCGGGATGCATGACCATGTCCGGTTCGTGGACGGGTTCCTGGAACAGGATCTGCTGCTGGATTATGTGGAGGCAGCCGACATCTACATCACGCCCTATCTGCACGAGGCGCAGATCACGTCGGGCACGCTGTCCTATGCGGTCAGCCTGGGCAAGCCGGTGGTATCGTCGCCATTCTGGCACGCGGTCGAACTGCTGGCGGATGATGTCGGCATCCTGGCCGGGTTTGGCGACAGCGCGGCGTTCGCGCGGGCGATCAACGGCCTGTTGTCCGATCCCGACCGGATGGAGCGGATCGGCGAGCGGGCCTATGCGATCGGGCGCGGCATGACGTGGGAAACCGCGGCGCACCGTTACATGGACATCATGCGCGCCGCGGTGCGACGTCAGCCCGTGCGGATGGTGCACCGCCCGACCGCCGACCTTGCGGTCGTCGCCCCCGATCTGACCGGCGTCGAACGGATCACCGACGGATGCGGAATGATCCAGCATTCGATCTTTGCCGTGCCCGACCGCGCGCACGGCTATTGCGTGGACGATAATTGCCGCGCGCTGATGCTGATGCACCGGATCGGGGGCACTGCGGAGGCGCGCGCCGATCAGCTGGCGACCATTTACGCCTCGTTCGTGCAGCATGCGTGGAACGGCGAAACCGGTCGCTTCCGAAACTTCATGGGGTTCGATCGCACCTGGCTGGAAAGCGTCGGGTCGGAGGACAGCTTCGGTCGCTCGCTCTGGTCGATCGGCGACACGGCGGCGCGCGCGCGCAAGGCCGATCTGCGGCGCTGGGCGCTGCATCTGTTCGATCAGGTCGCGCCGCACGCGCTGCAGCTCGGCAGTCCGCGGACCTGGGCGTTCGCGCTGCTGGGTGCGGATGCGGTGCTGGACGTGCACCCGGGGCACGGCCTTGCGCTGCGGCTCGTGCGGCATTTCGGTGCCATGCTGGCGACGCGACTGGCCGACGCGCGGCGCGCCGGGTGGACCTGGTTCGAAGCGGTACTGGGTTACGACAATGCCCGCCTGCCCGAAGCGTTGATCCGCGCCGGCGCACGGACCGGCAACCGCGGCTGGATCGACGACGGAATCGCCGCCTTCGACTGGCTGGAAAGCGTCCAGACCACGCCGGACGGCGATTTCCGGGCGGTCGGCACCGAAAGCTTCGGGCGGGAATATCAGGCTCCGCTGCCGTTCGACCAGCAACCGCTGGAAGCCTGGGCAACGATCGACGCCGCGCTGACCGCCCACCGGATCACGGGTGACACACGCTGGCAGGCGGCGGCGGTCCGGGCCTATCGCTGGTATCTGGGAGCAAACGATGTCGGCATCCCCGTCGCCGCGATTTCCGACGGCGGATGCTATGACGGATTGATGAGCGACCGGGTCAACCTTAATCAGGGGGCCGAATCGGTGCTGGCTTTCCAGTTCGCATGTTGCGCCATGGCGTCGCTTGCGCTGGAACCGGCCCGGTCCGCGGACGATCGGACGAGCCAGGCTTCCTAGCTCTTCACTGGCGCCCGCGACGCGGAGGGATACGGACGCCAGTGATTGATGTTATTCATGCTCCGCTGAAGCTGGCGGCCGATCCCGCGCGGGTCGTCGTGCGTCCGTTCCATATCGCAATCGAGGCCGGCAAGGTTGCGGGCCGCCCGGGGCGCGTCCGCCGGATCGTCGATGCCGTTCTTGAACTGGACGATGCGCAGACCGAAGCCGAACTCGATCTGGTCCTGCGGGATTTCGAGGCGCGGCACTGGCAGACCCGCAATGTGTTCGACATGCGCTACGCCGAAATCGAACAGGCGCTGCAGCTCGACGGCGCGACGATCTCGCATCACAGGCGCCAGCTGATCGGCGCCTATTTCTGTCACGAATATAGCTATGCCGCCGCGGCGCTGATGAACCCCAGCATCATCTGCCACCCCGATCAGTCGGGGTTGAGCGGCGGGGCGATGCGGATCGCGATGTCGCTGCGTGCGGTGGGCGAGGGGCATATCTCGTCGGTGGCGTTCCGCGAGGGAATATTGGGACCGGGCACCAATTTCGAATTGATGCCCGAACCGCCGTTCGCGACGACGGCGGACAGTGCCAGGGAACTGGACCGCGGCGCGGTGGAGGTTCACCGGCACCGCGACAGCTCGCTGTCCGGCACGGTGCTGTTCCCGATCACCGAAGCGCAACGCAACGGGCTGGAGGATTTGCGCCTCGTCCGCTTCACGCATGACGATGGCACGACCGAATGGATCGGAACCTACACCGCCTATTCGGGATCGGCGATCCGGTCGGAGCTGTTGCGGACGCACGACTTCCGCAGCTTCGTCTTCCAGCCGATGAGCGGTTCGGCCGCGCGGAACAAGGGCATGGCGCTGTTCCCGCGCAAGGTCGGCGGGCAGTATATGATGATCGGGCGCCAGGATGGCGAGAATCTCTATCTGCTGAAATCCGACACGATCGATCAGTGGGGCGAGGGCGAATTGCTGCTGACGCCGCATTATCCGTGGGAAATGGTTCAGATCGGCAATTGCGGATCGCCGATCGAACTGGAGGAGGGCTGGCTGCTGCTGACACACGGCGTCGGTGCAATGCGGAAATATTCGATCGGTGCCGTCCTGCTGGACAAGGACGACCCGTCCAAGGTGCTGGGCCGCACGTCGCAGCCGATCCTGTCGCCCAACGAGGACCGCGAGGGATATGTGCCGAACGTGGTCTATACCTGCGGCGCGTTGAAGCAGGACGACATGCTGTTCGTCCCCTACGGTGTCGCGGACAGCTCGGTCGCGTTCGCCTGGGTTTCGATCCCGAACCTGCTGGCGGGGCTCCGCTGAAGCCTACGCGGCGGGCGCAAGTTTTGCACCACTGACGCGCGCAACATCACCCTCGTCCATCCGGGCGGAGGTTTTCGACAAGCTCGAACCGAACGGATGGAGGGGGGTGGAGGACGCTATCCGTCGATCGTCTTTAGATCGCCGCCCGGCTGCTCACTCCGCGCCGGGCGTGACCGGGCCCAGTTCGGTCGCATCGTTGGCGACCACCGCCAGCATCGCGGTCCAGGCGGCGACATTCTGGCGGAGCTGGACCGGATCGACCTTGTCGAGCGTGTCGTCCGGCGTGTGGTGCAGGTCGAAATAGCGCATGCCGTCCTGCCGCAGGTTCACGACCGGCAGACCGGTGGCCGCGATCGGGGCGATGTCGGAACCCGCGCCGCCCTCATTATTCCCGCGCGCGATGCCGAGCGGGGCGAGCGCGTCGGCGATGCGGTCCATCACCGGCAGCGCAGCGGGCGCGACCCGGCTGTCGAACCGCCACACCCGGTCCGCGCCGAAATCGGATTCGGCGAGCAATGCGTGCTTCTCGCCCGCATGCGCCTTGGCATAGGCGGTGCCGCCGAACAGCCCGACCTCTTCCGCGCCGAACCACACGACGCGGATCGTGCGCAGCGGTCGGCCATGATCCAGGATGCGCTTCGCCGCGGCCGTCGTGATCGCGACGCCGGTGGCATCGTCGATCGCCCCGGTGCCCAGGTCCCAGCTGTCGAGATGTCCGCCGATCACGATCAGCCCGGCCTTGGGATCGCGCCCCGGAATCTCCGCGATGACATTGCCCGATGGATGCACTCCGGTCTGACGCGGGGTGAGCAGCAGACGCATCCGCACCGGCTTGCCGCGTTTCAGGATCCGGTCGAGCTGTTCGGCGTCGGGGATGCTGAGTGCCGCCGCCGGGATCGGCGCGACGCCGGCCGCAAAGACCTGGACACCGGTATGCGGCGTGCGATGATGATCGGTGCCGATCGAGCGGATCACGATCGCGGCGGCGCCCTTTTGCGACGCGACCGTCGGCCCTTGCCGCCGGACCACGCCGAACGCGCCGTAGCTGGAACCGTCCTGGGTCGGCTGCATCGCATGCGTCAGATAGACGATCCGCCCGCGCACCGCCGCGTCCGGTGCGGCCTTCAGCGCCGCGATCGACGGAAAGGCGACGATCTCCGCGTCCAATCCGGTCGCGGGCGTCGCGCCGCTGTTGCCCAGCGCGGTCAGCGTCAGTTTCTGCGGAAACGGGCTCAGGATCTCGGCACGCTCTTCGCCGCGCACCCAGACCGGCATGTCATAGGGCTCGATATGAACATTCTTGAACCCCAGCGCCTTCAGCTTGGCGACGCCCCACGCCCGCGCCCGCGCCTCGGCCTCGGTCCCGGCCAGCCGCTGTCCTACCTCGGTCGTCAGCCCCTCGGTGATGTCATAGGCGACATCGTCGGTCAGCGCGGCATCGCGGAGCGCGGCGACGCGCTCGGGCGACAGCGTCTGCGCGGATGCGGGGAGGGCGGCGGCGCACAGCAGCGCGAATGGCAGGGTCTTCATGCCACATGCCTATCCCGCTTGCGGGCATTTGCCAACGGCGCGGCAACCCCCTACATCGCGGGCCAAATCTGACAGATGTTTGAGATCGGAGACCACGCCAGATGGCCGTGCAGTACAGCTATGTGATGAAGGGCCTGACCAAGACCTTTCCCGGCGCGCCCAAGCCGGTGCTCAACAACATCCACCTGCAATTCCTGCCGGGGACGAAGATCGCCATCATCGGCGTGAACGGCGCGGGCAAGTCGACCCTGATGAAGATCATGGCGGGGTATGACAAGGATTTCACGGGCGAGGCCTGGGCCGCCGAAGGATATCGCGTCGGTTATCTCAGCCAGGAACCGCAGCTGGATCCCGACAAGGACGTGCGCGGCAACGTGATGGACGGCGTGCGCGGTACGGCCGATCTGGTCGACCGCTTCAACGAAATCAGCACGATCATGGGCGATCCGCCGGAGGATTGTGATTTCGACGCGCTGCTCGCCGAAATGGGCGAGTTGCAGGAGAAGATCGACGCCGTCGACGGCTGGACGCTGGACAACCAGCTGGAAATCGCGATGGAGGCGCTGCGCTGCCCGCCGGGCGATGCCGATGTCACCACGCTGTCCGGTGGTGAACGCCGCCGCGTCGCGCTGTGCAAGCTGCTGCTCGAAAAGCCGGAAATCCTGCTGCTGGACGAGCCGACCAACCATCTCGACGCGGAAAGCGTCGGCTGGCTGGAGAATCATCTGAAGGAATATGCCGGCAACGTCATTCTGGTGACCCACGATCGCTATTTCCTCGACAATGTCGTCGGCTGGGTGCTGGAAATCGATCGCGGACGCGGGCTTCCGTTCGAAGGAAACTATTCCAACTGGCTGGAAAACAAGGCCAAGCGGATGGAGCAGGAGGACCGCGAGGAAGAGGGGCGGCAAAAGGCGATCCAGCAGGAACTGCAATGGATCCGGCAAAGCCCGAAGGCGCGCCAGACCAAATCCAAGGCCCGCATCCGGGCGTTCGACGAGCTGGTCGAGAAGCAGAATGACCGTCGCCCCGGCGCAGCGCAGATCCTGATCCAGATCCCGCAGCGGCTGGGCGGCAACGTCATCGAAGCCAAGGGTCTGACCAAGAGCTTCGGCGACAAGTTGTTGTTCGAGAATCTGGACTTCAACCTGCCGCCCGGCGGGATCGTCGGGATCATCGGTCCGAACGGCGCGGGCAAGACGACGCTGTTCAAGCTGATCACCGGGCAGGAAAAGCCGGACGGCGGCGAAATCAACATCGGGTCGACGGTCAAGCTTGGCTATGTCGACCAGAGCCGCGATCATCTGAACCCCAACAAGAATGTGTGGGAGGAGATTTCGGACGGGCTGGACCGTTTTACCTTCGGCAAGCATGACGTCGCGACACGCGCCTATGTCGGTGCGTTCAACTTCAAGGGCAGCGACCAGCAGAAGAAGGTCGGACAGCTGTCGGGCGGTGAACGCAACCGCGTGCACATGGCCAAGATGCTGAAGGAGGGTGGCAACGTCCTGCTGCTCGACGAGCCGACCAACGATCTGGACGTCGAGACGCTGCGCGCGCTGGAGGAAGCGCTGGAGAGCTTCGCCGGCTGTGCGGTGGTCATCAGCCATGACCGCTTCTTCCTCGATCGGCTGGCGACGCACATCCTGGCGTTCGAAGGCGACAGCCATGTCGAATGGTTCGAGGGCAATTTCGAATCCTAAGAAGAGGACAAGAAGCGCCGTCTGGGCGACGCCGCCGATCGTCCTACCCGGCTGGCGTACAAGAAACTGACGCGCTGATCGGCTGGATCGGCGTTACCGGATCAGGCGGCGGACGGGTCACCGGCCGCCGCCGCCCTGCCGAGCCGCAATTCGCTCACCACCACGCTGCTGACGATCAGCGCGCCGCCCGCAATGGCGAGCGTCGTGAGATGTTCGCCCGCCGCGGCGCCGATCATCCCGGCATAGACCGGTTCCGCCGCATAGATGAGCGTGGCGCGCGCGGCGGAGACATGGTTCTGGCCCCAGTTCATCGCGACCTGGATGACCGCGCTGGCGATGCCCAGCGATGCGGCGCAGGCGAGCAGGCGCGGGGTGATCGTGGGAATGGCTTCGTGGAAGGCCGGCATCAGCGCGAAGCATCCCACCGCCACCATCGAAAGCTGGAGCAGTGCCGCGCGGCGGGGGTCGATCCGCGCCGCGAACACGCCGATCAGCAGGATCTGGAACGAGAATGCGAGGGCCGACAGCACCGTCAGCAATTCGCCCGGACCGAGCGTCAGCGTCATGACCGTTGCCGGCCCGGCCAGCAGGACCAACCCGGCAAAGGCCATGGCGATGCCCACCCACACCATCCGCCGCGGCATGCGCCGGAAGATCAGCAGCTGGAGCAGCGGGACGAACGGTACGTAGAGCGCGGTCAGAAAGGCCGACGTGCTGCTGGGGATCGATTGC
Source organism: Sphingomonas sp. (assembly GCF_036387535.1). GTDB lineage: Bacteria > Pseudomonadota > Alphaproteobacteria > Sphingomonadales > Sphingomonadaceae > Sphingomonas_R. The sequence goes on from NZ_DASVTO010000106.1 coordinate 7,561, forward strand.
AGGCCCGACGTCTGCAGCGCGTAGCCGACGACCATCGTCAGGCCGATCATTCCCGCCCCGATCAGGTCGATCCGCGTCCAGCCGCGGAGTATGCCGGGTGACGCCAGCGCCAGGACCAGCGCCGCGATTCCGAACCGCGATCCGACGAAGAACAGCGGCCCGCTTTCACCCAGGCCGGTCTTCGTGATGAGGAAGGTCGCGCCCCACAGAATCGTGATGCCAACCAGCACGAGTTCGGGGACGAACCGCCGCGGTGCGGGGTCCTCGCGATCGGGCCGGGTCATGGTCGTCACGCGGGGTGAAACAGACCCGTCGCTTCGTCCCGGACAAGCAGTTCGCCCTTGGCGATGCCGAACCAGCCGCCATGCAGGCGCAACCGGCCGTCCGCCTCGCGTTCGCGGACGAACGGGAACGTACGAAGATTGGCGAGGCTGACGCCGACCGCCCGATGTTCCAGCGCGGTTTCCGCGTCGGGACCCTCGCCCTGTTCGGCGATCACGGCGTCGCGCGCGTCGGACAGCATCGCGATCCAGGCATCGATGAAGCCGCCACCCCCCGGCGCAGCACCGGCAAAGGCCCGCGTCAGGCTGGCTTTGCAGCCGCCGCAGGCGCCGTGGCCCATGACCATGATGTCGGTCACCTCCAGCTGCGTCACCGCGAATTCCAGCGCGGCGGAAACGCCGTGATAGCCACCGCCAATCTCGAACGGCGGAACCAGCGCGGCGACGTTGCGGACCACGAACGTCTCGCCGGGTGACGTGTCGAAGATGGTGGCGGGATCGACGCGGCTGTCGGAACAGGCGATGATCATCTGCTTCGGCGACTGCCCATCAGCCAGTTCCGTCCAGCGTTCGCGCTCGCGCGCCCAGCCAGCAGTGCGGAAGCGGCGATAGCCGTCGATGAGGGGGGTGATGCCTGTCATGGATCAGGACCTAATCCAGGTCCACGGGGGGTGGCAAGCGGCGTCCGCAAGCGCTATCTGCCACGCATGACCGATATGGCGATGAACCCGACCCCCGCCCGCGTCCGCAAGCCGGACTGGATCCGCGTCCGCGCGCCTGGCGGCGGTGCCTTTGCCGAGACGAAGGCGCTGATGCGTCGGCTGAACCTGGCGACCGTATGTGAAGAGGCGGCGTGCCCGAACATCGGGGAATGCTGGACGAAAAAGCACGCCACCG
>NZ_DASVTO010000107.1:0-8670 GCF_036387535.1 Sphingomonas sp.
GCCGCCTGTTCCGATCCGAAGCCTCAGCGGTTCAGAAGCGGTAACTGATCCACGCCGCACCGAACATGCTGTTGCCATATCCGGCGCGCGTCAACGCATCGCCTGCCTGCATATGTTCGAGCCGCAGGGTCGTCGACAGCCGCGGGGTCATCGTCCAGACCGCCTGCAACCGAGCGACCTGTCCGACTTCCTTGCCACGTACGGTTTCCGTGCGGGCATAGGGCGTTCCCGCCGCGCGATAGACCGCATCTGTTTCGCTCGGCCGGAACGTGAACTGATATTCCACGGTCAGCCGCACCGGCTTGACCGGATTGATCGTGAAGTTTGGCGAAATACCGAGGAAATTGGTCGGGGTGAGAAACAGCCCGTAGCTGAAATAGATGTTGTTGCCGAACAGACCGCTGGCGTTGGACAGCTTGCCGCCGGTGAACGCGCCGCCGCCCGATCCATAATCGACATGCACGCCGATCCGCGGTGCCGTCGCCGCTTTCCCGAGCTTGTAGGTCTGTGCCGCGAACACCTGCCACGCGTCGATGTCGCGTCCGTCGAACGTGCCGAACTGGTGATCCACGGTCCAGTCGATCGTCACCGGCCCCGCATCGCCCCAGGCACGCACGCCCGCGAACATCCGTTCCTCGCGCCCGCTCTCCGTTCCCCACTGCTCCTCTCGCGCGCGCAGCCGGTACAGGAACGGATCGATATAGAGCTTGGACTTTCCGAACAGCGTCGTCGGTACGGCATAACCGATCACGCCGCCGGAAAAACGGGTGTTGCGGTCGCGCGGATCGTCGCCCAAGCCCTTGGGACCGTAGGCCGTGTAGTTGAAATCGAACAGGTCGATCCGCGCTGCCGTTCCGCGCGCATAACCGCGCACGCCATTCAGCACGAACCGCAGCGCATTATTGTCGCGGGCGGAGGTCAGCAGATTGGGTCCGTCGGTAAACTCCTGCCGGCCAACGCGGATACCGGTATCCAGCCCGCCGACATCGCCCTGCGCCTCCAAGAACAGCTGCTGCACCGCCAGGTCGTTGCGCAGATTGCCGGCCGGGCTGCCCAGATTTTCGCCACTGATCCCGCCATGGGCCAGTTCGCCGAACACGCGAACATGGCGGCCAAGGTGCAGGTCGACGCCGCCGACGATCCGGGTAATGTCCTGCCGCTGCGCCTCGGTCTTCAACAGGCCGGGATTGGTGGTGACGTTCACGCGGAGCCGCAATTCGCCGCTGAACGTGGCATAGACGTCGCCGTCACCGGCGATCTCGACATATTTCAGCCGGTCGATCACGTCCTTCCGTTTGGCGGGATCCTTGTTGCCCCGCCAGTCCTCCGCCCATCGCGACAGGTTGTAGCCGCCGGTCGTGGCGCCATCCCCCGCCGCGGACGCCGGAAAACTGTCGACGATCGGCGTAGCCGGCGCCTTGGGTGGCTGCAATGGACGGCCGCGGTCCTGCGCCGCGGCCGGGGATACCGCCACTGCGATCGGGGCCAGGGTGATCAGCATGGCTCGTGCGGCCGGTTGGAACATGTAAAACTCCCGTGACACGACCATAACGGCTGACGACCGCGGCGCGTTAGCCCGCTGTCCCCTCGGTGCCAACCCGAACCCGCATATCCGGGCCGACCCGCCCGTCCAGCGCGGCGTGCAGCGCGTCCTTGTCCAGCGCGTTCTCCCAACGGGCGACCACCACCGTCGCAACCGCATTGCCGATGAAGTTGGTGAGCGATCGGCATTCGGACATGAACCGGTCGACCCCCAGGATCAGCGCCATGCCCGCCAGCGGCACCGTCGGCACGATCGACAGCGTCGCCGCCAGCGTGATGAACCCCGCGCCCGTCACCCCGGCGGCGCCCTTGGAACTGACCATCGCCACCAGCAGCAGCGAGACTTCCTGGCCCAGCGTCAGATCGACGTTGGTGGCCTGCGCGATGAACAGCGCTGCCAGCGTCATGTAGATGTTGGTGCCGTCCAGGTTGAACGAATAGCCGGTCGGCACGACCAGCCCCACCACCGACTTCTCACATCCCGCTGCCTCCATCTTGGTGATCAGGTTGGGCAAAGCGGCTTCGGACGATGACGTTCCCAGCACCAGCAGCAATTCCGCCTTCAGGTACCGGATCAGCTTGAAGATCGAAAATCCGTTCAGCCAGCAGACCGCACCCAGCACCACCGTCACGAACAGGATCGACGTCAGGTAGAATGTCGCGACCAGCGCGCCCAGATTGCCCAGGCTTTCGATCCCGTACTTTCCGATCGTGAACGCGATCGCTCCGAACGCGCCGATCGGGGCCGCGCGCATCAGGATTCCGACCAGCCGGAACACGATCAGCCCCAGCCGCTCCAGCGCGGTCTGGATCGGCTTGGCCGGCTCCCCGACCAGCGACAGCGCGATCCCGAACAGGATCGCGATCAACAGGATCTGCAGGACATTGCCGTCGACAAAAGCACTGACAAGCGTGTCCGGGATGATCGACAGCAGGAAACCCGTGATCGACGTCTCATGCGCCTTGGCAGCATAATCGCTGATCGCGCCGCTATCCAGCGTCGCGGGATCGATGTTCATCCCCGCGCCCGGCTGCACGACATTGGCCACGATCAGCCCGACGACCAGCGCCAGCGTGGAAAAGAACAGGAAATAGGCGAAGGCCTTGCCCGCGACCCGACCGACCGATCCCAGTTCGCGCATGCCGGCGATCCCGGTGACCACCGTCAGGAAGATCACCGGCGAAATGATCATCTTCACCAGCTTGATGAAGCCGTCGCCCAGCGGCTTCAACGCTTCACCCAGCGCGGGATGGAAGTGTCCGAGCACCGCGCCCAAAGCGATCGCGACCACCACCTGAAAATAAAGCTGCGACCAGATGCGCTGCGGTTTGGCGGGTTCCGCGGCGGGATAATCCTTCATGATCATGGTCTTGGCTTGTCCTTTTTTCCGCCACTGCCGACTGGCGCCTCATGCCTGGCCCGAACCATGCCGCTTTTCGGCACGAATGCCGAGCGGAAACCATGTTCGCCCCTGCATAATCGGGATAGGCGGTGCTACCATGCCGGTCGCCCCCGCCACCCTCGCCGTCTGGACCATCTGCACCGCGGCGACGGCCGGCGTGATCGCGCGGCCGCTTCGCCTGCCGGAGGCGGTATGGGCGGTGGCCGGCGCCGCTGCGCTCCTGCTGTGCGGGCTGATCCCGTGGCCGGCGGCGATCGCGGCCGTCGCACGGGGTCACGACGTCTATCTGTTCCTGATCGGCATGATGCTGCTATCCGAAACCGCACGGCTTCAGGGAGTGTTCGACTGGATCGCAGGACATGCGGTGCGCGCCGCCCGCGGATCGACCGGGCGGCTGTTCACGCTCGTGTTCGGTGTCGGCACGCTCGTCACCATCTTCCTGTCCAACGATGCCACTGCGGTCGTCCTGACACCGGCGGTTTACGCCGCCGCGCGCAAGGCGGAAGCCGATCCGCTGCCGCTGCTGTTCGCCTGCGCGCTGATCGCCAATGCCGCCAGCTTCGTGCTGCCCATCTCCAATCCCGCCAATCTCGTGCTCTATGGTGGGCACATGCCCCCGCTCGGCGCCTGGCTGGCGGCATTTGCGCTGCCGTCACTGCTGGCGATCGTCGCCACCTACGTGGCGCTCCGCTTCGTCGAGCGCGCGCGGTTGGTCGGACGCTGCGCCGTCGTTCCGGCTCCCGATCCGATGACGTCGGGCGGTCGCACCGCGCTTGGCGGCATTTTCGCCACGGCGGTCCTGCTGCTGATCGTGTCCGCACGCGATCAGGCGCTGGGACTGCCGACCTTCCTGGCCGGCGCCGTTACCACCGCGATCGTCCTCATGCGCACGCGCGGTGGACCGCTGCCGCTCCTCCGCGGGATCAGCTGGTCGGTGCTGCCGCTCGTCGCCGGCCTGTTCGTGCTGGTGGAGGCGATCGCCCGCACCGGGCTGATCGCCGCCCTCGCCCGCACGCTGGCCGTGCAGGCCGCGCGCGATCCGGCCGCCACCGCCGCCATCGCCGGCACGGTCCTCGCCTTCGCGTCGAACCTGATGAACAACCTGCCCGCCGGCCTGATCGCCAGCACCACCGTTGCGCTGGCTGCACCGCCGCAACTGGTCACGGACGCGCTGCTGATCGGGGTCGATCTCGGCCCCAATCTGTCGATCACCGGATCGCTCGCCACCATCCTGTGGCTGACCGCAATCCGGCGCGAGGGCCAAGATGTTGGCTTCTGGCGTTTCCTGAAGGTCGGCGCCGCCGTGATGCCGCCCGCCCTGTTGCTTGCGCTGGGCGGACGGCTCCTGCTCGGGTGACGCCCGGTTACACGGTCTTCAGATACTCCCGGATCACCGGCCCCAGATCGGCCCGCTCCAGCGCCAGCGAGATGTTCGCCTGCACATAACCGGCCTTGTCGCCGCAATCATGCCGCTGTCCGACGAAGGTCTGCGCGTGGAACGGCTGAACGCCGATCAGCTTCGCCATCGCATCGGTCAGCTGGATCTCGCCGCCCGCGCCCTTTTCCTGCGTGCCGAGCAACGCCATGATCTCCGGCTGCAGGATGTAACGCCCGACTGCGGCCAGCCGCGACGGTGCGTCTGCCGGCTTCGGCTTCTCGACCAGGCCCCTGACCTCGGTCACCGCGCCTTCGATCGTTCCGGGCGATACGATGCCGTAGCGGTTGGTATGCTCGTGCGGCACTTCCAGCACCGCGATCACATTGCCGCCCTTGCGCTCCTGCGTCTCGGCCATCTGCTTCAGGCAGGGGCTTTCCGGGTTCCACAGCAATTCGTCCGCCAACAGCACGGCGAACGGCGAATTCTCGATGAAATGCCGCGCGCACCATACGGCATGGCCCAGGCCCAGCGGCTCCTGCTGCCGCACGAACGCGACGTTGCCCGGCGCCAGCCGCGTCCCTTCCAGCGTCGCCAGGATGTCATGCTTGGCGCGGCTGTGCAGCGTATCTTCCAGCTCATAGGCGATGTCGAAATAATCCTCGATCGCGTTCTTCCCGCGGCCGGTGACGAACACCATCGTCTCGATCCCGGCGGCCAGCGCCTCGTCGACCGCATATTGGATCAACGGCTTGTCGACGACCGGCAACATCTCCTTTGGCACGGCCTTGGTCGCCGGCAGGAAACGGGTGCCGAGACCGGCGACGGGGAATATGGCGGTACGGATGCGGCTCATGCGATCTCCTCTTGCAACCAGGGTGGCAGCGCGTCGGCTGCGATCAGGCTCTCGATCGGTTGACGGGCCCGAACGATCGCCCATTCCTCTCCCGTCACCAATATCTCCGGCGTCAAGGCGCGGCTATTATAGGTACTGGCCATGGTCGCGCCATAAGCGCCCGCGGTCATGAACGCGACCAGATCGCCTTCGGCAACCCGGTCCATGGTCCGCCCGGTCGCGAACGTGTCACCGCTTTCGCACACCGGCCCCACCACATTGGCAACGAACCGCGCGCCATCGGGGCGCACCGCGCGGATATCATGCCAGGCATCATACAGGCTGGGGCGCAGCAGGTCGTTCATCGCCGCGTCCAGGATCACCCACGGGTGCGCCGCACCCTCCTTGACCCGCACGACCGTCGACAACAGGATGCCGGCATTGCCGACGATCAGCCGCCCGGGTTCGAACATCAGCCGCACGTCCCAGCCGCGTGTGACCCGCGCCACCATCGCGCCATAATCGGCGGGGTTCGGCGGCAACGGCTTCGACGGATCATAGGGTACACCCAGCCCGCCGCCCAGATCGGCGGTGCGGATCACATGACCGGCGGCACGCAGGTCGGCGATCAGCCCGCCGATCCGCACGAACGCCGCCTCCAGCGGGGCGAGATCGGTCAACTGGCTGCCAATATGCACCGCCACGCCTTGCACATCGATCCCGGGCAGCGCCGCCAGCCGCGCATAGGCCGCGGCCGCGGTATCATAGGGGATGCCGAACTTGTTGTCCGAACGCCCCGTCGAAATCTTGGCATGGGTGCCGGCGTCGACATCGGGGTTGATTCGATAGGCGACCCGCGCCGCGATCGCCAGCCGCGTCGCAACCTGCGACAGCGTCACCGCCTCCTGCTCGCTTTCCAGGTTGAACTGGCCGACGCCGCGTTCCAGCGCCAACGCCATTTCATCCGCGGTCTTGCCGACGCCCGAAAACACGATCTTGTCCGCCGGCACGCCGGCCGCCAGCGCGCGCAGCAACTCGCCCGCCGACACCACGTCCGCGCCCAGCCCCGCGCGCGCCATCGTCGCCAGCACCGCGCGGTTGGGATTGGCCTTCACCGCGAATGCGATCCACGGCCCCGCCGGACCGCTCTCCACCCCTGCCAGCCCATCGCGCAGCACCGCGATATGCCGTTCGATCGTCGCAGTCGAATAGACATAGACCGGCGTGCCGATCGCCGCCGCGATGTCCGGCAACGCCACATCCTCGACATGCATCACGCCATCGCGATATTCGAAATGGTTCATCGCGCGTCAGCCCTGCGGCGGCAGGTCGAAACGGTCGTCCTGCCGTTCCTGGGATTTGCGCAGCACTTCCTCGCTGCGCGCCGGCCGCGCCGTCGGCGTCGGGGTCAGCAACTGATCGACGGTCGGCTGCACGCGCGCCTCGGCTGGCGTCTGCGGCAACGATGCCCCTTGCGCCGGCTGCAACGCCTCGCGCCGTCCGCATCCCGCCAATGCCAGCACCAGTGCCAGCCCGATCATCCCGCGCATCATAGCCCCAAGGCCCCCTTCGCGCGCGCCACCGCTTCCCGGACGCGCACGGGCGCGGTCCCGCCCTGGCTCGCCCGCGCCGCCACCGACGCATCGACCGACAACGCGTCATAGACCCGCGCGTCGATCCGCGGATCGATCCCGATCAGGTCGTCCAGCGGCAGCGCGTCCAGCGCGCAACCGCGCTGCTCCGCCATCCGCACCGCCTGTCCGGTGATATGGTGTGCTTCGCGGAACGGCACGTCCGCCACCCGCACCAGCCAGTCGGCCAGGTCGGTCGCGGTCGAATAGCCCGCCTCCGCCGCCGCCCGCATCCGCTCGGTCCGGAACGTCACGCTTTCGACCATCCCCGTCATCGCCGCGATCGACAGCGCCAGCAGGTCATGCGCCTCGAATACCGGCGGCTTGTCATCCTGCATATCCTTGGAATAGGCGAGCGGCAGGCCCTTCATTGTCATGGTCAGCGCCATCATGCAGCCCGTGATCCGCCCCGAATGCCCCCGCACCAGCTCTGCCGCGTCCGGGTTGCGCTTTTGTGGCATGATCGACGATCCCGTGGACCAGGCATCCGACAGGCTGACGAATCCGAACGGCTGCGATGCCCAGATCACGAATTCCTCCGCCAGCCGCGACAGATGCACCGCGCATGTCGTCGCCGCCATCAGATAATCCATCGCGAAATCGCGGTCGGATACGCTGTCCAGCGAATTGGCGGTCGGCCCGTCGAACCCCAGCGCCCGCGCGGTCGCCTCGCGATCGATCGGGAATCCCGTCCCCGCCAGCGCCGCGGACCCGAGCGGCGACAGGTTCGCGCGCGCCTTTGCATCGGCGAAACGCGACCGGTCGCGCCCGATCATCTCATAATAGGCCATCAGGTGATGACCCAGCGTCACCGGCTGCGCGACCTGTAAATGGGTGAAGCCCGGCATCACGCTGGCGGCATGTTCCTCCGCCCGCGTCACCAGCGCGCGCTGCAACCCCTCCAGCCCGGCCAGCACCGCGTCGATCGCATCGCGCACCCACAGCTTGAAATCGGTCGCGACCTGGTCGTTGCGCGACCGCGCGGTGTGCAACCGCCCGGCCGCCGGCCCGATCAGCTGCGACAACCGGTGCTCGGTCGCCATGTGAATATCTTCCAGCGCCAGGTCGACCGTCACGCCCTGTGCGGCATATTCCGCCTGCACCGTGGCCAGTCCCGCGTCGATCGCCGCCGCATCCGCGGGCGATACGATCCCGGTCGCACCCAGCATGGCGGCATGTGCGCGCGATCCCGCGACATCCTGGGCCCACAATCGCTTGTCGAACGGGATGGATGCGTTAATCTCACGCATCACCGCGGCGGGCCCTTCTGAAAAGCGCCCTCCCCACATCTGATTGGAGTCTTCCTTGCGGCCGCTGATCGTCCTGCTCCTCGCGCTGGCAGTCGCCGGTTGCGATAGAGGCAAGCCCGAAACCCCGCAACCCGCGGCGAACACGCTTGCCACCGCCGACACCCCGGCCGCTCCCGCGGGCAAGGTCGATCTGTCGCATGCGGGGGAGGCCATGCCCGCCGTACCCTTTACCGGGCCCGACGGCGCCCCCGCGACGCTCACCCGGTTCCGGGGCAAGCCGCTGCTCGTGAACCTGTGGGCCACCTGGTGCGCGCCTTGCCTTGCCGAAATGCCGACGCTCGATGCGCTGGCTGCGCGGGAACAGGGCCGGTTGCAGCTGATGGTCGTCAGTCAGGATCTGGCCGGCAAGCGCGAGGTCGATCCTTACTTCGCGAAGGAAAAGTTCAAGGCGCTGATCCCCTATCTCGACAAGCAGAATGTCCTGATGGAAGCGACCAAGGCCGACACGCTGCCCGTCACCATCCTCTACGGCGCCGACGGCAAGGAACGCTGGCGCGTCGTCGGCGGGATGGACTGGACCGGTGCGGAGGCCAAGGCTCTGCTCGACAAGGCGCTGAGCTAGATCACCCCCCAC
>NZ_DASVTO010000108.1:0-8677 GCF_036387535.1 Sphingomonas sp.
GCCGCGTCCGCTACCAGTCCGGACGGCGCGCAACAATCTTCTTCACAGGCGCAATTTCGCCGCTAGTCTTTGGAGCAACCGGGGAACACCCGCGTCGCTTACCAAAGGGAGTTGCAGCATGGTGCTGCCCACAGCCGATCCAACATTCGAGCCAGCGACCGCGCATGTCAGCCGGAGCGACGGCGAGACATGGTTCGGGCATCCGCGCCAATTGGCCCGCCTGTTCACCACGGAGATGTGGGAACGGTTCGGCTTCTACGGCATGCGCGCGCTGCTCACGCTCTATCTGGCCCAGCATTTCCTGTTCAGCGACACGACCACCAACGGGCTCTATGGCGGGTTCACGGCGTTGGTGTACCTGACTCCCCTGATCGGCGGGCTGCTCGCGGATCGCTACCTCGGCTCGAAGCGATCGGTGAAGTTCGGCGCTATCGTCATGGCCGCCGGATATTTCACGCTCTGCTTCGGCGGTCAGACCGCGAAGCCCTATGCGATCATCGAAGGCACGCGTTATGAGGTGCAGGTTGACAAGGCTGCCGGGGCGGAACAGCAATATGTCATCGACGGCGCACGGCGTCTGGCGATCAAGGGCAATGAGAACGGGTCCGTATCGCTCTACGCGCCCGACGGAACGTCCGCACGGACGGTGGCAAAGGGCGCGTTCGTCTCGGGCGCCGATCGCAACCCCTTCTACACGACGGTGCTGCTGATCGGGCTGTCGCTGATCTGCATCGGCAACGGGTTCTTCAAGCCGAACATATCGACAATGGTGGGCGCGCTGTACCCGCGTGGTGATGGCAGGCGCGATGCCGGTTTCACCATTTTCTACATGGGCATCAACCTGGGCAGCCTGCTGTCGCAGATCCTGTGTCCGTTCGTGGCGGTGGCGTTTGGATGGTGGGCAGGGTTCGGGCTGGCAGCCTTGGGCATGTTGTGTTCGTGGAGCCTGATCCAGTTCGATGGCGGCAAGCTGAACGGTTATGGCGAGCCGCCGGCCGACCAGTTGAAGGACCGGACGATCCCGATCTTTCTTGCGGCGATCGTGGCCGTACCTGTCGCCTGGTTCCTGTTCGTCAATCTGATGAACGCGCCGGTGAGCAGCGGGCAGGGGATCATCGGATATCTGATTGCTCTCCCGATCATGGGGAAGGCCCTGTTCACCTCGTTCCTGCTCGCCGTGCCGGTCATCCTGATTTGGTCATGGCGCGATGGCAGCCGCGCGGAATTCCAGATGATGGTTGCGGCGATGGTGCTCATCATCTTCAACGTCGTGTTCTGGACGCTGTTCGAGCAGGCTGGATCCTCGTTGACCCTGTTTGCGGATCGCAACACCGACCTGTCGATCTTCGGCTTGTTCAGCCTGTCGGCCGGACAGACGCAGTTTTTCAATGCGTTTTTCATCGTGACGCTCGCCCCTTTGTTCAGCATGCTTTGGAACGCCCTTGCGAGGCGAGGACGGGAACCCTCCACGCCGGTCAAGTTCGGGATCGCGCTGATCGGCGTGGGTGCCGGGTTTCTTGTGCTGGTGTGGGGAACGCAGTTTGCAGGCCCCGATTTTCGGGTTTCGGTGTGGTGGCTCGCACTGCTCTACATGATCCACTCCATGGCCGAGTTGTGCATTTCGCCGGTCGGTCTGTCGATGATCACCAAATTGTCGATCGCCCGGATCGTCGGGTTGATGATGGGTGTCTGGTTCCTGTCGATTTCCTGCGCGCAATATGTGGCGGGTATCGTCGCGCAGGTCGCCAGCGTGGAGACGGTCGGTGGGCAGGTGACAAATCTGAAGGTATCGCTTGTCACATATTCCGAGGTTTTCTGGACGATCGGCTGGATTTCGGCAGCCATCGGCGGCGTCCTGCTGCTGCTGTCGCCGCTGATCAGGAAGTGGATGCACGGTGTCAATTAAACATTCTTTTTCCCTGCTTGCCCTTGTTCTGGTGGCTTGTGCACAGACTCCGCCACCGAAGACCGCGGCAGCGCCCGTGCAACGCGGACCGGCAAAGCCGAGTTTCGATCATGATCCGTACCCATCGACCTATCATCCCTATCCCGGCGTTCCCACGCTGGTGACGAATGTCACCATCTATGATGGGGAGGGCGGGCGGATCGACGGGGGATCGGTGCTGTTCGCGGACGGCAAGATCGTGGCGCTGGGGCAGACGGTGGCGGCGCCGGCGGGGGCGACCGTGATCGACGGGCGCGGCAAATGGGTGACGCCGGGCGTGATCGATATCCACAGCCATCTGGGCGATTATCCCAGCCCCGGCGTGCAGGCACTGTCCGACGGCAACGAGGCGACGGGGCCGGTGCGGGCGGAGGTATGGGCGGAGCATAGTGTGTGGCCGCAGGATCCGGGATTCAGCCGTGCGCTGGCCAATGGCGGGGTGACCACGCTGCAGATCCTGCCGGGGTCGGCGAACCTGTTCGGCGGACGCGGCGTGACGTTGAAGAATGTCTATGCCCGCACCGCGCAGGGGATGAAGTTTCCGGGTGCGCCCTACAGCCTGAAAATGGCGTGCGGCGAGAATCCGAAGCGCGTCTATGGCAGCAAGGGGCAGATGCCGGCGACACGGATGGGCAATATCGCGGTCGACCGCCAGACGTGGATCGAAGCGAGCGATTACAAGCGCAAATGGGATGCGTATGAAAAGAAGCTGGCCGACGGCACGGCAAAGCCAGCCGACCAGCCCGGCCGCAACCTGCGCAACGAGACGCTGATGGGCGTGCTGAACGGCGAGATCACCGTGCAGAACCATTGTTACCGTGCCGACGAGATGGCGCAGGTCATCGATATGGCGAAGGAGTTCGGGTACAAGGTGACCGCGTTCCATCACGCGGTCGAAGCGTACAAGATTGCGGACCTGCTAAAAGCGAACGGAATCTGTGCCGCGGTTTGGGCCGACTGGTACGGGTTCAAGATGGAAAGCTATGACGCGGTCAACGAGAATCTGCCGTTGCTGCAGAAGGCCGGCGCCTGCGCGATGATCCATTCGGATGATGCGAATGGCATCCAGCGATTGAACCAGGAAGTCGCCAAGACGCTGGCCGACGGGCGGCGGATGGGGATCGCTATCCCGGACGAGGTCGCGTGGGAATGGCTGTCGATCAATCCGGCGAAGGCGCTGCGCATCGACGACCGGACCGGCAGCCTGAAACCCGGCAAGATGGCGGATGTGGTGTTGTGGAACGGCAACCCGCTGAGCGTCTACACAAGGCCCGAAAAGGTCTGGATCGACGGGGCGCTGCTTTATGATGCGGATGATCCGAAACGCCGGCCGGTGTCGGATTTCGAGCTGGGCCAGCCGGGCGAAGGGGATGTGAAGTGATGGTCCGGGCGATGATGCTGGCGGCGTCGATGCTGGCTGCGCCACTGGCCGCGCAGACCGTGGCGATCACCAATGCGAAGCTGGCGATCGGCGATGGCAGTGCGCCGATCGACGGCGGGACCGTGGTCATCACCGGCGGGCGGGTGGCGGCCGCAGGACGCGGTGTCGCTGTGCCGGTCGGCGCGCGGGTGGTGGATGCCGCGGGCAAGTGGGTGTCGCCGGGGCTGGTGGCCGGGTTCACGCGGCTGGGCATCGTCGAGGTGGACGGCGTGCGGGAGACCGACGATGCGGCCGCAAACACGTCGGATTTCTCTGCGGCGCTGGATGTCTCGGTCGCGGTGAACCCGCGCGAGACACCGATCGCGATCAACCGCGCCGAAGGGATCACCCGTGCAGTGGTGGCGCCGGGAACAGGCAAGACGATCTTCGCCGGGCAGGGCGCGGTCATTGATCTGGGTTCGGACAGCCAGGCGGTGATGCGGGCGCGCGCATTCCAGTTCGTGGAGTTCGGGGAAAGTGCCGCTGCCACGGCAGGCGGCAGCCGCCCCGCCGCCTATGCGATGTTCCGCAACGCCTTGCTGGAAGCGCGCGGCTTCGCAGGCAAGGCGCAGACCGGCGGGCGCATTGCGGACGGCATGCTGACCAAGCTGGACGCCGCGGCGCTGGTGCCGATGGTCGAAGGGCGCGTGCCGATGCTGGTGCATGTCGAACGCGCATCCGATATCATCCAGGTGCTGGAGTTGAAGCGCGAGTTTCCGGCGCTGAAACTGGTGCTGGTCGGTGCATCTGAAGCGTGGATGGTCGCGTCGCAGATTGCCGCCGCGCGGGTGCCGGTACTGGCGTCGGCGCTGGCGGACCTGCCCGCCAGTTTCGAGGCGCTGGCCGCGACGCAATCGAACATTGGCCGGTTGCAGGCGGCGGGCGTGACGGTCGGGATCGGCATGATCAACGACGACGAGGCGCGGCAGGCGCGGCTTATCAAGCAATATGCCGGCAATCTGGTCGCGCTGACCCGCGTGCCGGGCGCGACGGGGCTGGACTGGGGCCATGCGCTGGCGACGATCAGTTCAGGGCCGGCGGCCGCGCTGGGACTGGACGGCGAGATCGGATCGCTGCGCGCCGGACGTCGCGGAGATGTGGTGATCTGGGACGGTGATCCGCTGGAGTTGTCCTCGGCCCCGGTCATGGTGCTGATCGATGGGGTGGAACAGCCGCTGATCAATCGCCAGACGCGGTTGCGCGATCGCTATGCGGTGCCGCAGGAAGGGGTGTTGCCGAAAGCCTATGAGCGGTAAAGGCCTGCGATAAGGTCGTCATCGGCGCGAGCCGGGATCTCGGTGGGGCCTCGTCGGCACCCGCTGCCGCGAGCCTCCAGCTTTCGCCGGGATAACGGTTCGGTGAAGTGCCTTCATATCGGGAGTGTCATCCCGGCTAAGGCCGGGATCTCTCTCGGCCTGGAGGTACGTGCCCCACCTGGGTGGTTGAAAGTAGGATCAGGTATGACTCGCAGATATTTCGGAACCGACGGTATCCGCGGGCGGACCAACAGCCCCCCGATGACCGCGGAGATCGCGATGAAGGTTGGGCAGGCGGCGGGTGCACATTTCCTGCGCGGCAGCCACCGGCACCGGGTGGTGATCGGCAAGGACACGCGGTTGTCGGGCTATATGATGGAATCGGCGCTGGTTGCCGGGTTCACGTCGGTCGGCATGGACGTGGTGATGGTAGGGCCGATGCCGACGCCGGCGGTGGCGATGCTGACCCGGTCGATGCGCGCGGACCTGGGCGTGATGATATCGGCCAGCCATAACCCGTTCGCGGACAATGGCATCAAATTGTTCGGGCCTGACGGATACAAGCTGAGCGATCAGGACGAACTGGCGATCGAGGCGTTGCTCGACGGAACCCCGACGCTGGCGCCTGCCGAGCAGATCGGCCGGGCGCGGCGGGTGGAGGATGCGCGCGGGCGCTATATCCACGCCGCCAAGTCGACCTTTCCCGAACATCTGCGGCTTGATGGATTGCGGGTCGTGGTGGATTGCGCGAACGGCGCCGCTTATCAGGTGGCACCTGCCGCGCTGTGGGAACTGGGTGCGGATGTGATCGCGCTGGGCGTGACGCCGGACGGAACCAACATCAACGAGCGGACCGGATCGACCGACCCGGCCGCGCTGCGCGCAAAGGTGCTGGAAACGCGTGCGGATATCGGGATCGCGCTGGACGGCGACGCCGATCGGCTGATCGTGGTCGACGAGCGTGGGACCATCGTCGACGGGGACCAGCTGATGGCGCTGATCGGGGCGTCCTGGCATCAACGCGGGCTATTGCAAGGTGGCGGCGTGGTGGCGACGGTGATGTCCAATCTGGGTCTGGAGCGCTTCATGACCGCGCAGGGGCTGACGCTGCACCGGACCGCGGTGGGCGACCGTTATGTGGTGGAGGCGATGCGGGCCAAGGGCTTCAACGTGGGCGGCGAGCAATCCGGGCATATCATCATGACCGATTATGCGACCACCGGCGACGGCCTGGTGGCGGCGTTGCAGGTGCTGGCGGCGCTGGTGTCCGACGGCCGACCGGCCAGCACGTTGCTGCGCCAGTTCGAGCCGTTGCCGCAATTGCTGAAGAATGTGCGCTTCGCCGGCGGGCAACCGCTGGAAGATGCGGCCGTGCAGAAGGCGATCGCGGGCGCGGAAGAAAGGCTGGCCGGCACCGGACGGCTGGTGATCCGCAAGTCCGGGACCGAACCGCTGATCCGCGTGATGGCTGAGGGTGAGGACGAGGCGCTGGTCGGCGCGCTGGTCGAGGAGATCTGCCAGTCGGTGCGGCGCGCTGCGGCGTGAGCATCGCACGCATCCTGGTGATTGCCGGATCGGACAGCGGCGGCGGCGCGGGAATCCAGGCGGATATCAAGACGGTGATGGCACTGGGCGGCCATGCCACGACCGCTATCACCGCAATCACCGTGCAGAACACGCTGGGCGTCAGCGACGTCATGCCGGTGCCGGCGGCGATGGTGCTGGCGCAGATCGACGCGGTGGTGGACGATATCGGTGTCGACGCGGTGAAGATCGGCATGATCGGATCGGCTACAGTCGCGGAGGCGGTGGCGGACCGGCTGGCCCGGCTGCCCGGCGTACCGATCGTGTTCGATCCTGTGATGGTCGCGACCAGCGGTGCCGCGCTGGCGGACGCCGCCACCATCGCGGCGTTCGCGCGGCTGATGGCGCTGGCTACGGTGACGACGCCCAATCTGCCCGAACTTGCCGCGCTGACCGGAACCGAGGATGTCGCGCAGGGAGCACGGATGCTGGTCGACCGGCATCGCGGGGCGGTGCTGGCCAAGGGCGGGCACGGCGCAGGCGCGGAACTGATCGACCGGTTGTTCACCGCGCAGGGTGTGACCGCGTGGCATGACCCGCGGATCGAGACGCGGCACACGCATGGCACCGGATGCACGCTGGCCAGTGCGATCGCCACGGGACTGGGTCAGGGCATGGCGTTGGAGCGGGCAGTGGCGGCTGCGCGGATGTTCGTGCAGCAGGCGTTGCGCGCCGCACCCGGGCTGGGGCGCGGACACGGCCCGATGGGACATGGATTGACGCGGGACCCGGCCGGGCTGTCGATCGTTAGCACCTGACCGATCTTTCAGTGAAGTTCCGGCGGGAGCGACGGACATGCCTTTCGACGGTAGCGGATATCAAGGACCACCGGGCACACCCGAGCCGCCGAAGCGCCATCCGGCGCAGGAACGGGTTTTGACGGCAATCGCGGTCTGGTTCGTGCTGATGCTGTTCCTGCTGCCGATTTCCGCGGGCACGCTGGTCGATATCGTACGCTATATTTCGGGCTGACCTGGATCACCAAGGGGTAGGCGGCCTTGTCGACCGGGTTGAAGAGCGGCCGGCGGATCGGTAATCGCGCGGGGATGAGCGGACCGGATTTCAGGATCGAGCGTGGCCATCCGGCGCCGATCGTCGGGGTGGACGAGGCCGGGCGGGGGCCGTTGGCGGGCCCGGTGGTGGCCGCGGCGGTCCTGCTGAACCGGCGGCGGACACCGAAGGGCGTCGATGACAGCAAGAAGCTCTGCGCGCGCAGACGAGCCGATCTGTACGGAGAGATCTGTGCGAAGGCGGTGGTGGGCGTCGGGATTGCGAGCGTCGCGGAAATCGACACGATCAACATCTATCATGCGACGATGCTGGCGATGGCGCGGGCGGTGGACGCGCTGGTGATCGCGGCGGGTGGGGCAGAGCCGTCGATGGTGCTGGTCGATGGCAACGCCCTGCCGAAGTGGCGCTATCCGGCGACTGCGGTCGTCGGGGGTGATGCGCTGTGCCTGTCAATTGCCGCGGCATCGATCGTCGCCAAGCATGAACGGGACCGCATGATGCTGGATTATGATGCCGCGCACCCGGGCTATGGCTGGTCCCGGAACAAGGGCTATGGCACGGCGGCGCATCTGGCGGCGTTGAACAGCCTGGGGCCGAGCCCGATCCACCGCCGCAGCTTCGCCCCGGTGCGGCAGCTATTGCTGATCTGAAATCCGCGCGTCAGTCGAGTCGGCTGGACTGGACATAGGCGAGGCAACCGCGCTGGCGGGACCAGTCATCGCCGAAACACGCATCGGCGTCGCTGACGTGCCGAGCGCTGGCCCAGCGATAGCCTTCGTCAAAGGTCGAGCAGCCGGCACAATCGCCCGTCCCACCGGCAAGCGCAGGATCAACGGCATAGAGCGCGCGCGGATAGATGGGTTCCTGATCGAAGGCGGATTGGCGGCGAAGGCCATCGACCGTCGTCAGGCCCAACAAGCCGCCGAACACGGCCGCCGCGAACCCGGACAAGA
This sequence comes from Sphingomonas sp., assembly GCF_036387535.1. Lineage (GTDB taxonomy): Bacteria > Pseudomonadota > Alphaproteobacteria > Sphingomonadales > Sphingomonadaceae > Sphingomonas_R. The sequence goes on from NZ_DASVTO010000108.1 coordinate 8,170, forward strand.
GCGTTGCACGAACCTGTCCCGTCATGTGCCGCCCCCGAAACGCTGCGATGATCGCATTGATGAAGCCCAACCGGCCGATACCGATCCGGTTCCCGTCAATAATAAGTGGGTGCGAGTCCCTGGTGCCACACCACCACCCGTTGAGTCCGCCGGATGTCCGAGACTCAACATGCGGTGCGAAGACTCCCTTTGTTCTCCATGTGGCGCGACTCGGCAGGAATCCGAGGATTCGGCCTGGCCTTGACGGGTCGGTCGCAACGACTCAGGGTGCCTGCAAGCGATTGAGGACGGCGAAGATGGGCGTAGCGAAGACGATCGACGCGAGCAGCGTTCCGGTGTTGCGAACCGTCGCCAAGCCCAAGCTGACCATGCTGTCGCTGGACACGATCCTGATGGGCGATTGTGTCGCCGCGATGCGGGGAATGCCGGATCGATCGGTCGACATGATCTTTGCCGATCCGCCCTATAATCTGCAGCTGGGCGGCGAGTTGCTGCGACCCGAGGGCGG
>NZ_DASVTO010000109.1:0-26575 GCF_036387535.1 Sphingomonas sp.
GTGTCGCGCATCGCGGAGATCAGCCAGCTCGTCTCCAACATCACCACCTCGGCCGAACAGCAGGCGTCGGGCCTGCAACAGGTCAACACCGCCGTCGGCGAAATGGACTCGGTGACCCAGCAGAACGCCGCCATGGTCGAGCAAAGCACCGCCGCCGCCCGCAGCCTGGCCGCAGAGGCCGAGGATCTCGCACGCCACGTCGCCCGTTTCCAGATGACGCAGGCCCCCCCCGTGCGCACCGCACCCGCCGAACGCGCCGCTCCCCGCGCCGCCGCACCCCCACCGCGCAAGATCGTCGCGCAACGCCGCACCGCACCCGCACCACAAACCCACGGCGCACTCGCCCTCAAGATCGAAGCCAACGCCGACGACTGGTCGCAATTCTGAGCCGTCACTTGCTCTGACAGGATGATGTTATGACGATCCCACTGCCCGAACATCTCGATACCGGTGCCGCAACCGCGTTCGTATCGGTCCTGCGCGCCGCGCTGGCCGATGGCGGCACGGGCCCGATCCAGCTGGATGGCACGCCCGTCCAGCGGGTCGGCATGGCCGGGGTGCAGCTGCTGATCGCCGCCCGCCAATCCGCGGACGCCGCCCGTCGCGATTTCATCCTGTCCCCGGTCAGCCAGCCCCTGCTCGACGCCTGCACCCTGGTGGGCGCCGAACCCCTGCTGTGGTCAGGGATCGACCCGATTGTCGCCGAAGGATCGTCCGATGCAGCTTGATGAGATCGAAGGCATTTTCTTCCTGGAATGCGACGAGGGCCTGACCGCCGTCGAAACCCATCTTGCGCAGCATGACAGCGATCCGTCGGATGCGGAGGCGGTCAACACCATTTTCCGCGCGGTCCATTCGATCAAGGGCGGCGCCGGCGCGTTCGGCCATGATCGGCTGCAGGGTTTCACCCATCATTTCGAAACGGTGCTCGACGGGCTGCGCACCGGACAGCTTGAATCGACTCCCGCGCTCCGCACCTTGCTGTTCGCGGCGTTCGATCTGCTGACCGATCATGTCGCCGCGGCCAAGCGCGAATGCGACACGCCCGACGATGCCGCCGTCCTCGCCCGCCTGTGCGCGGTCGCGGAAGGCGAGCCGATCGGCGAGGATGGCGGCGCGCCGGTGGCGGAACCGGACGGCGAGGGCGAGGCATTCGGCCTGTTCGACGCGGGGATGGATTTCGATTTCGATTCGTTGCTGGCGGATATCACCCCGCCCGCACCATGGCGGGTCCGCTATGTCCCCGGCCCCAGCGCGTTCGACAATGGCGGCGAACCGCTGCTGCTGATCGGAGAACTCGCCGCGCTCGGCGGAACGCTCGTCACCTTCGATCATGGCGAAGTACCGGTTCTGGAGGATCTCGCCCCGGAAACCAGCTATTGCGGCTGGGAATATGACGTGCCGGGCGACGTCGCACGCGACGATATCGCCGCGATCTTCGATTTCCTGTCGACCGAATGCACGATCGCGATCGAGCGGCCGGGCGATGCGCCCGTCGCGGCCAGCGCGCCCGATCCTGCGCCGGCCGCTCCGGTCGCCGCAAAGGCCGCACCCGCACCCGCCAGCATGCCCGCTGCCGCGCCGGCGGCGGCGAAGCCGGCGGCCAAACCCGCGGCCAAGCCGATCGCGAAGCCCGCCGATCCCACGGCGGACGACGGCGAAGCCTCCGCTCCGCGCGGCGTCGCGGCCGCCTCCACCATCCGCGTCGAACTCGACAAGCTCGATCGTCTGATCAACCTGGTCGGCGAACTCGTCATCACCCAGGCGATGCTCAGCCAGCGCCTGTCGCTGAACGGTCTCGCCGCGATCGATGAACTGGGCGATCTCGCGCATCTGACCGGGGAATTGCAGGACAGCGCGATGTCGATCCGCGCGCAGCCGGTGAAGTCGGTGTTCAACCGCGTGCCCCGCATCATCCGCGAACTGGAGGCCGATACCGGTAAGCGCGTCAAGCTGCAGGTCGAAGGCGAGATGACCGAGGTCGACAAGACCGTGGTCGAACGCATCGGCGAACCGCTCACCCACATGATCCGCAACGCCGTCGATCACGGCCTGGAAATGCCCGACGAACGCATCGCGCTCGGCAAGCCGGCGGAAGGCGTCGTGCGGCTGGCGGCGGAGCATCGCGGTGGTCGCATCGTGATCTCGGTCTCCGACGACGGCCGCGGCATCGACACCGCCCGCGTCCGCGCCAAGGCGATCGAACGCGGCATCATCGCCCCGGATCAGCAACTGTCGGAGGAGGAGATCGAGAACCTCATCTTCGCCCCCGGCTTTTCCACCGCCGCCACCGTCTCCAACATCTCGGGCCGCGGCGTCGGCATGGATGTGGTACGCAAGAATGTGCAGGCGCTGGGCGGGCGGATCAGCATCACGTCCAAATTCGGCCATGGCTCCACCTTCCGGCTCACGCTCCCGCTGACGCTCGCCATTCTCGACGGCATGATCGTGTCGGTCGGGGAACAGACCTATGTCATCCCGCTCACCCACATCGTCGAAAGCCTGCGGCCGGAGGATCGCGACCTCCGGTCGATGGGACCGGGCAGCACGGTGCTCGACGTGCGCGGCAGCTATCTGCCGATCCAGCAGATCGGCCGCATGCTGAAGGTGCCGGGCGCCCGCCTCAACCCGTCCGAAGCGGTGCTGGTGGTGGTCGAAAGCGATGCCGGCCGCGCCATCCTGATGGTCGACGACATCCAGGATCAGCGCCAGGTCGTCGTGAAGAGCCTGGAGACCAATTTCGGGGCGGTCGCGGGCCTTGCCGGCGCGACCATCCTGGGCGACGGGCGGGTCGCGCTGATCCTCGACGTCGACTCGATCATCGCCCGCCACCGCGATCCGGTGATGGTGCAGGGGATCGCGGCATGAACGTCGCCGGTCTCGGAACATCGGACGAAGGGTTCGTCTTCACCCGCCAGGATTTCGACGTGATCGCGCGCATGGTGCATGCGCATAGCGGGATCTTCCTGTCCGAAGCGAAAACGCAGCTGGTCTATTCGCGGCTGGCGAAGTTCCTGCGCGAACATCGCATGACGCGCTTTTCCGACTATGTCGAAATGCTGCGCACCGATGCGGAGGAACGCAAGCGCGCCGTTTACGCGCTGACCACCAACCACACGCGCTTCTTCCGCGAAGATCATCATTTCGATCATATGACGGCGACGCTGCGTCCGCTGCTGCTGAAACGCATCGCGGCCGGCAATCCCGTGCGGCTGTGGTCCTCCGCCTCGTCCAGCGGGGAGGAACCGTACAGCATGGCGATGACGCTGCTCGGCACCGACCGCGCCGAAGCCAACCGGATCATCGGCGGTGACGTCGCGATCCTCGCGACCGACCTGGCCCCGCATGTCATCGCCGCCGCCAAGGCCGGTCGCTACCCGATCGCGCAGGGTCCGGACATCCCCGATCGCTATGCCCGGTTATGGATGAAGACGGCGGGCGACACGGTGGTGATGGGGCCGGAGATCCAGAAACTGGTCGCCTTCCGGCAACTCAACCTGCTCGACGAATGGCCGATCAAGGGCAAGTTCGACGCGATCTTCTGCCGCAACGTCATGATCTATTTCGACGAACCAACCAAGGCCCGGCTGATCGAGCGCTTTCACGAAAAGCTCGTTCCGAACGGCTTTCTCTACATCGGCCATTCCGAACGTCTGGTCGGTCCCGCCACCGACCGGTTCGAACCGGCCGGTCAGACAATCTTCCGGAGGCGTGGATGAACCAGATGACGACCCTGACGGCTGCTCGAACCAAGCCGCTTCGCTGCCTGATCGTCGATGACAGCGCCACGATGCGCGCCGTCGTCGCGCGCCTGCTGTCCTTTGATCCCGCGATTCAGGTCGTGGGCCAGGCGAGCGATCCAATGCAGGCCCGCACCATGATCAAGGAACTGGATCCGGACGTCCTGACGCTCGATGTCGAGATGCCGGGCATGAACGGCCTGGATTTCCTGGAAAAGATCATGACGCTCCGGCCGATGCCGGTCGTGATGGTTTCCACCCTCACCACGCGCGGGGCGGAAGCGTCGCTGCGCGCGCTCGAACTCGGCGCGTTCGATTGCTATGCCAAGCCGTCGAACATCCGGGAAGGCGACAATGGCGCGCTCGCCGCGATCGTGCGGGCCGCCACGAACAGCCGTCCGCGCACGATCCGCCCGGCGGCGGCCGTGGTCTCGCCGGTTCGTCCGGTCCCGACCAACTATCGCCCGCGCCCCGGCGCCATGATCGCGATCGGCGCATCGACCGGCGGCGTGGAGGCGCTGCTGGCGGTGCTCAGCCAGATGCCCGCCAACTGCCCGCCGACGATGATCGTGCAGCATCTCCCGTCGCTGTTCACCGCCAGCTTCGCCAGCCGCCTGGATCGCAGCTGCGCGCCGACGGTGGTAGAGGCGGAAAGCGGCATGGTCCTGCAAACCGGGCACGTCTATCTCGCGCCCGGTGGCGCCACCCATATGGAGGCGCTCGGCGGCCGGCTGCCGCGTCTGCGGCTGTTCGCGGGCGATACGGTCAGCGGTCACCGGCCATCGGTCGACGTGCTGTTTCGGTCGGTCGCGAAGTTCGGCGCAGGCCAGGTCGGCATCCTCTTGACCGGCATGGGTCAGGACGGTGCCCACGGCCTGCTCGACATGCGCAATGCCGGCGCCCGCACCATCGGTCAGGATGAGGCGACCTCGGTCGTCTATGGCATGCCCGGCGTCGCGCATAACATCGGCGCGGTGGAATATCAGCTGCCGCTGGACCGTGTCGCCGGACGCGCGCTCGAATTGACGCGGCTATGAGTTTTCTGCCCCCCCCTCGCCCGGCCCGGCCCGCGCCGCCGCCCATCCCCGCTCCCGTCCTGCGCCAGGACGGTTTCCGGCACGTCAATGTGCCGCAGGGCGAATATCAGGTCTCGCTCGATCCCACGACCATGCTCACCACCATCCTGGGCAGCTGCGTCGCGGCCTGCCTCTACGATCCGGTGGCGAAGGTCGGCGGCATGAACCATTTCCTGCTCGCCCACCCGCACGGCAACCAGATCCTCGATCCGGTAACGCAGCAGCGCTACGGCGTCCATGCGATGGAACTGCTGATCAACGCCATGCTGCGCCATGGTGCGCAGCGGCCGCGGCTGCGCGCGCATCTCTACGGCGGCGGCAACCTCCATTCCGGGATGCAGGCGATCGGAACCGCCAATGGCGATTTCGCGCGCGCCTTCCTGGCCGATGAAGGGATCCCGCTGCTGGCGCAGGATCTTGGCGGCAAGTTCGCGCGCCGGGTCGAGTTTCAGCCGGCGCTCGGACGCGCCCGGTCAAAGATTGTCGCCGACACGCCGGTCGATCGCGTCGCCGCACCGCCACCGCGGCGCGTGCCGGCCCCGATCGACGACGGCGACGTTGACCTTTTCTAAACCATATCCTGCCAGGAAGATTTTCATGACCCGCACCATCATGACCGTCGATGACTCTCCCAGCATGCGCGCCCTGCTCCGCAATGCGCTCAGTGCCCAGGGCTACACCGTTGCCGAAGCGGAGGACGGCATCGACGCCCTCGAACGCATCGGCGACGCCGCCCCCGACCTTGTCATCACCGATATCAACATGCCGCGCATGGACGGTTTCGGCCTGATCGAGGCCATGCGTGCGAAGGCAGAATATGCCCGCATGCCGATCCTGGTTTTGTCGACGGAGTTTTCGGACGAGAAGAAGCAGCGTGCCCGTTCGGCGGGTGCCACCGGATGGATCGTGAAGCCGTTTCATCCCGACAAGCTGGCGACGGCGATACGCCGGGTCATGCTCTGATCGCATAAGAATGCCCTGGAGGAAGCCTGCATGATCCGTCAGCTCATCACTTTTGAACTGGGCGAGCAGTCGCTCGGGATCGACATCATGGCGATCCGGGAAATCCGCGCCTGGTCGCCGGCCACGCCGCTGCCGAACGTACCCGAATATGTGCGCGGCGTCGTCAACCTGCGCGGCGTGGTGCTTCCGGTGCTGGATCTGCGCATGCGGCTCGGCTGGGGGCTGACCGAACCGACCGCGCGCCACGTCATCATCGTCGTCCGGATCGGCGAACAGCTTCAGGGTGTGATCGTGGATGCCGTCAACGATATCGTCACGATCCAGGATGCAGACATGCAACCGCTACCCGACGTCGGCTCGTCGGAAGCCGCCAGCTTCCTCGATGGTCTCGCCACCGTCGACAACCGGATGATCCTCGTCCTCGATCTCGATCGGCTGGGTGGTGGCGGCGGCGTCACCATGCTCGCCGAAGCCGCCTGATCTCCCCACTCCTTCCCTTGCTTTCGGGAGCCCGCTTTCCATGAAGAACACCACGGTCCTCGTCGTCGATGACTCCCTCACGATGCGCGCGCTCATCTCCGGATCGCTGGAAAAGGTGAAGGGGATCGACGTCCTCGGCGCTGCTAACGGCGCCGATCAGGCCCGCACCATGATCCGCGATCTCGATCCCGACGTCATCACGCTCGACATTGAAATGCCCGGCATGTCGGGGATCGAGTTTCTGGAAGAATTGATGAGCTCCGCGCCGCGGCCGGTCGTCATGTTCTCCACGCTGACGCAGAAGGGCGCCGCCGCATCGGTCGATGCGCTGCGTCTCGGCGCGATCGACTGCTTCCCGAAGCCCAAGGTCGCGACCCCCGCCGAACTGGCGAAGATCATCGACAGCCTTGCAAAGACGCTGAAGACCGCGTCGGCCAAGCTGGCCGCGCGCACCAGTGGCGGCACGCCCGGCGCCCCGGCCGGTGGTGCGGCGGAGGCCAAGAGCAAGGCCCGCGCGCTGGCGTCGGAACCGTTCACCTGGAACGGCAAGCTGGTCGCGATCGGGGCCGACATCTCGAACACCCAGATGCTGTTCGAACTGCTCGAAAGCATGCCGGTCAACTGCCCCCCGATCCTGGTGGTGCAACAGATCCGGCCGGAGCTTGCCGACAGCATCGCGGCCCAGCTGTCCGAAATCGTGCTGCCGAAGGTGGTGAAGGCCGCCGACGCCACCCGCATCGAACCCGGCCACATCTACCTCGCCGAACCGGAGGGGCTGCACATGGTCATCGATCGCTGGCCGGACGGCACTATCCGCCTGCTCGACAAGCCGGCGGTGCTGGGCCAGCGGCCTTCGATCTCGCTGCTCTACGCCGCCCTGGCCAAGGCGGGGGGGCGCCAGACGCTGGGCGTGCTGCTGGGTGCGGAGGGTGAGGACGGTGTCGCCGGCGCAAAGGCGATGCGCGATGCCGGCGGCCTCGCCATCACCCCGGTGCTGGATGCCGACAAGATCATCACGGGGTATGAATTCGGCTCCGCCAACGTCCGCGAACCCGTCGAAATCGCAAAGCTTGCGCGCGTCATCCTGACGCAATGCCGTGGTTGACATGACGCGGTTCGACGCCGCCACGGCCATTGCGGCCGACGAGGACGCGCTGCTGCTCGGCGCGTTGGCGGACGAATTGCTCGCGGCGCGCCTGCTGGCCGAGGAACTCGGGGTTTCGCTCTGCATCGATCCGGTCGTGGTCGAACGGCACCGGATCCAGCTTCAGGATCTCGACTTGGTGGCGCAGTTGCTGGAACAATGCGCGCGGCTGCTGCGTGTCCCCACCGGTCGCGCCGCGGCGGTCGATGATGTCACGCTGGCCGCGATGCGTGCCCGTCTGGGTGCCGCCCTGGGCCACGCCCCGGCGCCCGCGCCGGAAATGGACGACGAGATCTGGTGATCGGCGGCCCGGCCCGGAACCGGGCCCGCCGCGTCACGCCGCCCAAGCGGCCACGTCCGCTTCCTGACCGATCAGCGCCAGTCCATGCGCGATCGATGTCAGCTCGCCGCCGGTCGCGATCCGCTCCGGCCCGAACCGGGTGTCGAAAATCCGGAGCACCGCCGGGATCAGCGATGATCCACCGGTCAGGAACACGCGGTCGATCGCGGTCGCGGCAACCCCGGCGGCCGTCAGCGCACGGTCGACCGTCGCGGCGATCCGCGCCAGATCGTCGGCGATCCACGCCTCGAACTCGGCGCGCCGTACCAGCGTCTCGATCTCGATCCCGCCACCGGAGAAGCGGAACGGCGCCGTCTCCGCATCGGACAGCGCGCGCTTGCACACGCCCACGGCATCATACAGCTTGTATCCCAGCTCATGCTCGATCACCGCGATCATCCGGCCGATCGCCGCGGCGTCCGTCGCCGTCTTCTTCAGCTTGGCCAGTTCGTCCAGCGTGCGGCGGTTGCGCATCAGCGCCAATCGCGACCAGTCGGCGAAGTCCGCATAGTAACTGCGCGGCACTTCCAATTCCTTGTCGAACGATCGGTAGGAACTGCCCTTGCCCAGCATCGGCAGCACCAGCCGATCGACGATGCGATAGTCGAACCGATCGCCCGCAATCCCGATCCCGGCATGGCCCAGCGGTACGCAGCGTTTGGCCGCGCCCGGGGCCGCCACCCGAACGACGGAAAAATCGCTGGTGCCGCCGCCGAAATCCGCCACCAGGATCGTCGCCGCATCTTTCAACCGGGATGCGTAGCTGAACGCCGCGCCCAGCGGCTCATAGACATAGTGAAGCTCACGGCCGAACCCCGCGAACATCGCATCATAGCGTGCCCGCGCCAGCGTCGGATCGGGCCGCGCGCCGGCATATTCCACCGGCCGCCCGACGATGATCCGCTCCGGCCGGGGCGCGTTCAACGCGCCGCCGCCATGCGCGACCATCCGGTCCAGGAACACCCGACCCAGCTCCTCGAAGCGATAGCGTTTCTCGAACACCGATGCCGTTTCGAAACTTGCGCTGGCCGCGACCGACTTGAACGATTGCAGGAACCGACTGCCGTCGGGATCCTCCAGATATTCCGCGATCGCCCAAGGTCCGGCCTCGACTGCCACGCCGCCCCGCGCCGCGCTGTCCTGCCAGAAACACAGCGCCGACCGGAACACCGCGCTCGCCTGCCCCTGTCGTGCAAATTCCACCAGGTCGGACTGCCCGGCCACGCCGGACACCGCCACCACGCTGTTCGTCGTGCCGAAATCGAGTCCCAGCGCTCCCGCCGTCGTCATGGATTGCCGCCTGTCCCGGTGGTGCGGCGCCCGGCCGCGGGATCGGCGCTCTAGCGGGGGCGGCCGCCGCGATCCACCCCCCGCACGCGATCGACCGGTGCGGTCACGCCACCAGTGCGGCGGGCTCCGTCTCGGCGATCCAGCCGCCACCCAGCACGCGCTCGCCGGCATACAGCACGGCCGCCTGCCCCGGCGACACGCCATATTCAGGGCTTGCGAACCGCACCCGATCGCCCTCCAGCCACGCCGGCACCGGCTTCGCCATCGAACGCACCTTCGCCATCACCGGCCCGTCCTGATCACCGCCGATCCAGTTGCGATCCTCGATTCGCGCTGCTGTCACCGCCAGCGCCGCACGCGGCCCGGCCACCACCCGCCGCGCCTCCGGCTCCAGCCGCACGACATATAGCGGCACCGGGCTGCCCCCAATCTCCAGCCCGCGGCGCTGCCCGACCGTGAAATGCGCGATTCCCCGATGCGTGCCCAGCACCCGTCCGTTCAGGTCGACGATCTCGCCGGCCTCGCCGGTTTCCGGCCGCAACCGCTTGACGATGGTGGCATAATCGCCGTCCGGCACGAAACAGATGTCCTGGCTATCGGGCTTTGCCGCCACGGTCAGCCCGTGTTCCGCTGCGATCTCGCGCACCCGCGCCTTGGGCATCCCGCCCAGCGGAAAGCGCAGATAGTCCAGCTGGTCCTGCGTTGTTGCGAACAGGAAATAGCTCTGATCGCGCGCCGGGTCGATCGCGCGGTGCAGTTCGGCCCCCGCCGGCCCCATCACCCGCCGCACATAATGGCCGGTCGCCAGGCAATCCGCCCCCAATTCGCGCGCGATCCCGAACAGGTCGGTGAACTTCACCCCCTGATTGCACCGCACGCAGGGGATCGGCGTGCGCCCGCGCGCATATTCGTCCGCGAAATCGGCGATCACCCCGTCGCGGAACCGGCTTTCATAATCGAACACATAATGCGCGATTCCCAGCCGATCCGCCACCGCACGCGCGTCGCGGATATCCTGCCCCGCGCAGCAACTGCCCGCCCGCTTCACCGCCGCACCATGATCATATAGCTGCAGGGTGACGCCGATCGTCTCCGCGCCGCTGGCCTTGGCCAGCGCTGCCACCACCGAACTGTCCACCCCGCCCGACATCGCGACCAGGATCCGCTTGCCCGCCAGATCGTCGCCCAATTGAAAATCCGCCATCATGGGGAATGCCATAGCGCATTTGTGCCATGTCCGGGACCCCGACTTTACCCGCCCTAAACCCTGAGACGTTACGGTGGCCCGTCGCACGATTGACGGATGCCGCATGGATCTTGGTTTTCACCGACGGACTCGCGCTCGCGTGCGGACCGGAACTCTGGATTACCGATCGATCGTCGCCGGCCTCGCCGCGGCGCAGGCACGGGGCGTGACCGCCATGGTGGCCGAACGCATCGCGCTTGCCGATGCGCAATCCACCACACCCGACATGGCTCTGGTCGTGCTGATGCGGTGCGAACCGGGCTGGGTCCGCGCCGCCGCGGCATTGGACGGCAGCTTTGATTCCGCGCTCGCGCTCAAGTTTCCAGTGATGAAGCCGTTATGAAGGTGACCATGTCCTTTACCTTGCCGTTTCAGCCTTCCTTCAAGCCCACCGCACTAAACATTGGCCATCGAGAGTGAGGCCGCCGTTTCAAACAGGCCCAGCGTTCTGAGGTAATGATGATCGAAAATCAGAATATCAGGCCTGCACAAGTGATCGGCCCACTCGGCGAACCGCTGACGGTCGACAGCCTGCCGCCACCCCACACGACCCGCTGGGTCGTCCGCCGCAAGGCCGAAGTCGTCGCTGCCGTCAGCGGTGGGCTGCTGTCGGTGGACGAGGTCTGCGACCGTTACGGCTTGAGCCTGGAGGAGTTCGCCAGCTGGCAGCGTGCGGTCGACCGTTCCGGCATGCCAGGCCTGCGCGTGACGCGGATCCAGCATTACAAAACGCTGTACGAACGGCAGCAATCCTATTGATCCGTCCGGCGGTATAACACCCGGCCGAATGCGTCTCCCCCGCTCGCAAGGCGCGCAAAGCGTCGCGATCCCCCGAACCGAACACCTTGGAACCCCGTCGGCCTTCCCCTGGGCCGACGGGGTTTTTCTTGTCTCCCGATGCGCCGCACGACAAGAAGGCCGGCAAAAGCCGCCCGGATGATCCCCGACCATGACCCTGCCCTTTGATCTCGCCACCTATCTCGCGCGGATCGGCGTGCCCGATGTGCCTGCCGCGGATGCGGACGGACTGGCGCTGGTGCAACGGGCGCATCGCATGGCGATCCCGTTCGAAAATCTGGACGTGCTGCTCGGCCGCGGGATCAGCCTGGATCCCGACGCGGTCTTCGACAAGCTCGTCCTGCGCCGCCGCGGCGGCTATTGCTTCGAACATAATCAGCTGTTCGGCCGCGCGCTGGACGCGCTCGGCTTCGTGGTCCGCCCGCTGCTCGCGCGCGTCTGGCTGGGGGTTGCCGATCTCACCGATCCGGCCGCCGTCCCCTCGCGCACCCACTGCCTCAGCCTGGTCGAACTGCCCGATGGCGCCTGGATCGCGGATGCCGGCTTTGGCGGCGCCTACACGCCGCCGATGCCGCTGGTGGACGGGGCACAGGCGAAGACACCGGACGGCGCGGTCCACCACCTCGTCCGCGATGCCGGGCATGGCTGGATCCTCACCCGCGACGGCGATCTCCATGCCACCGATGCGCGCGGCGTGCCGCAGCCCGGCGGCGGCGCGATCCGGCAATATAGTTTTACCGCCGCCCCGGTCTGGCCGGCCGATCTGGAACAGTGCAACCACCATATCGCGACCGTGCCCAACCATCGCTTCACCACCATCGCGATCGCCAGCATCGTGTTGCCCAGCGGCTTTGCCAGTCTCACCGACCGCCATTATCGCCGCCGCAACGGTACCGAGGCGATCGGCACGGACCTGACCGACCCGCGCGTGTACCGCATGCGGCTCAGCCTCGTTTTCGGCATCGACCTGGAAAAGACGGAGGTCGCGGCGCTCGGGCTGTTCTGAACCACGGACAGCCGACGTCGCCTGTCCGCGGCCTCCACGGCCTTCCGCGCCATTTCGCTTCCGATTCGCGTACCGGATGCCTATATCCGCGGCATGGCAAGCACACCCCAATCCGGCGAATATGGCGCAGACTCCATCAAGGTTCTGAAGGGCCTCGACGCGGTGCGAAAGCGCCCGGGCATGTATATCGGCGATACCGACGACGGGTCCGGCCTTCACCACATGGTGTTCGAGGTCAGCGACAATGCGATCGACGAGGCGCTGGCGGGGCATTGCGATCGCATCGTCATCACGCTCAACCCGGACGGTTCGGTGTCGTGCGAGGATAATGGCCGCGGCATCCCGACCGGCATCCATACCGAAGAAGGCGTGTCGGCGGCGGAGGTCATCATGACCCAGCTCCACGCCGGCGGAAAGTTCGATAACACCAACGATTCCAACGCCTACAAGGTTTCGGGCGGCCTGCACGGCGTTGGCGTGTCGGTGGTGAACGCGTTGTCGACCTTCCTCGATCTCACCATCTGGCGCGATGGGCAGGAGCATTATATGCGCTTCGCCCACGGCGACGCCGTCGCCCCGCTCAAGGTCGTCGGCGATGCCGGCACCAAGAAGGGGACGCGCGTCACCTTCCTGCCCAGCCCCAACACCTTCAAGATCACCGAGTTCGATTTCGACAAGCTCGAACATCGCTATCGCGAACTGGCCTTCCTCAATTCGGGCGTCCGGCTGTTCCTGGTCGATGCGCGCCATGCCGAGGAAAAGACCGTCGAACTCTTCTACGAAGGCGGCATCGCGGCGTTCGTCAAATATCTCGATCGTACCAAGACCCCGCTGATGCCGGAACCGGTGGCGATCCACGGTGCGCGCGACGATGTCGGCATCGACGTCGCGCTGGAATGGAACGACAGCTATTATGAGCAGGTGCTGGCCTTCACCAACAACATCCCGCAACGCGATGGTGGCACGCACATGGCCGCCTTCCGCGCCGCACTCACCCGCACGATCAACAATTATGCCGAAAAATCGGGTCTCCTGAAAAAGGAGAAGGTGACGCTGACCGGCGACGACATGCGCGAAGGGCTGACCGCGATCGTGTCGGTCAAGCTGCCCGATCCGAAGTTCAGCAGCCAGACCAAGGACAAGCTGGTCTCGTCCGAAGTGCGCCAGCCGCTCGAATCGCTGATGGCCGACAAGCTCGCCGAATGGCTCCAGGAAAATCCCGCGCACGGCAAGGCGATCGTTCAGAAGGTGATCGACGCCGCCGCCGCGCGCGAAGCCGCGAAGAAGGCGCGTGAACTGACCCGGCGCAAGGGCGTGATGGACATCGCTTCGCTGCCCGGCAAGCTCGCCGATTGCCAGGAACGCGATCCCGCCAAGTCCGAACTGTTCCTGGTGGAGGGCGACTCGGCGGGCGGATCGGCGAAGCAGGGCCGCAACCGCCAATATCAGGCGATCCTGCCGTTGAAGGGCAAGATCCTGAACGTCGAACGCGCCCGTTTCGATCGCATGCTGTCATCGAAGGAAGTCGGCACGCTGATCCAGGCGATGGGCACGGGCATCGGCCGCGACGATTTCAACCTCGACAAGCTGCGCTACCACAAGATCGTCATCATGACCGACGCCGATGTCGACGGCGCACACATCCGCACGCTGCTGCTGACCTTCTTCTATCGCCACATGAAGCCGATCATCGAAGGCGGGCACCTCTACATCGCGCAACCGCCGCTCTACAAGGTCGCGAAGGGCCGGTCGGAGGTCTATCTCAAGGACAATGCCGCGCTCGACGATTATCTGGTCGACGCGGGATTGGGCGGCATGATCCTGGAAACCGCGGAAGGCCCGCGTTCGGGCAGCGATCTGAAGGGCTTGCTCGATCATGCGCGCCGCATGCGGACGCTGATGACCTATGTTCCGCGGCGCTACGATCCGGCGGTGATCGAGGCGCTGGCGCTGCTCGGCGGGTTCGATCCGGAGGTTCGCGATCGCGGGCCGGCGGGTCAGGCGGCGGCGGCATGGCAGGGGCGCGCCGACCCTGAAGCGCGCTGGTCGGCGGAGGTCACCGGTGACGGCGGCTATCATTTCCTGCGTTTCTGGCGCGGTGTCACCGATCACCACATCGTCGATGCCGCATTCGTCGGATCGGCGGAGGCGCGCAAGCTGCATGCGCTCGCCACCGAACAGGCCGAAGCCTACACCCACGGCTCGCGCCTGATCGCGCAGAAGGCGGCCGACAAGCCGGTCGAGGCCGCCGCGCCCGACGATGACGAACCCGTCGCCGACACCCGCGGCCGTGCGATCTCGCGTCCGTCCGAACTGCTCGACGCGATCCTCGCGGCGGGCCGCAAGGGCCTTGCCATCGCCCGGTACAAGGGGCTCGGCGAAATGAACGCCGAACAATTGTGGGAAACCACGCTCGATCCCGCCAACCGCGCCATGTTGCGGGTCGAGGTCGAACAGGCCGATGTCGCCGACGAGATCTTCACGCGCCTGATGGGCGACGTCGTCGAACCCCGCCGCGAATTCATCCAGGACAATGCCCTGTCCGTGGCTAATCTGGACGTCTGATCGCCACCGCAACCTCGGATTGCCGCCGGGCGAGGATGGTCTCGGCCAGCATGTGATCCGCGGGTTTGTCGACGTCGATGGCGGCTTCGGCCTGCGGCAGGGCGATCAGCCTGGCCTCCATCCCCAGCCGGCGGCCCGCGATGCGCAGGGCGTCCGGCCCGCGGATCGTGCGGGTGATCGCACGCAGCGCGAGCAGGGGCCCGAAATGCCAGAACAGCTTCAGCGCCTGCTTGCGATCCTGTTCCGCCCGCGCCCACAGGGTCAGCGCCGCCTGCGCCTTCGATGTCCGCAGCGCGAACAGATTGGCGCCACTATAGGCACCCCCCCGAAATTTCAGCCAGGTCCGGCGCGTGTCGGGATAGGCGTGCATCATCGTGCGCCGTTCCACCATGCCGACCGCGACGTCCGCATCCTCCGCATCATGCAGAAAACCGGCTACCATGTCCGGCGTCAGCAGCGGGTGATCGGCGGTCGTCACCAGCAGCGGCCAGGGTGCGATGGCGGTGCCCGCGACGGCGGCGATACTGCGCGAAATCCCGGTGGTGCTTTGCGTGAACGACAGCCGCGGTTCCGCGGCGGGCCAGCCCGCTGCCAACAGGTCGGGGCGTTGCCCCGCGACGACGATCCTGCCGATCTCCGGACAGTGCAGCAGCGTGCGGATGACATGTGTCAGCATCGGCTCGCCCGCGATGGGGACCAGCGCCTTCCACTCGGCCCCGAATGCCTGCGCAAGCGGATCGATGCCGGGGCGCTGCCCGGCCAGAACCAGAGCGGTCCACTGCATCATATCCCGGTCCGTCCCGCTTTTGGCCACATTGCGGCGGTCTAGCGCAGATTGTCGAGTTTTGTGAGCGAGTAGCCGCCATGTCGTTCGAACGTGCCGTGATCCTGAGTGCGGGCAAGGGATCCCGCCTGTTGCCGCTAACCGAGGATCGGCCGAAATGCCTGATCGATTTCAGCGGCCGCACGCTGCTGGAATGGCAGCTGGATGCATTGCGCGCCGGTGGCGTGCGCGACATCACGGTCGTGACCGGCTTCCGGTCCGATCTGGTCGATGCGGTGATCGCGGCCCGGGGCGACCCGGGGGTGCGCACGCTGTTCAACCCCTTCTACCATGTCGCGGAAAATGTCGGGTCGGTGTGGATGGCGCGCGAACGGATGCAGGACGACTTCCTCATCCTCAATGGCGATACGTTGATCGCGCCGGAAATCGTGGCGCGCGTGGTCCAGTCGGATGCCCCGATCACGGTCACGATCGACGAGAAGCCGGATTATGACGAAGACGATATGAAGGTCGTCCGGTCCGGCGATCGCCTGGTACGGATCGGCAAGGTGCTGGACGACGATATTCCCGATGCCGAATCAATCGGCTTTCTGGCATTTCGCGGCGACGGCGCTCGGCAGTTCGTGGCGTCCGTCGATGCGATCCTGCACGATCCGGTCGGGGTGACGAGCTGGTATCTCAAGGTGATCGACCGGATCGCACCATCCGGGACGGTGTCGACCCGGTCGATCAAGGGTTTGGAATGGGCGGAGGTCGACTATCCGGCCGATCTCGACATCGCGCGCGCGCTGACCGACAAATGGGCCGCGGCCGGGCGGTAAGTCAGCGCCAGCAGGATTTCAGCCAGGCGACCAGCGCGGTGGTCTGCGCCGGGTCCAGTGTCACCGCATCGCCCAGCGCCGGCGCCTTCGGCCACCCGGCATCGGCAATGACCAGGTCGCCCGCGGTCCGTGTCCCGTCATAGCGGGGCAGGACATGGAAATGGACATGCGGGTCGACCATCATCAGCATCAGATAGTTGATGCGGGCATAGTCCACCGCATGTCCAAGCGCCGCCTCTATCTCCGCGATCACCGATGCCAGTTCGGCAAAGGCAGCGGGCGGCAGCGCAGAAAAGGCGGTGACGTCGGACTTCGCCGCCAGCACCAGCGATCCCAGCGTCGGCTGATCGGGGCGGAGCAGCACGACCCAATGGTCATGCTCGGCAATCAGCGTCGCCGGATAGCCGAAGCGGTGAATGGTGGCGTTCATGCGTTCATCCCAGCCAGGAGGTTATGGTGCCGCCGCGCATCCGCACGACCGCCGCCTGCGCCATCTGCGAAAGATGCACGATCAGCGAGATCGCCGTCCACCAGGCCACGCCGACCAGCCCCAGGTCCGGACGTCCGAACAGCAGGAAGCCGGCGAGGATCACGACATTGGGGTTGCGACGCGCGGTGATCAGCCGGAAATCGCTGTCGATCTTGCGCCAGACATGGATATGCATTCCGAACCAGCGGATGAATATACCCTCGATCACCCGCTGTGCGACATATCCGCCGACGATCACAGCCATGACGATGCGAAAGATCGGCGTAGCCAGTTCCAGGTTCCAGGCATAGAGCCCCAATCCCCAGGCGACATACCAGAAGGGCGGGTGGATCAGGTCGACGCCATGATCCAGCAGATGCCCCCAAGGGGAGGAGGTGATCGTGCACCGCGCCAGCTTGCCGTCCACCGTGTCCAGCACCATGAAGATGAAGCCAAGCGCCAGCCCGGTCCAATAGGCGCCATAGGCGAACAGGATGGTCGCCGCGACGCAGAGCGAGGCGCCCGCCAGCGACACCATGTTGGGCGTGATGCCCACCCGCGCGCACAGCCGGGTCAGGACCAGCGCCCATTCGGGCCAGAGATATTTGGTCAGAATGTCGGTCACGCCCTTATAGGCGCCGAAATAGCTGGCGCGCTCCAGCGCGCGGACGCTGCCCGGCTCCAGGGGGGCCGCAAACGGCACCTCCCGCTTACGGAGTTGCTCGTTGACCATCGCACCGCCCAGTTCGCGCGCCATGACGACCAGTCCCGCCGGCATCTGCCCAGCCGCCATCGCGGCCGCTGCCTGATCGGCGTTGTCCACCGCATGCGCGATCACCGGTCGGCCGCCGACGGTCAGGACATGACCCGGCCGTGTCGCCAGCGTCCGCAGCCAGGCCGGATCGAATGCGAACCCGGCATCGACGAGCAGGGCCGGCCCGGTCATGGGACCGTCGGAGACGGGCAGGCCGGCCGCGGCGGCGATCCGGCGCGTGCGCTCGCTGCTGTTCATGCCCCAGAGAAGCGTCGGATTGGATCCGACCATATGCACGGTCGGCGGCGTGGATTGGGATGAATTGGACATGGCGACGTCACATAGGAGATGCGACGCAATCCGCAAATGCCCGGTCCGGGCCGTACCGCACCCTCGGTCAACCGGATCACTGGTGGATCATCCCTCGTGCAGACATGAAAAAGCCGCCCCGGTGCTCCGGGGCGGCTTTCTAATCATTAGCTCGGGATCGTTTAGCGGACGCGTCCGCGACGCACCAGATTGACGATCGCCAACAGGATGACCGCGCCCAGCAACGATACCAGGAACGTCGTCAGGTTCAGCGGCGCGCTGTTGATCGATCCGCCGCTCAGGATCAGGCCACCGATGAAGGCACCCACGATGCCGACGACGATGTTCAACAGGATCCCCTGCTGTGCGTCGGTGCGCATGATGATGCTGGCCAGCCAGCCGATGACACCACCCACGATCAACCACATGATCAGACCCATAATAACCTCCCTATGATGACGACGACCCGTGCAGTCATTGCGTCGAGTAGGATGCTGATACGCATGGGCAGGGATGCGGTTCCTACGCACCTCACCGGATCGCGGTTGCACCATGCTGGTAACCGAGCCGATCTGGGACACCGATCGACCGATTTTCATGATGGAGCGACAGACCCTCTCCAGCCGAAAAGCCGCCGATCCGGGCGATATCGACACCAATCGCATCAGCCCGCGCGCGCAATTCGGGCGCATCGCCCTCCGCCACCGCGATCAGCAGCACATAATCATCCCCCGCAGTCACCGCCGCCAGCCGCGCGTCGATCCCGTCGCCCGCATGCGCCATCAGATCGGGCGACAGCGGCACGCGGTCCAGATCGATCCGCACCGCGCATCCGCTCGCCTTCGCGATCCGCGCCGCGTCGATCAGCAACCCGTCCGACACGTCCGCCGATGCCCGCGCCAGCGGCACCAGCGCCGCACCCGCGGCGATCTGCGGTTGCGGGCGGTGGTACGCCGCCAGCAATGCCGCCGGCCCGGTCCGTCCTGCCAGGGCGCAGGCCAGCCCCGCGCCTGCATCTCCGATCGTACCCGTCACCCACAAATCGTCGCCCGGCGTGGCGCCCGCGCGCGCCGGCGCGCCGCCGGCCGGCACCGATCCGATCGCCGTCAGCCCCAGCGCGCGCGGGCCGCGCCCCGCCGAAACCGTATCCCCACCCAGCAACGGGATCCCGAACGCATCCGACACCGCCGCCAGACCCGCGACGAACGCCGCGTCCCACGCGCGGTCCGGACCCAGCATATATCCCAGCAGCATGCCTTCGGGCCGCGCGCCCTTCGCCGCCAGGTCGGACAGGTTCACCGCCACCAGCTTCCACGCGACATCCGCCGGCCGGTCACCGGACAGGAAATGCACCCCCTCCACCAGCATGTCGTGCGTCAGGATCAGCCCGCGTCCCGGTGGCGGCACGAACAATGCCGCGTCATCCATCAACCCGCGCGCCGCGGGGTTGCGGGCAATACCCTTCAACAGGTCGATGAAGGCGGCTTCGTCGGACATCGGCGCCATCGTCTCCGCCCGATCGTTCGGGGCAAGGTCTCGGCTGTCAGGTCGAACGGCTCACGCCGCGCGGACCGCCTTCGCCACCGCATCCAGCAATCCGTTGACGAAGCCCTTTTCGCGCTTGTCATAGAATGCGGCCGCCACGTCGACATATTCCGATATCACGCTGCCGGTCGGCACGTCGGGCCGCGCGATCAGTTCATAGGTCCCGGCCCGCAGGATCTGCCGCATCGGCTTGTCCAGCCGGTCGATCGTCCAGCCGGTCGCCAGCTTGTCGGCGATGGCGGCATCCACCTCGCCCCGGCGGGCATCGACGCCCTTGACCAGATCGTCGAAGAAATCCTGCTCCGCGTTGGCATATTCGACATCGTCCATCGTCGCACCCAGCCGGTGGCGATGAAATTCGTCGAGCAGCTTCGGCAGCGTGATCGTCTCCATCTCCTGCTGGTACAGCGCCTGCACCGCCGCCAGCCGCGCCGCGCTGCGCGATCGCGCGCGTTCGTTCACCTTCGCCATCATCTATCTCCCCAGACGGACCGCGACCGACGCCGCATGCGCCGGCAAGCCCTCGGCCGTCGCCAGCGTCACCGCCGCCGGGCCGATCGCACGGATCGACCGTTCGTCGAGCGCGAGGAAGCTGGTCCGCTTCATGAAATCCAGGGCCGACAGCCCCGAAGAAAATCGTGCGCGCCGCCCGGTGGGCAGCACATGATTCGGCCCGGCGACATAATCGCCCACCGCTTCCGGCGTGTGACGGCCCAGAAACACCGATCCCGCATGCCGCACCCGATCGAACAGCGCGTCCGGATCGGCAGTCGCGATCTCCAGATGTTCGGGCGCCAGCCGGTCGATCAGCGGGATCGCCGCGTCCAGCGTCGGCACCACGATGATCGCGCCATGGTCGCTCCAGCTCGCGCGCGCCACCGCCTGGGTGGTCAACGTCGCCAGCCGCGCTTCGACCGCGGCCATCACCGCATCGCCAAACGCCGCGTCGTCGGTGAACAGGATCGACTGACTGACCGGGTCATGCTCGGCCTGGCTCAGCAGGTCGATCGCGATCCAGTCGGGATCGTTCGCGGCATCCGCGATCACCACGATCTCGGACGGCCCGGCCACCATGTCGATGCCGACCACACCGTATAACTGCCGCTTCGCCTCCGCGACCCAGGCATTGCCCGGTCCGACGATGACGTCCGTGGCCGCGATCCGCTCGGTGCCATAGGCAAGCGCCGCGATCGCCTGCGCGCCGCCCACGCGAAACACCTGATCGACCCCGGCAATTTCCGCAGCCGCCAGCACCAGCGGGTTGATCTCGCCGCGCGGGGTCGGCGTCACCATCGTCAGCCGGCCGACGCCCGCCACCTTGGCCGGCAACGCGTTCATCAGCACCGATGACGGATAGGCCGCGCGCCCGCCCGGCACATACAGCCCCGCGGCGTCCACCGGCCGCCACCGCGCACCCAACCGGACGCCCTGCGCATCGACCGAGTCGCGGTCCGCCGGCACCTGGGTCGCGTGGAACGTCCGGATCCGCTCCGCCGCCAGTTCCAGCGCCGCGCGCAGGTCGCGGTCCAGCCCGTCCAGCGCCGCACGCCGGTCCGCCTTCGGCACCTCCCACCCGGTCACGTCCAGGGTATGGCCGTCGAACTGCTGCGTATAGCCCGCCAGTGCTATGTCGCCCCGTGCCCGCACATCCGCGACGATCGCGGTCACGGAGTCGCGCACGCCGGCATCCGATTCGCGGCGGGCGTTGACCAGCGTGTCGAACGCCGCCGCAAACGCCGGGTCGCGGCTGTTCAGCCGTGCCGTCATGCCGCCACCTGCATCGCTGCTGCCACCGTTCGAAATCCTTCTACCAGCGCCGCAATCTGCCCGCTGCGCGTCTTGAACGCGGCGCGGTTGACGATCAGCCGCGCCGATATCTCGGCGATCACCTCGACCTCGGTCAGGCCGTTTTCCACCAATGTCCGTCCGCTCGACACCAGATCGACGATCCGGTCCGCCAGCCCCAGCACCGGCGCGATCTCCATCGCCCCGTTCAGCTTCACGCACTCGGCCTGCACACCGCGTGCCTCGAAATGCCGGCGGGTGACGTTCGGATATTTGGTCGCCACGCGGACATGGCTCCACTCGCGCGGATCATCGCCCGCGGCCAGCGCGACCGGTTCCGCAACCGACAACCGGCAATGGCCGACGCCCAGGTCGACGGGCGCATAGAGTTCGGAATAATCGAACTCCATCAGCACGTCCGATCCCACGATCCCGACCTGCGCCGCGCCATGGGCGACGAAGGTTGCGACGTCGAACGCCCGCACGCGGATGATCCGCACGCCGGCATCGTTGGTCGCGAACATCAGCGCCCGGCTGGCCGGATCGCTGAAGGCCGGTTCCGGCACGATCCCGACGTCGGCCAGCATCGGCAGCACCTCGTCGAGGATGCGGCCCTTCGGAATGGCGAGGGTAACGGGTTCGGTCATGCCGCGCGCCTTACGCGCCGGCGCGCAACCTCACAAGTTACCCCGCCGTGTGGTCAGGCCTTGCGGCTCGCCTCGAACAGGAACCAGGCCCGCTCTTCCGCTTCGTCGGTCCAATCGTCCAGGATGCCGCTGGTCGCATTGTCCTTTGCCTCGTCCACGATGTCCTTGGCTTCGCGCAACGATGCGACCAGCGCCAGATTGTCCTCGCGCAGTTCGGCCAGCATCGCGTCCGCACTGACGAAGGGCTGGTCATTGTCCTTGATCGTCTGATGCCGCGCGATGTCGCCGATCGACCGCAAGGTCGTGTTGCCGGTCTTGCGCACCCGTTCCGCGATCGCGTCGGTCGTGCCCAGGATCTGCGCGGCCTGATCGTCCAGCATCAGATGATAGTCGCGGAAATGCGGCCCCGACACATGCCAATGAAAGTTCTTGGTTTTCAGGTACAAGGCAAAGCTGTCGGCCAGGATGCCGTTCAATGCGTCGGCAACCGTCCGCGCGCTGTTCGATGCGATGTCGGTCGGCGTTGCCAGTTCGGGCGTCGGGGTATCGGTCATGCGGATCTCCTGTTCGGATCTGTTCGGTTCGGCTCTCTAACGATCCAGAGCGCATCCGGACGCATCCCGGTGGTGGCGGGTGACGGATTTCTCCGATGACGCTGATCGACGCTACAGGATCTGCAGGGCATCCAGCGCGAACAGCATCCCGATCAGGATCAGGACCGCGCCGATCCCGATCCGCACCGCCCGGAGCGGCACCACTGTCACGAATCGTTGCCCCAGCATCGCCGCGGGCACCGCCGCCGCGATGACGCCCAACGTCGCGCCGACGGTCGCCAGCACCGGCGCATCCGCTCTGGCCGACAGGGCGAACGCCAGGAACTGCGTCTTGTCGCCGATCCCGGCCGCCAGCAGTACGACGAAGCCGCCGGCAAAGGCGCCGAGTCGCGGTGATACCGGCATCTTCGGCGTCGTCGGCCGCGCCAGGGATCCGACGCCCGCGGACAGCAGCGACAGCGCGACCATCAGCGTCAATCCCCGGAACGGCACCATCGCATGCACCACCGCGCCCCCCGCCGCGCCGATCCCGGTGCTGACCAGCGCCGCCAGTGCCGCCGCCGCCAGCACCCGCCCCCTGTCCTCGGGGAAACGCAGGCAGAGCAGGATCACCAGCAACTGACTGCGGTCACCGATCTCCGCCAGCAGGCACGCGATGAAACTGCCGAGCAGCGTATCCATGGATCGGGATTATGCGACGGCGCGGATCAGCTCGCCAGCCGCACGTTGATCGATGCGAGCAGGGCGTGCACCGCATTCTCGTCGCCCGGGCTGCATCCGCATGCCTCGCGCAGTCCGTCGAGATAGGGCCGGATCAGCGCCGCGCGCCCGTCGCGTTCGACCGCGGACGCCAGCTCGGCGGCAACGCCGGCCACCGCGGTCAGGCCGTGCAACCGCGCCGTCCCGCGAATCTCCCCCACCCGCTGCATCAGCCGGTCGAGCGACAAGGTCGGCAGTTCCGCCTCCAGCCCCGCGATCCGGCTGCACAGCCGGCTCGCGATCGAAACATCGTCCACATTCATCTGCGTATAAGCGGTCGCCATGGCGTCCTCCCCTGCGGCCGGTCTTGCGCCCGGAACCGTTAGCCGCCGATTAAGACGCCTTCGCGACGATGGATTTGCCACCCACGGACTTGACTCGCACGCGCGCCTCGCCCAAAGGCTGGGGCATATAGGCGGCGGCAACGTCGCCTTTCTTTTTTCGCGTTCGCAAAGGTTCCAGGGTCATGGCAAAGCCGACCACCGTCAAGATCAAGCTCGTCAGCACCGCCGACACCGGCTTCTTCTACGTCACGAAGAAGAACCCGCGCACGCAGACCGAGAAGTTCACCTTCCGCAAATATGACCCGGTCGTGCGCAAGCATGTCGAGTTCAAGGAAGCCAAGATCAAATGATCTCCGGTCCGGCCACCCGGACCTGATATCATCCCCGCATCGGCGGGGATCTCTCGGACACGATCTGGTGCGGACGCCGCAGGTTTCTGCTGCTTCCGGCCGTAACGATGCTACAACAGCGCCTCCACCGATCCCACGAACCGCATCACCGAAATCGGCTTGGACACATAGGCCTGCGCGCCCGCCGCGCGGATTCGGTCCTCGTCGCCATGTGCGGCATAGGCGGTGACCGCCATGATCGGTATCGCCCGCAAATCCGGATCGGCCTTCATCGCGGCGATCAGGTCCAGCCCGCTGACATGCGGCAGCTGGATGTCCATGATAACCAGGTCCGGCCGAAAGGATCGCGCTTTATCAAGCGCTTCCCGTCCGTCACTGACCGGGCATGCGTCATAGTTGTGCGCGCGCAGCAAGTCGCAGAACAGCTTGAGGTTCAACTCGTTGTCCTCGACAATCAGGACTTTCTTCGTCACCGCACCTCCGGAATCTCTAAGGACGGGAACTAGAGTATGCCGGCGAAGGATACAATGAACGCCGATCAAGCGGCGGCGCTGGCGCTGAACGCGCTGGTATGGACATTGGCCGACGAGGGTCGTGCCGATCGGCTGCTCGCGCTGACCGGGCTTACGCCGGCCGATCTGCGCGGGCGGGCGGATGATCCGGCGGTGCTGGGCGCGGTGCTCGGCTTTCTCGAATCATACGAACCCGATCTGGTCGCCTGCGCCGCCACCCTGTCCGTGCCACCCGAGTCGCTGGTCCGCGCGCATGGCATGCTGGCCGCATGACCCGCCCGCTGCTCATCACCGATTGCGACGAAGTGCTGCTGCACATGGTGACTCATTTCGGCGCTTGGCTGGCCGACGTGCATGATCTCGATTTCCGGCCCGATGGCGGCCATTTCACCGCCAGCACGCGGCGCAGCGACGGCAGCCCGTTTCCCGACGAGCAACTATGGCCGCTGCTTAACGGCTTCTTCGAAACCGAAATGGACCGCCAGACGCTCGTCCCGCACGCGGCCGAGGCGCTCGCGGCGATCGCACAGGTCGCGGACGTCGTCGTTCTCACCAATATCCTCGAATGCTGGCACGCCGGCCGCGTGGCGCAGCTTGATCGCTACGGCATCCGCCACCGCGTCGTCTGCAACCAGGGCGGCAAGGGTGTGCCCGCCGCCGCATTGCTGAAGGAATATCAGCCCTCAGCCGCCGTGTTCGTCGACGATCTTGCCACGCACCACAGCTCGCTCGCGCG
Source organism: Sphingomonas sp. (assembly GCF_036387535.1). Taxonomy (GTDB): domain Bacteria; phylum Pseudomonadota; class Alphaproteobacteria; order Sphingomonadales; family Sphingomonadaceae; genus Sphingomonas_R. The sequence continues at coordinate 24,958 of NZ_DASVTO010000109.1, forward strand.
CCACACCCCCTCGGTCTGGCGCCTCCACATGGTGTCCGAACCGACGCTGGCCCCCGCCGTGCCCCCCGCGCCGGATGCGGACGCCCGCATTGACGACTGGCGCGCGGCGCAGGGCTGGATCCTCGCGCGCTTCGCCGACGGCCCGCGACAATAAGACGTCCATCAAAGGCTTGACCCCGCCCCGCCCCCATCGGAAAGAACTGTCATGAGCATCGACGTCCGCCTCGCCGAACTCGGCATCACCCTTCCCGAAGCCGCCGCTCCGGTCGCCGCCTATGTCCCCGCGGTGGAGATTGGCGGCCTCCTCCATCTCTCGGGTCAGCTGCCGTTCGACGACGGCGCGCTGATGACCGGCTATGTCGGCGATACCCGCGACGCCGATTATGGCAAGAAGGCCGCCGAACGCTGCGCCGTGATGATCCTGGCACAGGTGAAAAAGGCGCTTGGCTCGCTCGACCGGGTCGAACGGATCGTGAAGCTGGGCGTGTTCGTCGCATCCGATCCTGCCTTCACCGGGCAACCCGCGGTGGCGAACGGCGCATCCGAACTGATGGTGGCGGTGTTCGGCGATGCCGGCCGCCACGCCCGCAGCGCGGTGGGCGTTCCCGTCCTGCCACTGGGCGCCGTGGTCGAGGTGGACGCCGTCATCGCGATCCGCCCGGCCTGATCCGGCGGCGGTGCGGGCTCCCGATCCGGCACGCACCGCCTTTCTGAAGGCGCAACCGTTCGCGCATCGCGGATTGCACGGCGACGGCCGCGTCGAAAACAGCCGTGCCGCCTTCGTCGCCGCGATCACCGCAGGCTACGGCATCGAATGCGATGTCCAGGTCAGCCGCGATGGCGAGGCCTTCGTCTTCCACGACGCCGATCTCGATCGGCTGACCGCGCACAGCGGCCCGCTGGCCACCCGCGATGCGCAGGCGCTGGACACCATCCTGCTGTCCGGCACGAACGAGACCATCCCGACGCTGTACCAGCTGCTGTCGCGCACCCTCGGCCGCGTGCCGGTGCTGATCGAGGTGAAGACGCCGACGCGGGACTATGTGCCGCTGTGCCGGGCGGTCGCGCGCGAACTGGACGGCTATCGTGGCCCGGTGGCGATCATGTCCTTCCATCCCGGCGTCGTCCGCTGGTTCCGGCGCAACGCACCCGCCATCGTCCGCGGGCTGGTCGTGACCGAACAGGACCGTCATGGCGCCTGGGCCGATCGGCTGCGCACCCTTGCGCTCTGGCGCGCGCAACCCGATTTCCTGGCTTATGACATTCGCAGCCTGCCAAGCCCCTTCGCCGCCCGCGCTCGTGCCCGTGGGTTGCCGGTCTTGACCTGGACGGTGCGGGACGCCGCCGCCGAACGCATCGCCTTCGCGCATGCGGACGAGGTGATCTTCGAAGGCGCGCATCGGTGAGCGAACTGGTGGCGCGGATGGCCGGCGGGCTTGCGGATTTCACCGCCGCGGACTGGGATGCCTGCGCCGGCACCGACAATCCGTTCGTCGGCCACGCCTTCCTGTCGGCGCTGGAGGATTCGGGCTCGGTCGGGGGACGCACCGGCTGGAGCCCCGTCCACCTGCTGATCCAGGACGCGGGGGGCGGCCTCGCGGCGGCGGCGCCGTGCTAC
>NZ_DASVTO010000110.1:0-12940 GCF_036387535.1 Sphingomonas sp.
AAATCCTGCGACGGCGTGAACAGCAGCTGGGTGCGTATGAAGAAGCGGTTGCGATCATTGTAATCGGTCTTGTTGATGACGTCGTGATAGAAACCGTCGCGCTTGCCGAACACGCTGTCGACGCGAAACGCGATCAGATCCTTGACGACGGGGCCGGTCAGCGCACCGGCCAGCCGCACCGCGTGATAATTGCCGTAGCTCGCCTCGCCGTAACCGCCGAACTTGAACTCCGGCACCTTGGTATAGATGCTGATCGCGCCGGCGGATGAATTGCGGCCCGACAGCGTACCCTGCGGCCCGCGCAGCACCTCGATGCGTTCGACTTCGCCCAGATCGTTCAGGCCGGATCCGGTGCGGCTGCGGTAGATGCCGTCGATAAACACCGCGACCGAGCTTTCCAGGCCGGGGTTGTCGCCAACCGTGCCAATCCCGCGCACGCGGGCCGTGGCATTGGCTTCGGACCCGGTGGACGACACCAGCAGCGACGGCGCAAGTTGCGTCATCTGCCGGATATCGGTCGCACCGGAATTGCGCAGCGCGGCCGTGCCGAACGCGGTGACGGCGATCGGCACGGCGGACAGGCGTTCGGACCGCCGCGTTGCGGTCACCACGATATCGGACGTGTTGCTCGGCAATGCCGCAGCCGCGGCCGCGGCGGCACCGCTTGGCTGAACGCTTCGCAGATCCTGTGCCATCGCGGGCGATGCCGCCAAGATGGAAGCTGCGGCGGACAACAGACAGGCTTTTTTGCGCACGCCGTACCTCTCGGATGATTCAATAAACGAGAGGCTTGCTATGTGCGGATAAGAATACTGATCCGTTAACGATGATCCGGTTCATGTCCCGTTCGGCCGAAAACCACCGTGTGTCCGGGAATAGGGCGCTGAAACGGATGCTCCTACCCCGCGGACGCACAGATGACTGCGAGCCGACGCGTGGGGTCAGCCCGACGTCGGTCGGTCGGTCGCTTTGCCCGATTTCGGAACACCGGGCGCGGCCGGCATGTCGGTGATCTGCGACGACACATCCCACAGGTCGATCCCGCCGTCATCGGCATGTGCATCGATCTGCTGCAGCTCTTCCTCCGAGAACGCCAGATCATGAACCGCATCCAGCGAGTTATCGAGCTGTTCCACCGTCCGGGCTCCGATCAGGGCGGATGTCACCCGCGGATCGCGCAGCACCCAGGCGATCGCCATCTGCGCCAGCGTCTGCCCCCGCGCCTCTGCGATGCCGTTCAGCGCCCGGATGCGTGCCAGATTCTCCTCGGTGATCAGGTCGGAGGAGAAGGATCCGGCCTTCGCCGCCCGCGCATCGTCCGGCACCGCCTTCAGATATTTGTCGGTCAGCAGTCCCTGCCCCAAGGGCGAAAACGCGATGCACCCCGTTCCCAGATCCTCCAGCGTCGCCAGCAATTCCGGTTCGACCCAGCGATTGAGCATCGAATAGCTGGGCTGGTGGATCAGCAACGGCACCCGCTCCGCCGCCAGGATCGCGGCCGCCCGGCGGGTCAGTTCGGGCGAATGCGACGAGATCCCGACATACAGCGCCTTGCCCTGCCGGTGCAGCTGCGCCAGCGCGCCCATCGTTTCCTCCAGCGGCGTCCTGGGATCGACGCGGTGGGAATAGAAGATGTCGACATAGTCGATCCCCATCCGCTTCAGGCTCTGTTCGCAACTGGCGATCAGATATTTGCGACTGCCGCCGACATCGCCATAGGGCCCCGGCCACATGTCCCAGCCCGCCTTGCTGGAAATCACCAGCTCGTCCCGGTGGCCGGCGAAATCGGTCGCCATGACCTTGCCGAAATTCTCTTCCGCCGACCCGTAGGGCGGGCCATAATTGTTCGCGAGATCGAAATGCGTCACCCCGCGGTCGAACGCGCGTCGCAGGATCGCGCGCCCGGTTTCGAACACGTCGGTCCCGCCAAAATTCTGCCATAGCCCCAGCGAGATCGCCGGCAGGTCGAGCCCCGACCGGCCACAGCGGCGATAGGGCATCCGGCCGTCATAACGGTTCGCATCGGCATGATAGGGGGTGGGATAGGGCATTGGCGGATTTCCTCGCACAAGGTTGCTGTCGCGGTCCCCATCAGAATGACCCAGCCGCCGGTCGGTTGCGTCCCGGTGGTCAATCCGTCCGATCGGATCGTCGGGTGGTCCAGCGTTCACCCAGCTCGACCGGATCGGTGACATGGGGGCCCAGCACCAGCAGCGCACTGCCGCTGCTGACGCCGAAAAACGCCAGAGCCGCCAAGCCGATCGCGATCCATCCCGGTGTCAGGGTGGGCAGCAGCCGCAGCAGCGCCGCGCCCACGACGATCAGCAACAGGCCACCGACCCGCAGCATGCCCTGCACGATCCGTTGTCGCATCCACCGCTCCTTCCGCGCGCCGCGCGCGCCCGCCCGCCCGCCCGCCGAGATGGCGGCCCGTCGAATCCGCGATTAGGCCGCCGGCGCGTGAAGTTGCGAGGGTAAGAACATGCCTCCCGCATATGTTTGCCATAGCGTTGGCGATGGGTCCGGGATTATGGCCGGAGGCGACGCCGGCATGTCCGCCGCAGGATCGGAGAACCGTACCATGCCCATGTCCGGACACCCCGCCCCGGTCGGCGGACCCGCATGAGCGGACGTGGCAAGGGTCCGCTTGCCGGCGTTCGCGTCCTCGATCTCACCAGCGTGCTGATGGGCCCCTATGCGACGCAGATCTTTGCGGATCTCGGCGCGGACGTCATCAAGATCGAAAGCCCGGACGGCGACACCATTCGCCCGCTGCCCCCCGGTCATGACAGCATGCGCGGCGGCATGTTCCTGAACGTCAACCGCGGCAAGCGCAGCCTGGTGCTCGACCTGAAACAACCGGCCGCGCGCGACACGCTGCTGAAACTCGCGGAAACCGCCGACGTCTTCGTCCATTCGATGCGTGCGCAGGCGATCGCCCGGCTGGGGCTGGACTATTCGGCGGTGAAGGCGGCCAATCCCAGGATCGTCTATGCCAATCTGTACGGCTTCGCCCGTGACGGGCCCTATCGGGACTACCCAGCCTATGACGATATCGTGCAGGCCGCATCCGGCCTCGTCGACCTCCAGGCACGGCTCTCGGGCGGTACCCCCACCTACATCGCCACCGTAATCGCCGACAAGGTCGCGGGGCTGACCGGCGCCTATGCCATCGCCGCCGCGCTGTTCGCGCGCGAACGGACGGGGCTCGGCCAGGAACTGGAAATCCCGATGTTCGAAACCATGGTGTCATTCACGATGATCGAACATGTCGGCGGCGCGCTGTTCGATCCCGCAATCGGGCCACCCGTCTATCCGCGCGTCACGTCGGAAGCGCGCCGGCCCTATGCCACCTGCGACGGGCATGTCGGGGTGATGATCTATAATGACAAGCAATGGCGCGCCTTCTTCCACGCGATCGGTGATCCCGACTGGTCGCGCAGTCCGATCTTCGCAACGATGCGCAGCCGCGCCGACAATATCACGGCTTGCCTGGCGCAGGTCGCGGCCGTGCTGGAAACGCGCACCACCGCCGAATGGCTGGCACTGTTCCGCGAAGCCCAGCTTCCGGCGATGGCGATCGCCAGCACGGAGGACCTGCTGCACGATCCGCATCTTGTCGATACCGGCTTCTGGCAATCTCGCGATACCGATGCCGGCCCGCTCCGTTTCCCCGGCATCCCGACCCGCTTTTCCGAAACGCCCGGCGCCATCGGCGATCCCGGCCCCGCGCTCGGTGCCGACAGCCGCGCGATCCTGTCGGACCATGGCTTCGATGCCGCTGCCATCGACGCGCTCATCGCCGCGGGGGCGGTGCGCACATCCTGAACAACAGGCCTGTTCCTGCATCCTGCATTTTGGCATGAGCCGATCCATGTCCAGCCAGAACCCCGCCCCCGCCCCCCGCATCGGCCTGTTCGGTGCCGGCGGACGCATGGGCCGGGCGATCATGACCGCGGCGGATGCGGTGCCACTGGTGCTGGCCGGCGGCATCGGGCGGGCCGGTGCGGTTCTGGGCCGCTATCCCGACGCGTCCGCACTCGCCGGCGGCTGTGATGTCCTGATCGACTTCTCGACTCCGGATGCGCTCGCCCGCCACCTCGCAGCCGCTCACGCCGCCGGCACCGCGATCGTCATCGGCACCACCGGGTTGCGCGACGATCAGCATGCGGCGATCGACGCCGCTGCGCGTGACATACCCGTCCTTCAGGCGGCCAACACCGCACTTGGCGTCACCATCCTCGCCCACCTCGTCCGCGAAGCCGCGACCCGGCTCGGTCCCGATTGGGATATCGAGATTGTCGAGATGCACCACCGGCACAAGCGCGATGCGCCGTCCGGCACCGCGCTGCTGCTTGGAGCGGCGGCAGCGGAGGGGCGCGGCGCGGCGCTGGCGGATCTCGGCCGCACCAGTCGGATCGGCGCGCGCGAACCCGGCACGATCGGCTTTGCCGCGCTCCGCGGCGGGTCGGTCGCCGGCGATCATCAGGTCGTCTTCGCCACGGAGGGCGAACGGATCGAAATTGGCCACCGCGCCGAAGATCGCGGGATCTTCGCGCGCGGGGCCCTCCGCGCGGCGCTCTGGCTCGCGGGGCGCCCTGCCGGTCGCTACACCATGACCGACATCTTCGGCGCCTGACCGATGCGCCCGATGCCGCGCGCGGACGTCTTCGAATTCTACCGCAGGCTGGCGGAGGCCAACCCGGCGCCGCAGACCGAACTGGCCTACACCAACCCCTACACGTTGCTGGTCGCGGTCGTGCTGTCGGCGCAGGCGACGGACGTCGGCGTCAATCGCGCCACCCGCGCGCTGTTTGCGGTGGCCGACACCCCCGCGGCCATGGTCGCGCTGGGTGAGCCCGCGCTCAAGGACCATATCAAGACGATCGGCCTGTTCAACACCAAGGCGAAGAACGTCATCGCCTTGTCGGAGCAACTGCTCGCCGACCATGACGGCCAGGTTCCGGCCGATCGCGCCGCGCTGGAGGCACTGCCCGGCGTCGGGCGCAAGACCGCCAATGTCGTGCTGAACATCGCCTTCGGGCAGGAAACGATCGCGGTGGATACCCACATCTTCCGCGTCGGCAACCGCACCGGCCTGGCGATCGGAAAGGATGTCGTCGCGGTGGAACGCCGGCTGGACCGGATCACCCCCGCGCCGTTCCGCCTGCATGCGCATCATTGGCTGATCCTGCACGGCCGCTATGTCTGCAAGGCGCGAACGCCCGAATGCTGGCGCTGTCCGGTCGCCGATCTCTGCCGCTATACCGCCAAGACATTGCCGCCCAAGTCGGCGGCACCGGCTGCCACACTCATGCGTTGATCCCGTCCAACGTCTCGAAGGTCCGCCGCCATGCGCCGTTTCGCCCCGCTGTTCCTGTGCCTTGTGGCCGCCGCGCCCGCCCGCCCGGTGCCGGTGCCGGTGCCGGCCGGGCCCGCTGTGTCCTGCATATCGCCCAGCCGCATCCGCGAAACCCGGGTTCGCGACGATCGCACCATCGATTTCGTGATGCAGGGCGGCAAGACCTTCCGCAACACCCTGCCGCATGCCTGCCCGGAACTCGGCTTTGAACGTGCGTTCGGCTATGATCTCAGCATCGATCGGCTCTGTTCGGTCGACATTATCACCGTCGTCCGCAACGGTGGCCCGCCGGGCGCCATGCGCGGCACCTCCTGCGGGCTCGGCACCTTCCAGCCGCTCGCCCCCGCGAAATAGGGTCTATCCCCCCGCCCGACGCTTTGCTAAGCGCATCCCGAATGCACCGGTAGCTCAGCTGGATAGAGCACTGCCCTCCGAAGGCAGGGGTCAGGGGTTCGAATCCCTTCCGGTGCACCAGATCTTCAATATCCCTTCCAGACACGCACATAATCCACCTGCAACTTCTGCGGGTCGGCGGTGTTCGCGGTGGGTACGGCGCCCCAGCCACCCATGGCCAGGTTCAGGATCGGATAGAATTCCTGGTTGAGGTCGCTTGGCGCCGGCAGGCGGCAGGTGACCTTGCCGTCCAGGTAGAAGACCGCCGTCGTCATGTTCCAGTAAAAGCCATAACGGTGGTAGCCTCGCCCGTTTCGGGGGATCGGCGCACGACACCCGCGCGCGCCATATCCCGGTTGTTTGCTGTGAATGGTCATCACCGCCATCGGTATGCCGTTCTCGATCCGCATCTCGACGATGTCGATTTCGGGCGGCCATCCCCACGTCTTCGGCAACAGCCAGAAAGCCGGCCAGGACTCCTTGGTCGGCGTCCACTGAAGCGAAGCCTCGATATAGCCGTGCCTGAACGTGCTCGCGCGGCCGGCGCTGCCCTTGATCATCGCGCTCGCCCAATCCGCTTTCCCGACTGCGGCGGCGGTCGCCGCCGTCACCTGCTCTTCGGCGGCCTTGGTCAGAATGCGACTCCGGGTCGCCGCATCCATGCGGCGGGCCAGGAAGAGCGCCGTGCCGCCGGTGTTCATCTGTGCCTGTGTGGCCAGGGTATCCTTCCCGAGATAGGGTCCGTCGACATAGATCTGGCGTTCACCGGTCCCGATGAGAAACCGATTGGCGATCGTGTTGGGCCAGGGCGAATACCCGCGGTCCCAATCATTGGCATTGAGCCCGGTCGTGAACTCGTCCGACCAGGATGGCGGCGTCTGTACGATCTTGGCAACGGGCGTGGTCTGCGACACGGCCATGGTCGCGCTCGCAACCGCAAGCGTGCCCATCATCAAACGGTGCATGGATCGATCCTTTCAGCATCGAACCCCACCGATTCGATATCGATCCGTTAACAACCTGTTTTAATTACATAAAGATTAATCGTTAACCGGGTGCACGTTGCTGGCCTGCCGCCGGCCGGGGCGATCCCGCTGGTGCGCGAGCCAACAACGCCGTCCGCAGGCACCGGCAAACCACCTCATCCCGCTGGTTGATCAGCGTGTGCGAAAAGGTGACGATCCCGGCGTCGGGGCGGGACCGGCTGTCCTTCAACTCCACGACGTCGGTCTCGGCGCGCATCGTGTCGCCCAGAAACACCGGCTTTGGCATCACCAACTTGTCATAGCCCAGATTGGCGACCAGCGTGCCCAGCGTGGTCTCGCCCACCGACAGCCCGATCATCAGCGCGAAGGTGAAAGTGCCGTTGACCAGGATACGACCGAACTCGCTCGCCCGCGCCGCCTCCGCGTCGATGTGCAACGGCTGTGGATTATGCGTCATCGTCGAGAACAGGAGATTGTCGGTCTCCGTCACCGTCCGGCGAATCTCGTGCGTGATCCGGTCGCCGATCCGCCACTCGCCGTAAAACCGCCCCGCCATCTCAGTCTGCCTTTGCAATGCGGGCCAGGACCTGGCCTTCGTTCACCTGTTGCCCGGGCGCGGCGGATAGGTCCGCAACCACGCCGTCGAACGGTGCCAGCAACGCCTGTTCCATCTTCATCGCCTCCAGCACCAGCACGCGCTGGCCGCGCCGCACAGTCTCGCCCGCCGCCACATCCACAGCCACGATTCGCCCCGGCATCGGCGCCAGCAATGCGCCGTCGCCCAGCGCGCCCTCGCCACCACCACGCCGGCCCACCGCCGGGCCGAACCGCCATGCCTCACCATGCAGGAACAGCACGCGTTCGCCGTCGACCGTCACCGCTCGCCCGGCCGCATCGACATCGGCGACATGCGTCGTGTCACCGATCGCCACCGCCACCCGACGGTCGGCATCGGCGTTGGCACGGAACCCGGTCAGCGTGGTCCACGGCCCGCCGCCCCGCTCCGGCATCAAGGCCGCCGCCGCCGCCGCGATCACCGCGTCGGACGGGTCGGCGGCGGGCACCAGCCGGTCGCCGTGCCGCGCGATGAAGCCGGTGTCGATCCGCCCGCCAACGAAATCGGCATCGCCCGCCGCCCGCGCCAGAAAGCCGGCATTGGTCCGCACCGGCCACACCTCGACCGCGCCGCACGCACAGGCCAGCCTGGCCGCCGCGGCCGCACGGGTGGGCGCATGCACCACCAGCTTGGCGATCATCGGATCGTAATAGGGCGTCACCGCCCCGCCCTGCTCCACCCCGCTGTCGACGCGGATACCGTCGGGAAAGCGCAGATGCGTCAGCGGCCCGGTCGATGGCAGGAACCCGGTCGTCGGATTTTCGGCATAGAGCCGCGCCTCCATCGCCCAGCCGTCGATGGTCAACTCATCCTGTCGCTTCGGCAACCGCTCACCGCTCGCGACGCGCAGCTGCCATTCGACCAGATCCTGGCCCGTAATCGCCTCGGTCACCGGATGCTCGACCTGCAACCGCGTGTTCATCTCCATGAACCAGATCCGGTCGGCGCGCAGCCCGTCGCTCGCATCCGCGATGAACTCCACCGTCCCCGCCCCGACATAATCCACCGCCCGCGCCGCCTGCACCGCGGCGGCACAGACCGCCGCGCGCGTCGCGGCGTCCATGCCCGGCGCCGGCGCCTCCTCGATAACCTTCTGGTGGCGACGTTGCAGGCTGCAATCCCGCTCGAACAGATGCACGACGCCGCCATGACTGTCGCCGAACACCTGCACCTCGATGTGGCGTGGGTTCAGTACATATTTCTCGATCAGCACATGGTCGTCGCCGAACGCCGCGGCCGCTTCGCGCCGGCAACTGTCCAGCGCGTCGGCGAACGCCTCGGCGGCGTCGACACGGCGCATGCCTTTTCCGCCGCCGCCTGCCACCGCCTTGATCAGCACCGGCCAGCCGATCGCTCGGGCCTCGGCGAACAGCCGCTCCGCGCCCTGGTCCTCGCCCATATAGCCGGGCGTGACCGGCACCCCCGCCGCCAGCATCAGCGTCTTGGCCGCATCCTTCAGCCCCATCGCCCGGATCGCCGCCGGCGGCGCCCCGACCCAGACCAGGCCGGCGGCCTGTACCGCCTCGGCAAAGGCGGCATTTTCCGACAGGAACCCGTATCCCGGATGGATCGCCTGCGCGCCGCTCGCCCGCGCCGCCGCCAGGATGCGGTCGGCGACCAGATAGCTTTCCCGCGCCGGTGCCGGGCCGATCGCCACGGCCTCGTCCGCCTCGCGCACGAACGGCATGTCGGCATCGACATCGGAATGCACCGCCACGGTCCGCACACCCAGCCGCCGCGCGGTGCGGATGATCCGCCGCGCAATCTCCCCGCGATTGGCGATCAGGAGCGACTCGATCATGCGCGGTCCTTCTTTGCTGCCCGATTGGCCATGCCGGTCACATCCGGAACACCCCGAACGCCTGACGTTCGGGGATCGGGGCGTTCAGCGTCGCGGCAAAGGCCAGCCCCAATACGTCGCGCGTCTGCGCGGGATCGATGATCCCGTCATCCCACAGCCGCGCGGTCGCATAATAGGGATTGCCCTCATCCTCATATTTCTGGCGGACCGGCGCCTTGAACGCCTCGGCTTCCTCCGGCGTCCAGCGGTCGGCGTCGCGATGGACGGTCGCCAGCACGCTCGCCGCCTGCTCCCCGCCCATCACGCTGATCCGCGCATTGGGCCAGCTGAACAGGAAGCGTGGGGAATAGGCGCGTCCGCACATGCCGTAATTGCCGGCCCCGAAACTGCCACCGATCAGCACCGTGATCTTGGGCACCGTCGCGGTTGCGACCGCGGTCACCAGCTTTGCGCCATGCTTGGCGATCCCCTCCGCCTCATATTTGCCGCCGACCATGAAGCCGGAGATATTCTGAAGGAACAACAATGGAATGCGCCGTTGCTGCGCCAGCTCGATGAAATGCGCACCCTTCTGCGCGCTCTCGCTGAACAGTACGCCGTTGTTGGCGATGATCCCGACCGGCATCCCCCACAGATGCGCGAACCCGCAGACCAAAGACGGCCCGTACAGCGCCTTGAATGCGTGGAATTCCGATCCGTCGACCAGCCGTGCGATCACCGCATGCACGTCATAGGGCGCCCGCACATCCTGCGGCACGATCCCGTACAGTTCCTCCGCCGGATATCTCGGCGGCGCGGGCGCACGCAGGTTGAGGCCCGGCGGCATCGTCTGCTGCGGCAGCGTGGCGACGATGTCACGCACGATCGCCAGCGCATGTTCGTCGTCGTCGGCGACATGGTCGACGACTCCCGATCGCCGGCCGTGCGTGTCCGCCCCGCCCAGTTCCTCCGCCGATATCACCTCACCCGTCGCCGCCTTCACCAGTGGTGGCCCCGCCAGGAAGATCGTCCCCTGCCCGCGCACGATCACGGTTTCGTCCGACATTGCCGGCACATAGGCGCCGCCCGCGGTGCAGCTTCCCATCACGCACGCGATCTGCGGGATGCCCTGTGCCGACATCGTCGCCTGGTTGAAGAAGATCCGCCCGAAATGATCGCGATCCGGAAACACCTCCGCCTGATGCGGCAGGTTGGCGCCGCCGCTGTCGACCAGATACACGCACGGTAACCGGTTCTCGAACGCGATCTCCTGCGCGCGCAGGTGTTTCTTGACCGTCATGGGATAGTAGGTGCCACCCTTCACGGTGGCGTCGTTGCACAGGATCATCACCTGCCGCCCCGATACGCGACCGATCCCCGCAATCACGCCGGCACCCGGCACCGCATCGTCATACAGGCCGTTCGCCGCCAGCTGGCCGATCTCCAGGAACGGACTGCCTGGATCGATCAACCGCTCGACCCGTTCACGGGGCAGCAGCTTGCCGCGCGCGCGATGGCGTTCGCGCGCGGACTCGCTCCCGCCCAGCGCCGCAGTCGCTACCCTCGCCCGCAGCTGTTCAGCCAGCGCGCGGTTGTGCGCTGCATTGGCCTGAAACATCGCGTCGTCCGGCGCCACCATGCTGCCCAGGACCGGCGCGCTCACTGCGCAATCCGCTGCGGCGCCCCGATCAGTTCGCGCCCGATCAGCATCCGGCGGATCTCGTTGGTCCCCGCCCCGATGTCCAGCAGCTTGGCATCGCGCAGGAAGCGTTCCACCGGCCAATCCTTCGTATAGCCGGCCCCGCCCAGCGCCTGGATCGCCTCCAGCGCGACCTTGACTGCATTTTCGGACGCCAGCAGGATCGCGCCGGCCGCATCGAACCGTGTCGTCCGCCCGACATCGCAACTCCGCGCCACGGCATAGACATAGGCCCGCGCGGAATTGAGCGCGACATACATGTCCGCGATCTTGGCCTGCATCAGCTGGAAACTGCCGATCGCTTGTCCGAACTGCTGCCGTTCGCGGACATAGGGCACCACCACGTCCAGGCACGCCTGCATGATGCCCAGCTGGATACCCGCCAGCACCGCCCGCTCATAATCCAGCCCCGACATCAGCACGCCGGCCCCGCCGTTCACCGGCCCCATCACCTGCGCATCCGACACCGCGCAATCGTCGAACACCAGCTCCGCAGTCGGGCTGCCGCGCATGCCCATCTTGTCGATCTTCTGCCCGATCGAAAATCCGGGCATGTCCTTCTCGATCAGGAACGCCGTGATGCCGCGGCTGCCCTCCCCGGTCTTGGCATAGACCACCAGCGTGTCGGCATAGCTGGCGTTGGTGATCCAGAATTTCGTTCCATCCAGGACATAGCCGCCATCGGTCTTCACCGCGCGCAGCTTCATCGACACCACGTCGGACCCGGCGCTCGCCTCCGACATCGCCAGGCTGCCGACATGCTCCCCCGAAATCAGCTTCGGCAGGTACCGCGCCTTCTGATCGGCATTGCCCCAGCGGCGGATCTGGTTGACGCACAGGTTGGAATGCGCGCCATAGCTCAGGCCCACCGACGCTGACGCACGGCTGACCTCTTCCACCGCGACGACATGCTCCAGATAACCGAGCCCCAGCCCGCCATCCGCCTCGTCCACGGTGATGCCGTGCAGGCCCAGCGCGCCCATCGCCGGCCACAGATCCCGCGGGAACCAGTCGTCGGCATCGATCCGGACCGCCAGCGGCGCAATCTGTTCGCTGGCAAAGCGGCGCGTCGTCTCGCGGATCATGTCCGCGGTCTCGCCCAGCGCGAAATCGAAATCGCTCAACTCTGCTCTCCAACGCTATGTTCTGACGCTACCGTAGCAGGTCCATGATGCCATTGAAAATTGAGCCGGCCGGATGAACACGATAGATGCCGTCTATGATCAGCCGTTATCTGATTCGCTATTTCCTGGCGGTTGTCGATCATGGCCATTTTTCAAAAGCTGCGGCGCAGTGCCGGGTGTCGCAACCAACCTTGTCGGTCGGGATCGCGAAGCTGGAAACCCTGCTCGCCCGTCCGCTCTTCCACCGCAGCAACCGCCGGGTCGAACTGACCGCCGCCGGCGCCCGTTTTCTGGTCCATGCCCGCCGGATCGAAGCCGAGTTTGCGGAGGCCGAGCGTGCGGTGCAGGATGATGCGCCCGCGCGTCTGATCCGCATCGGCATCCTGTCCACGCTGCCCGCCGACTGGATCGGCGGCGCGCTGGCGGTCGCCGGCCATGCCGATCCGCTGGACCGCCTGGAACTGGTGGAAGGCCGCATGCGCGATCTGCTGCTCATGCGTGATCGCGGGCGCATCGATGCGGTGCTCGGTCTGCTCGACCAGACCGACACCCATACGGAATCGTTGCTCACCGAAGGCTATGCAATGGCGCTCCCGGCCCATCACGCTTTGGCGGGCCGGGCGGTCCTGAGCGCGGATGATGTCGGCGGGGAAACGATGATCGTGCGCCGCCACTGCGAGATGCTGCCCGAAATCAGCCGTTTCTTCACATTGCGCGGCGTGCGCCCGTTCATGGCGGCGCGCACGACCAACGACGACCGCGCCGCCGCCTATGTCCGCGCCGGGCTTGGCGTCACCGTCATGCCGCGCTGCTTCCAGCGCCCAGGCATCGCGATGGCGGCGCTAGAGCGTGACCGGATCACGTTGGTGCGTACCCTGAGTTGACGAGGTAGTTGCTGCATTCGTCGGGCGAGAAGCAGTCGAGGAGGGAGCCGATACGCTTCCATGTTGCATCGACGGATCGCTCGTCTGCTTTGCGCA
>NZ_DASVTO010000111.1:0-9629 GCF_036387535.1 Sphingomonas sp.
GCGGCCGATCGGCGATCAGCAGCAGGGGCCGACGATCGGACTGCGCCCGGTTCCAGGCATGGAACAGCTCTTCCTCCGGCCGGCGATCGGCGTCGTCGATCAGGCGCCCGCCGCTATCGGCCACAAACATCCGGCCAAGCAGGCTGCGGCCGGACTTGCGCGGTCCGGTCAGCACGGTCGTCATCACCGGCCACAGGGCACGGTGTTTCAGATGGCGGACCGCCGCCTGGTTGCTGGCGGACTGGATGAAATCGCCGATCGCATCCTCCGCCGGCCAGAGCAGCGGCAGCGCGATCTGGCTCATGGCCGCGGCGCGGGCTCGGCGGGCGACGGCGGCGGCGTGGTCGGGGCCGCCCCCGGCGTGCGCAGCCGGAAGCTGTTGTCGCCGGTTTCTTCCGCGCGCAACCCGCGCGCCGCCAGCGCCATCGAAAGCCCGGCGGCATCGCCCTGGAACAGCAGGCGGATCACCGACACCCCGCCGATCGCGGTGCTGGACGTGCTCAGCGATCGCACGCCCGGCACCGTCCGGATTGTCTGTTCCGCCCGGACCAGCGATGCCGCATCGGGCGTGTCGACCTGCACGCTGAAGCTGGTTCCGGCATCGGCGTCGGCGCCGATCACCGCATCGTCCGCCGCAGCATCCAGCAGATCGGGGTCGACCGGTTCCTCCACCAGCATCGCATCGGGCGACAGCCCACCGGCTCGCAGCGCGTCGGCATAGGCGATATCGATCCGCCGTACACCCTCGTCCAGCAGCCGGGGAATCGCGGCCGACGTCGCGGCACGCAGGGTGAAGCGATCCACCACGGTCCCGTCCGGTCCGTGCCGCGCGGTAAAGGTTGCCAGCACCGGCCCGCCGGGAAAGCTGCGCTTGATCGACACCTCCGGCACCAGCACGTCCGACGCGCCATATTGGTCCAGCAGCATCCGCCACCAGGCACGTCCCGGCCGCCGCGTCTGCGCGACGTTCAGCAGCAGCGGGTCCGCCCCGGTGCCGACCGGGCGGACATAATCGATCGGGGTGCCACCGGTGCGGAACCGCGCCCATGCCTGCTGCCACTGCGTGCGCAGTTCGAAACTCTGCGGCGCCCCGCCGGACCACATGACCGGGATCGTCAGCATTGGCGCGGATCGCCGCACCTGGCCGCCCACGCCCAGCAACGCACCGGCCCGCGCGCGATCGAACAGGACGCCCAGCCGCGCGATGTACCGCCGGGCGCTGATCTCCTCCTCCTCGACCACGATCCCCGCCACGATCGAATCGAGCGTGGAGTCGGGAAGTCGCGGGGCTTCCGCGACGGGTACGCCGTGCAGCCGGGCATACAACATCCGCCAGCCCTTGCGCTGCGCCTCGCGCCAGCCCGCAGTGCGCGCCGCATCGGCATCGCGGGCGGAGATATCGACCGCCACCCCGCCAATCTCGTAGCTGGACGTGCTGTCGATCGGCGCGACACCCCGGTCGCCCGGCTCGATCTGGCTGATGGCGATCCCACCGGCGACCAGCGCGAACAGGCCGGCGGACGCGATCAGGACGCGAAACGGGGGGCGCAGACGGAACACGACCGCGCTTGTGGCGACTTGGTCGTGGAAATCCAAGCGCGTTATGTCTAATCGCCCGGACATGGCCAATGACGACACATCTTACACCTATGCCCAGGCGGGCGTTTCGATCGCGGCGGGCAATGCGCTGGTCCGCGCGATTGCGCCTTTGGCGAAATCGACACGACGGCCGGGCGCCAATGCCGAATTGGGCGGATTCGGGGGGTTCTTCGATCTGAAGGCCGCCGGCTATTCGGATCCGCTGCTGGTCGCTGCCAATGACGGGGTCGGCACCAAGCTCAAACTCGCCATCGACAGCGGGCGACATGACACGGTCGGGATCGATCTCGTCGCGATGTGCGTCAACGATTTGATCGTACAGGGTGCCGAACCGCTGTTCTTCCTGGATTATTTCGCGTGCAACAGCCTGGATCTGGGCGTGGCCGAAACCGTCGTGGCGGGCATTGCCGATGGTTGCCGCCAGGCAGGCTGCGCGCTGATCGGCGGCGAAACCGCGGAAATGCCCGGCATGTATGCACCGGGCGATTATGATCTCGCCGGCTTCTGCGTCGGCGCGGTCGAACGCACCGACGTGCTCGACGGCAACCGGGTCTGCGACGGCGATGTCGTGCTCGGCCTCGCCTCGTCCGGCATCCATAGCAACGGCTTCTCGCTGGTCCGGCGGCTCGCGGCGGACAAGGGGTGGAAACTCGATCGCCCGGCGCTGTTCGATCAGGACGTCATCCTGATCGATGCCCTGATGGCGCCGACCCGCATCTATGTCCGCGCGCTCCTGCCGATCGTGCGGTCCGGTCGCCTCCATGCGCTGGCCCACATCACCGGCGGCGGTCTGCTGGAAAATATCCCGCGCGTCCTGCCCGACGGGCTTCATGCCACCATCGATGCCGACGCGTGGGAGCAGTCGCGGCTGATGGCCTATCTGCAGGCGCAGGGAAACATCGAACCGGCGGAAATGGCGCGCACGTTCAACTGCGGCATCGGCATGGCGGTGGTCGTGGCCGCTGCGGAGGTGGATGGCGTCACGGCCGATCTCACGGCGGCGGGTGAAACCGTTCACCGCATCGGCACCGTCGCCGCCGGCCCGACCGGCTGCACCGTCCGCGGTTCGGCGGAATGCTGGAGCGCCCGCAAAGACTGGTCGGCGTCCTTCCATGCCTGAATCGCGCCACCCTTCTCCTGCGGCCCGTCCGGTTCGATCCTGTCGAGAGCCTCTCTTGCCCGCCCGAAACGTCACACCATGACCGCGTCCAGGACACCGATCGCGATTCTCATTTCGGGTCGCGGATCGAACATGGCGACGCTCGTCGCAGCGTCGCAAGCCGCTGACTGCCCCTATCGCGTTGTCCTCGTCGCCGCGAACGATCCCGACGCGGGCGGGATCGCGCTGGCGCAGGCCGCCGGCATCCCGACCTTCGCGCACAGTCACAAGGGCCTGAAACGCGCGGATTTCGATGCGTTGCTCGATACCGCGATCCGTGCCGCCGGCGCCGAACGGATCGCACTGGCGGGCTATATGCGGCTGCTGTCGCCGGGCTTCATCGCGGGGTGGCAGGGCCGCATCGTCAACATCCACCCCTCGCTGCTCCCGCTCTACAAGGGGCTCGACACGCACGCCCGCGCGATCGCCGCCGGCGATGCGGAGGCCGGCTGCTCCGTCCATGTCGTCACGCCGGAACTGGATGATGGCCCGGTGCTGGCGCAGGCGCGCGTGCCGATCCTGCAGGGCGACGATGCCGATACACTGGCCGCACGCGTACTGGTCGCCGAACACCGCCTGTATCCGCAAGCGCTGGCCGAATGGGTACGCGCATGACCGAAACGCCAAAGGAAAAAGCCGAATCGGCGCGTATCCGCCGCCGCTGGGTCACGTTGGGCGAAGTGTTGGCGGTTGCCGCCGTCGCCATCTCCGGACTGTCGCTGTGGAACAGCTACACGGAGCGGCAGGACGAGCGGATCGAGAAATCGGGCGAGGCCGCGCGCGCCACCATCGCCAACCGGACCTTGCTGCTGAAGGCGATCGCCGACCGGTCTGCCAGGCGCCTGGATCTGGCGCCGCTGCGCCCTGAACAGAGCATCCAGTCGCAGACGATCCGCTTCCCGGCGGCGCTGGGGCTCAGCCCGATCGACACGACCGGCGATGCGCGGATTGAGTCCGGCTGGTTCGACACCGCACTGGTCAAGGCGCGCCGTGCGGCGGGGATGAAGCCGGAAACCCGCGGCGACGAACGGCTGCCGGTGCTGCTCACCACCCGCTATCTGGCGGACGGGGTGCTCGTCACCGATCATGCGATCTACGATATCGGCTACGCCACCGACACCGCCTTCCTCAGCGGGACGTCGGTGCGTCTGCGCGGGCTGTCGCTGGTCGCGCGCGTCAGGGACGACGGCACGAAACGGCTCGATTCGCTCTGGGCCGGAAAAGCCGGAAAGGCGGGCTGAGCGACGCCGTGGCGACCCGGCAGGCACGGTGCCAGCCGGGTCGAGGACGGGGACAGCCGCCGCAACGGCGCCGCCCCCCACGCGCGATCAGCCGACGATTTCTTCCGGCTTGAAGAAATAGGCGATTTCCGTCGCGGCGTTCTCGGCACTGTCCGAACCATGGACCGAATTGGCTTCGATCGATTCGGCGTGCACCTTGCGGATCGTGCCCTCGGCCGCGTTTTCCGGATTGGTCGCGCCCATGACTTCGCGGTTCTTCAGGACGGCATTCTCGCCTTCCAGGACCTGGACGACCACCGGGCCGGAGATCATGAAGCTCACCAGATCGGCGAAGAACGGCCGCTCGGCATGCACGGCATAGAAGCCTTCCGCCTGTTCGCGGGTCATGTGGATGCGCTTGGACGCGACGACGCGCAGGCCGGCGTCCTCCAGCATCGCGGTGACCGCACCGGTCAGGTTGCGACGCGTGGCGTCGGGCTTGATGATCGAAAAGGTACGCTCGGTCGCCATGGCCGGACGGGCTCCTGTGAATAGCGGTGAAGGATGGAGCCGCCCCTCTAGTCGGCCGGCGCGCGCCGGGCAAGCCGGCTCAGGCGACTCGGGTCCAGCGCCCGTCCGGGTCCTGCCGCCAGAAACGGCGCTCGACATCCGCGACGCCGTTCAGCGACCGCCAGGCCTCGCGCGCCGCATCGACCGATCCGTCATCGAAGAAATGGAAGGCCCGGTCATATCCAAGCGCCTCGGCGCGCCACTGGCCGTCGACCAGCGCCAGGTTGCGCGCGCCGTTCTGCGGATCGATGATGGTCGACAGCAGGACGGGCTGATGCGCCTCGCCGCCCTGCCCCGCGCGGCCGTGCGGCAGGAACGCGTCGCTTTCATACGCCCACAGCGCGCGATCCAGCGCCTCCAGCATGCCGGCATCCCCCGCCACCACCAGCAGGCGCCCGCCCGCGGCGACTACCCGCTCCGCGATCCGCGGTAACACCTGTTCGATCGGGGCGTGTCCCAGATGATAGAAGTCGACCTGCATGTCCGCCGCCTAGCGAGATCCGCGCACGCTGTAACCTCCCTCCCCTGGTCCCATCGGGCCGCAGGGAGGGAGGGACGGCCTCAACCCTCGAAAGCGTCGCGGACGAACTGGTCGATCAGGCGGACGCCATATCCGGTCGCACCCTTGTCATGCAGCGTGCCGGGCTTGGCGGCCCACACCATGCCGGCAATGTCGAGATGCGCCCAGCGGACCCCCTCATCCACGAAGCGCTTGATGAATTGCGCCGCGGTGATCGATCCGCCCGGCCGCGGCCCGACATTCTTCATGTCGGCGATCGGGCTGTCGATCAGCTTGTCATAGGCGTCACCCAGCGGGAACCGCCACAGGCTGTCGCCGCTGGTCGTGCCCGCCGCCAGCAACTGTTCGGCCAGCGTGTCGTCATTCGCGAACAGCCCGCCATGCTCATGCCCCAGCGCGACGATCATCGCGCCGGTCAACGTCGCCAGATCGACGATCGTCTTGGGACTATACTGCTTCTGGACCCAGGTGATCGCATCGCACAGCACCAGCCGCCCTTCGGCATCGGTGTTGATGACCTCGATCGTCTGGCCGGACATCGACGTCACCACGTCGCCGGGGCGCGTCGCCGTGCCGGACGGCATGTTCTCGACCAGTCCGCAGATACCGACGACGTTGGCCTTGGCCTTGCGTCCCGCCAGCGCGGCCATCGCACCGGCCACGGCGCCCGCACCACCCATGTCCCACTTCATGTCCTCCATTCCGGCGGCGGGCTTGATCGAAATGCCGCCGGTGTCGAACGTCACGCCCTTGCCGACCAGCGCCAGCGGCGGCGTACCCGCCTCCCCGGTCCCGTTCCAATGCAGCACCAGCAGCTGCGCCTCGCGCGCGCTGCCCTGGCTGACACTCAGCAGCGAACCCATGCCGGCCGCCGCCATCTCGGCCTCGCCCAGCACCGTAATCTCGATGCCCAGATCGGCCAGGCCGCGACACCGCGCGACGAAGCTTTCCGGATAGATGATGTTCGCCGGCTCGGTGACCAGCTCACGCGTCAACGACAGCCCGTCGGCCAGCGCGGCAAGCGGGGCATAGGCGTCGGCCGCCCCGGCCCCGCCGCCGATGATGATGATCTCCGCCAGCGTCGGCTTGGCCGTCGCGGACAGCTTCGTGCGATACTTGTCGTAGCGCCAGCTGCGCATGACCGCGCCAAACGCCAGATGCGCCGCCGCGGACGCCTTGTCTTCCAGCGTGCTGTCGGTCAGGTCGATCACCAGCCGCGTCTCGCCGGACGTCAGCAGGCGCGCGGCCAGCGCCGAACCTGCCTTTTCGTGGTTCGCGGGCGACGGCGCCGCCTTGCCGATCCCTACGAACAGCACATGGCGCGCGCCGCCATCGATCGGCACGAACAGGTCCATGACCGATCCGGCCTCCCCTTCGAACCGCTGCGCTGCGGCCGATCCCGTGGCCAGCGCCGCGGCGGCCGGGTCGGTCGACGGGAAACCGGTACCGGTCACCGGATAGGCGACCGTCGTCACGTCGGCGGGACCAGTGTCTGCGAAACGAACCTGCATTTCGATAGTCTTTCTTTTGAACGGATGTCTCTCTCTAGGCGCATCGCCGGGCGGTGGCAAAATGCGTGCGGTCACCCCCGAATCATGGCGACCATCGCTGCCGCATCGGCGATTGCGGCCCGCGGAAGACGATGCGATAGGCATTGCCGTGCCATAGTGGCCGTGACGGGGTTCCTGCTTGCGCGTGATGATGACCAGCCGGACCCTGATTCCGGTCGCCCTGCTGCTGGCACAGCCGGCGATTGCCGCCCCGGCGCAGGATGTAACGGGTCCGGTATCGGCGCCCGGTTCGTCCGCCGATGATCAGACGGTGCCCGATCTGCGGCCCCGCCCGGTCGCGCCGCCCGCCAATGTCGGCGTCACCGAACCGCTGGGCGACAAGGAAGTCGGGTTCAGTTCCGACACGCTGGATTATGACAACAATACCGAAATCGTCACCGCGACCGGCGACGTGCGGATGGTGCGGTCCGGCAACCGGTTGCGCGCCGATCGCATCGTTTGGAACCGCAAGACCGGCGCGGTTCGGGCGGAGGGCAATGTCGCGGTCGTCAATCCCGGCGGCGACACCGCTTATGGTGACAGCGTCGACCTGACCGACACGCTGAAGGACGGCGCGATCGAAAATCTGCTGCTGGTGCTGGAGGATGGCGGACGGCTTGCGGCGGTCCGCGGCACCCGCGTCAACGGCGTCAGCACCCTGGAACGCGCCGCCTATACACCCTGCGCCGTGACCGATGCCGGCGGCTGCCCCCGCACGCCGGTCTGGACGATCAGCGCGGTGCGGGTGGTGCATGATCCCGCCCGGCACCGGATCAGCTACCGGGATGCGCGCTTCACGCTGCTGGGCGTCACGGTGCTCTGGCTGCCCGCCTTTTCGCACCCCGACGGCCAGCAGGGCGGCGGCCCCGGCCTGCTCGTTCCCGATTTCCAGGTCGCCCGCCTGAACGGTGCCGAGTTTTCGGTGCCCTATTATATCAAGATGGCGCCGGGTCGCGATCTGACGATCACGCCGCACGTCTATACCAAGGTGCTGCCCGCGATCGGTGGCCAGTACCGGGAACTGACGTCGAACGGCGCCTACCAGGTCGGCGGCATGGTCACCTACGGATCGCGCTCGCCCGCCTTGCTGGTACCGGCGGATGTCGACAGCGACCGCGGTGTCCGCGGCTATCTCGATGCCAATGGCAAGTTCCAGCTGGATCCCTATTGGTCGGTGACCGGGTCGCTCCGCCTCACCACCGATCGCACCTTCCTGCGCCGCTATGACATTTCCAACGACGATCGCCTGCGCTCGGTCCTCGATGTCGAACGGATCGATGGCGACAGCTATCTGTCGATTGCGGGTTATGCGGTACAGACGCTGCGCGCGACCGCGGTGCAGGGGCAACAGCCGATCGCCATCCCCGCCATCGATTATCGGCGCCGCCTGACCGACCCCTGGCTCGGCGGACGGGTCGAGCTTCAACTGAACAGCCTGTCGCTGATCCGCACCGCGGGCCAGGATACGCAGCGCGCCTTTGCCGGCGCCCGCTGGGACTTGCGCCGATATACGCCGCTGGGTCAGGATGTGACCTTCACCGCCTATGCACGCGGCGACCTCTACCATAGCGACAATGGCCTCGCGACCCCGACGATCAGCTACCGGGGCACCGACGGTTGGACCGGGCGCGGCATCGTCGCGGGGGCGGTCGACATGCGCTGGCCATTCACCGGATCCTTCCTGGGCGGAACGCAGGTCATCACGCCACGGCTGCAACTGGTGGCCACGCCCCCGCTCCGCAATCTCGCAATCCCCAACGAGGACAGCCGCGCGATCGACCTGGAAACGCTCAACCTGTTCGCGATCAACCGGTTCAGCGGCTATGACCGGTTCGAGGATGGATCGCGGGCCGTCTATGGTGCGGAATGGGCGCTGGATCTGCCGCGGCTGTCGGTCCGCGCGCTGGTCGGGCAAAGCTACCGCCTGTCGACCAAGCCGTCGCTGTTCCCGCAAGGTACGGGATTGACCGACCGCTTTTCCGATATCGTGGCGCAGACCACGATCCGCTACGGCCGCTTCGCCGCGCTGACGCAGCGCATCCGGCTCGACAAGGACAATATGCAGGTCCGCCGGAACGAGATCGACGCCACTTTAGGCGGTCGCCGGACCTATGCCACGGTCGGTTATTTCCGGCTGAACCGCAACGTCGACACGCTGCTGGAGGATCTGCGCGACCGTGAGGAGATCCGGCTGGGCGGCCGGCTGCAGGTGACCCGCACCGTCTCGGTATTCGGATCGACCGTCGTCGATCTGACCGGGAAGCAGGAAGATCCCGGGTCGCTGTCGGACGGATATCAGCCGGTCCGGCAACGACTCGGCATCCTGTACGAGGACGAATGCCTCGAACTGGGCGCATCCTATCGCCGGGATTTCGACATCATCGGATCCACCCGCCGCGGCAGCACCGTGGCCGTGACACTGGCGCTCAAGAACCTCGGTCGCTAAGCTGGGGTTCAGACGGGGGTCGGTACGGGGGCTATTCCCGTGTCGCGCGTGGAATTACAGGAATTGGAGCGGGTATTGGGTGCATATTTGAAGCATCGGATCGGGCGTGCCGCCCTGTTGGCGGCCGGGCTCGGTCTGGGCGTTTCCGCCGTGGCGCAGACCGTGGACGACAGCGTCGGACCATCGGCGCAATCGATGAACCTGCCCAACGACCTGACCGTGTTCGGAAAGGTCGATCCCAACGTCCGCAAGGCGACGGCCATCGTCAACGGCACGATCATCACGCAGACCGACATCGAACAGCGGCTGGCGCTGGTGCTGGCCGCCAATGGCGGCAAGGTGGAAGGCGAGGAGCGCGAGCGGCTGAAGCTGCAGGTGCTGCGCAACCTGATCGACGAGACGCTGCAGATCCAGGAAGCCAAGGCCAACAAGATCGACGTCACCAAGGCCGAAGTGGACGAGAGCTACGCGAGGATTTCACGCAACTTCAAGCGCTCGCCGGAGCAGATGTCCGCCTATCTGACGCAGATGAGTTCTTCCGACTCGTCGCTCAAGCGGCAGATCG